>NZ_JAWHOP010000004.1:230085-285168 GCF_032586995.1 Pseudomonas syringae group sp. J248-6 | reverse complement strand
AAGCTTCGTTATCGTTCCCTACGCTCCGCGTGGGAATGCAGGTCTCGACGCTCTGCGTCGTCAAGAGGACGCAGAGCTTCCAGAACGGCATGCGACGCGGAGCGTCGCACGATGGTCAAAGCTTCGTTATCGTTCCCTACGCTCCGCGTGGGAATGCAGGTCTCGACGCTCTGCGTCGTCAAGAGGACGCAGAGCGTCCGGAACGGCATGACGACGCGGAGCGTCGCACGATGGTCAAAGGTTCGTTATCGTTCCCTACGCTCCGCGTGGGAATGCAGGTCTCGACGCTCTGCGTCGTCAAGAGGACGCGGAGCGTCCGGAACGGCATGACGACGCGGAGCGTCGCACGATTATCCGAAGGCCTCAACGCCCCGTTTTTTTTCTGCCCATGACGTGCGAGAACACTGCATGCAAATCGTCCGAGGCACTGTCCTGGTCGAGGTTGAGCTTGCCGTCGATGTGGTCCATGTGATGCATCATCAACTCGACGGCGAGCGGCGCATCGCGCGCTTCGATGGCGTCGATCAACTGGGTGTGCTCGTCGTAGGAACAATGTGTGCGGTTGCCGGTTTCGTACTGGGCAATGATCAATGAAGTCTGCGATACCAGACTGCGCTGGAAGCTGATCAGCGGCGCGTTTCTGGCGGCTACGGCCAGTTGCAGATGGAATTCACCGGAGAGACGGATGCCTGCACCTCGATCACCGTGGGCAAAGCTGTCGCGCTCGTCGCTGACCATCTGGCGCAGCTCGACCAGTTGCTCGGCAGTGGCGTGCGCGACTGCCAGTTCAGTGATTGCCTTCTCGACCATGCGCCGGGCAAAAAATACCTGGCGCGCCTCTTCGACGCTGGGGCTGGCGACCACAGCGCCACGATTAGGCCGCAACAGCACCACACCTTCGTGCCCCAACCGCGATAGAGCGCGACGAATGATGGTGCGGCTGACACCAAAGATCTCGCCCAGCGCCTCTTCACTCAATTTGGTGCCCGGCGCCAGCCGCTGCTCCAGAATGGCATCGAAAATATGCTCGTAAACGATATCGTCCTGAGTAACGCTGCGGCTGGCGCTGGTCGTGCCGCGCGGCTGTTTCTTGAGAGGCAGGGACTGGTCGTTCATGGGCACTCGTGCGCAGATGGATTACGGCTTTGGGACTGGCGCATTGTACACAGGGCAAAACCGGAAACGCGCGCAAAAAAAGGCCCGCAGTGTGGGGCGGGCAAGAGGTACTCAGCTGCCCCGATACGTCGAGTAGCTATACGGCGAGATTAACAGCGGCACATGAAAGTGTTCCTGACCTGCATCAATGCCAAAGCGCAGCACCACTTCATCGAGAAAAGCCGGTGCGTTCAACGCAACACCTCGTGCACGGTAATAATCGCCAGCCTGAAAATGCAGTTGATAAACCCCGGACTGATAAGTGTCTCCCTGCAACAGGGGCGCATCGCAACGTCCATCGCTGTTGGTGACAGCGCTGACAACGTGCAGCAGCTGCTGGCCTTCGACCCGATACAATTCAATGCGGATGGCACTGCCTGGGCAACCGTGGGCAGCGTCCAGCACGTGTGTGGTCAATTTCCCCAAAACTTCACTCCTCACATCAGACGACGGTGAAACAGTGCACCAATGAAGTGCTCTGCATGGTGCGATTGCAACCGATTAAGACACTTTCGCGAAAACCTGTACACAATAAAATCTTCAGGGGATTGCAGCTGACGCCTGTGCTGCTCGCCAAGCGTCGAATTACCTGAAAAGAAAGGAAGCAAAGGAAAAATATCAGATTTTTTCCGATTAGCTGACCACTCAGGCAGGTTTCTTGCTTGCGTTATCTGAACAAGCACGACTCGGTGACGAAACCTACAGGGTTACAAGCCGAAAATAAAATTGTATACAATCTGCGCATTGCAGTGCCTTGCCTGCCATTCGCACCGCACTTGGCCAAACGCACATAACGCACAGAAGGAAGCTTGCAGTGAGCGCTGACTACCCACGCGACCTCATCGGTTACGGTAACAACCCGCCTCATCCACGCTGGCCGGGCAACGCGCGCATTGCCTTGTCATTCGTGCTGAATTACGAGGAAGGTGGCGAGCGCAATATTCTGCACGGTGACAAGGAATCAGAAGCCTTTCTGTCCGAGATGGTTGCTGCGCAGCCATTGCAGGGCCAGCGCAACATGAGCATGGAATCGCTGTATGAATACGGCAGCCGCGCAGGCGTCTGGCGCATTCTCAAGCTGTTCAAGCAGTTCGATATCCCCCTGACCATCTTCGCCGTAGCCATGGCCGCGCAGCGTCACCCCGAGGTGATCCGCGCCATGGTCGCCGACGGTCACGAAATCTGCAGTCACGGTTATCGCTGGATCGACTATCAGAACATGGATGAAGCCGACGAGCGTGAACACATGCGCCAGGCGATTCATATCCTCACCGAGATCAGTGGCGAACGGCCGCTGGGCTGGTACACCGGGCGCACCGGGCCCAATACGCGGCGACTGGTGATGGAGGAAGGCGGTTTTCTCTATGATTGCGACACCTACGACGACGACCTGCCGTACTGGGAGCCGAACAACCCTACCGGCAAGCCGCATCTGGTCATCCCTTACACGCTGGACACCAACGACATGCGCTTCACCCAGGTGCAGGGCTTCAACAACGGCGAGCAATTCTTTCAGTACTTGAAGGACGCGTTCGACGTGCTGTATGCCGAAGGCGAAGACGCACCGAAGATGCTTTCCATCGGTCTGCATTGCCGCCTGATCGGTCGCCCTGCCCGGCTGGCCGCGCTCAAGCGTTTCATTGAGTACGTCAAAGGCCATGAGCAGGTGTGGTTTACCCGGCGTGTCGATATCGCCCGCCACTGGCACACTGAACATTCGTTTACCGGCAAGGCGGCGCAATGAGCGAGTTTCAGAAACTGACACCCTCGACCCTCGACAGGGACGCATTCATCGCAGCCTTTGCCGACATCTACGAACACTCACCGTGGGTCGCGCAGCAGGCCTTCGATCAGGGCGCAGGCCCCGAACTGGATCAGGTCGAGGCCCTGCATGCCCGCATGAGCAAAATATTGCTCGGTGCCACCCACGCGCAACAACTGGCGCTGATCAATGCCCACCCGGACCTGGCCGGAAAAGCTGCCGTTCAGGGCGAGCTGACTCAGGCCAGTACCGATGAGCAGGCAGGCGCCGGTATCCACCACTGCACGCCTGAAGAGTTTCAGCGCTTCACCGAGTTGAACGAGGCTTACAAGGCCCGCTTCGGCTTTCCGTTCATCATGGCGGTCAAGGGCAGCGACAGACATAAAATCCTGGCGGCGTTCGAGCAACGCATCCACCACTCGCCCGAGGCCGAGTTCGCTTGCGCCCTGGCCGAGATCAACAAAATCGCACTGTTTCGTCTACAGGCGCTTTGAGCGTCGCCGTTATCAACCTGTTCAGAAGGCAGACAACAAGCATGAAAGTTTACGCCGCACCGTTCGAGAAGTTCGTGAACCTGGCCGACGCGCGCCTGGGCACAAAAATCCTTTCGGTCACCGATGACTGGTTCGCAGATGCCAACCGGTTGTTCCAGCCGACCCCGGCGGTCTGGAAAGAAGGCGTGTTCGACGACAACGGCAAGTGGATGGACGGCTGGGAGTCGCGCCGCAAGCGTTTCGAAGGATACGACAGCGCAGTGATCCGCCTCGGTGTAGCTGGCACCATCAAGGGTGTAGACATTGATACCTCGTTTTTCACCGGCAACTTTCCGCCTTCCGCTTCGCTGGAAGCGTGCTTTCTGGCCTCTGGCGAACCCGATGAAAACACCGCCTGGACCGAAGTGCTGCCGTCTGTGGAGCTGCAAGGCAACAGCCATCATTACCACGAAATCAGCAGCGATCAGGCGTTCAGCCACCTGCGCTTCAATATCTACCCGGACGGCGGCGTAGCGCGCCTGCGCGTGTACGGCGTGCCGCATCGCGACTGGTCGAAAGTCAGCGAAGACGAGCAGATCGATCTGGTGGCGGCACTCAACGGTGGCCGGTCGATTGCCTGCTCGGACGAGCATTACGGCAGCATGAGCAATATCCTCAACCCCGGCCGTGGTGTGAACATGGGCGACGGCTGGGAAACCGCGCGCCGTCGCACACCGGGCAACGACTGGGTCATCGTGGCGCTGGGACACAAGGGCGAAGTCGAGAAAGTCATCGTCGACACCCTGCACTTCAAGGGCAATTACCCGGACAGCTGCTCGATCCAGGGTGCTTTCGTCAAGGGTGGCACCGACAGCCAGATCGAAACCCAGAGTTTGTTCTGGCGCGAGCTGCTGCCAAGCCAGAAGCTGACCATGCACGCCGAACACGAGTTCGCCGAGCAGATCAACGCCATCGGCCCGATCACCCACATCCGCCTGAACGTATTCCCGGACGGTGGTGTGAGCCGCCTGCGAGTGCTGGGCAAGGTGTCCAGGTAACAACGCGTCGGAAGTCAGCAGAAGGCAACAGGTTATCGTTCCCACGCTCCGCGTGGGAATGCAGTTCCGGACGCTCTGCGTCCAGTCTTGAGTATGTGTGGCGCGGCGTAGAGTTGTGACGCAGAGCGTCACGAAATGCATGCCAACGCAGAGCATTGGCACGATAGTCATCAATACGAATGTGCAAACGACCCACCCTCAAAACCATTGAAGAAGAATCCGCATGCGCAAACTGATAATCGAGCCACTGACCAAGGAAGCTTTTGCGCCATTCGGTGATGTGATCGAAACCGATGGCAGCGATCATTTCATGATCAATAACGGCTCGACCATGCGCTTTCATCGTCTGGCTGAAGTGCAGACCGCGCAACCGGATGACAAGGCGATCATCAGCATATTCCGCGCCGAAGCGCTGCCGATGCCATTGACCATTGGCATGCTGGAGCGTCACCCGCAGGGCAGCCAGGCCTTCATCCCGCTGCTCGGCAACCCCTTTCTGATCGTGGTCGCGCCGGTTGGCGATGCGCCTGAGTCAGAGCTGACCCGCGCCTTCGTGTCCAACGGCAGGCAGGGTATCAATTACCATCGCGGCGTCTGGCACCACCCGGTGCTGACGATCGAAAAGCAGGATGACTTCCTGGTGGTTGATCGCAGTGGCGAAGGCAACAACTGCGACGAGCATTACTTTGCCGAGAGCCAGTTGCTGGTTCTCGATCCCAACCCACTGGAAGGGTAAAACCGTGCTGGCACATATGATGGAATGGCTGAATCTGGGCGTACGCTGGATTCACATGATTGTGGGCGTGGCCTGGATCGGCGCATCGTTCTACTTTGTCTGGCTGGAGAACAACCTCAACCGCAGCAACCCGCGTGAAGGGCTGTCCGGCGATTTATGGGCGATCCACGGCGGTGGCATTTATCACCTGGAGAAGTACAAGCTCGCGCCGCCGACCATGCCGGAGAATCTGCACTGGTTCAAATGGGAAGCGTATTCAACCTGGCTGTCGGGCGTGGCCCTGTTGTGCGTGGTGTTCTACGCCAACCCTACGCTGTACCTGTTGGCGCCGGGCAGCAGCCTTAGTGGTGCCGAAGGCGTGCACATTGGCCTGGGTTCGTTGTTTGTCGGCTGGTTCATCTACAGTTTTTTGTGCGACTCGCCACTGGGCAAGCGCCCTGCCCTGTTGGGCGTGGTCCTGTTCGTGCTGCTGGTCGCGGCGGCATACGGGTTCAGCAAAGTGTTCAGCGGTCGTGGTGCCTACCTGCACGTGGGCGCAATCATGGGCACCATCATGGTCGGCAACGTGTTCCGCATCATCATGCCGGCCCAGCGCGCCCTGGTGGCCGCCATTGCCGAGAACCGCACGCCGGACCCAAGCCTGCCCGCCAAGGGCCTGTTGCGCTCGCGGCACAATAACTACTTCACCCTGCCTGTGCTGTTCATCATGATCAGCAACCACTTTCCGAGCACATACGGCAGTGAGTACAACTGGCTGATCCTGGCGGGCATCGCACTGCTGGCGGTCCTGGTGCGCCACTATTTCAATACAAGACATGACAGCCATCGATTCGCCTGGACTCTGCCGGTCGCTGCGCTGGGCATGCTCTGCCTGGCGTACGTCACCGGCCCTGCGCAACCTCCCGCGAAAATCGTTTACCAACCGCTGCCCGGCACCGCAGTCGGCGGTCATCGGGCCGACGAGAAACCTACGGAGCCGGTCACCGCGCCGGTCGAGGCCAAGCCTGCCAGCACCGGCGCGGACTTCGCCAAAGTGCATGAAGTGATTCAGCATCGTTGCACGGTATGCCATTCCGCAACGCCTACCAGTCAGTTGTTCAGCGTTGCGCCTGCGGGAGTGATGTTCGATACGCCAGAACAGATTCAGCAGCAGGCCCCGCGCATCAAGGCGCAGGCCGTCACCTCGCCGATCATGCCGCTGGGCAACATCACCCAGATGACTCAGCAGGAACGCGAACTGGTCGGTGCCTGGGTCGATCAAGGCGCACACACTAACTGAGTCCCTCGCTAACCAAGCGCCCCTGAAAAGGGGCGCACTCGCCCCACTTTCGCTCCAGACGCCCTGCGCTGGAGCACTTGAGTCAGATGACGCAAGTCAGTATTCTCCGCCGCCGCTGCAAAACCGGACAACCGCTCCCTGTACGCTGACGTTGACCGAACAGCCAACTAGCTGACTGTACGGTCAGGACTCTGTCGACCCGGAAAATGACTTGAAACCGACACGTTGATGCCGGTTTGGGGATTACTTCAACTTTTTTTCACTGTTTGGCGCAGCTCTTGCTAACAACACAAAGCTGACCAGACAGACAAATTACTGCAACCACAGACAAGGCGTCACTTAGAGAACGCCAGTCTGAAAAAATCACGATCTATTTCAAGGGACTCACCGCATGAACCGTACGTTTTCCAGCGTGTTACTGGCCAGCAGTCTGCTGGCCGCTGCGCCAGCCATGGCCGGGGATATCTTCCAGTGGCAGAGCAATAGCCTGACCTATCTCAATGGACGAGACTTTGCCGTCAACCCGGCAAACCAGCAGACGTTCACCTTTGAACATGCTGACAGCTGGAAGTACGGCGACAACTTCTTCTTCGTCGACAAGATCTTCTACAACGGCAAGGGAGACGCAACCGCTGGCGATAACACCTATTACGGTGAGTTCTCGCCACGCTTGTCGCTGGGCAAGATATTTGGCCAGAAGTTCGAGTTCGGCCCGATCAGCGATGTGCTGATTGCGGCAACTTACGAATTTGGTGAAGGCGATAACGAGTCTTACCTGATCGGCCCGGCGTTCGATTTGAAGATCCCGGGTTTCGACTACTTCCAGCTGAACTTCTACCAGCGCCAGACTGAAGGCAACCGTCCGGGCGATGGCGTATGGCAGATTACCCCGGTGTGGTCCTACACCATCCCCATGGGCAAATCGGATGTGCTGATCGACGGTTTCATGGACTGGGTAGTGGACAACGACAAGACGTCGCGTGGTACTTACCACTCCAACCTGCACTTCAACCCGCAGATCAAATATGACCTGGGCAAGGCACTGAATTACCCTGAGCGTCAGCTGTACGTCGGTATCGAATACGATTACTGGACCAACAAATACGGCATCAAGGACAGCCGCTCGTTCGACACCGACCAGAACACCGCGAGTTTGCTGGTGAAGGTGTTCTTCTAAGCACGATCCGGTTGTGAAGCTCGTTCCCGCGCTCAGCGCGGGAACGCATTTCTGAAGCCTCTGCGCCCAACCTTGAGAGGGTGTTGCTGCGCAGATCTGTGACGCGGAGCGTCACGGGATGCATGCCAACGCGGAGCATTGGCACGATATTCAACTCCTGCGCGGCGCCCGCCTCCACTCACTCCCTAGCCGCTTTCCAGACCTTGCCAATCAGCGTCACGACCAACACCAGCACCGCGCCAGCGATAACCCCGGCGACCGCATCGATCAGCGTCGGGACGACCATCGACAGCCCGCCCACCGCACCGGCTGCAGCTTCGGTCACGCCTTCGACCCAATGGTGAGCAAATGGCAGACCGTGAACCAGAATCCCGCCGCCGACCATGAACATGGCCGCAGTACCGACAATCGACAGTACCTTCATCAATACCGGCGCAAGCCATAGCAAAGCACCACCGATTTTCTGCGCCGCAGAGCTTGCAGTCCTTTTCAGGTACAGGCCCAAGTCGTCAAGTTTGACGATACCTGCCACCAGTCCATAGACACCCACGGTAATCAGCACAGCGACAATAACCAGTACACCGACCTGATCCATGAACGGTCGGGCCGACACTACGCCCAGCGCCAGCACGATGATTTCTGCCGAAAGAATGAAGTCGGTGCGAATCGCGCCTTTGATACGGTCCTTTTCGAACGCCACCATGTCCACTGAAGCATCCGTCGCCGCCTGCTTGCGCTGATCATGCTCTTCGCCGGTTTCGGGATGCAGCCATTTATGGGCGATTTTCTCGAAACCTTCAAAGCATAGGAACGCGCCGCCGATCATCAACAAGGGAAGAATCGCCCAGGGCGCGAAGGCGCTGATCAACAGTGCCGCCGGAACCAGGATTGCCTTGTTGAGCAACGAGCCCTTGGCCACGGCCCAGACAACGGGCAGTTCGCGATCGGCTGAAACTCCGGTGACCTGCTGGGCATTGAGCGCCAGATCATCCCCCAGCACACCCGCGGTTTTCTTGGTGGCCAGTGCCACGTCATCCAGCAGGGTCGCAATATCGTCGAGCAGGGTAAGCAAGCTTCCAGCAGCCAAAATAAAAATCCTTGAGCAAGTAAAAAAAGGAAATAGCACTGATTGAATCATGCGCCAGGGTCAATCGTGTGGCAGTCAACAACTCTGACCTTCATCAGACGTGAACGTTTGACGCTGCGTAGTACAAGCAGGCCACGTCGAGCAACCGGTTAAATGGGTAATTGCGTGGTCGACACCACCTGACGCAGTCCCATGAACGAGCGGATCTGTCTGACACCGGGCAAGTACAGCAGCTGTTCGGCATGCAGGCGGTTGAAACTCTGACTGTCTTTGGTGCGCAGCAGCATGAAGTAATCGAACTCGCCGGTGACCACATGAAACTCCATGCAGCCGGACACCTTCTGCGCGGCTTCTTCAAATTGGGCAAATGAATCCGGGGTCGAGCGGTCGAGCACCACACCGATCAGCACCACCATGCCCGCGTCCAGAACGTCGCCATTGAGCAACGCCACCACGCCCTTGATAACGCCCGCCTCCTTCAACCGCTCGACGCGCCGCAAGCACGCAGGCGGGCTCAGCTTGACCTTCTCGGCGAGCGCCACATTGGAAATCGAGGCATCACGTTGCAGGGTCTTGAGAATGGCGCGGTCAATCCTGTCCAGCAGCGGCGCTACATCGCCAGCGGACTTTTTAGTGCGTTCATTTATTGCTTTCATGATGGCTTTCACAAAATAAAAGTTTGCGTTAGTGCTATGACACTAACGCTGATTTTGCAAATAGACAATTCTTTGCAACCACGATTATTCAGCTATTTCCTATGATAGGAACCACTTCAGGCACACCGTTCAAACGTCGAACTCATTCCTTGCAGGCCTGAATCAACTTATCAACGGAGCCCCGATATGAACCTGAGCAAGTTCAAGCGCTACCCTCTGACCTTCGGCCCCTCGCCCATCACCCCTCTGAAACGCTTGAGCGAGCATCTGGGTGGCAAGGTCGAGTTGTATGCCAAGCGCGAGGATTGCAACAGCGGTCTGGCCTTTGGCGGTAACAAGACCCGCAAACTGGAATACCTGGTGCCGGAAGCCATCGACGGCGGCTACGACACACTGGTGTCGATCGGCGGCATCCAGTCCAACCAGACCCGCCAGGTGGCAGCCGTCGCGGCGCATCTGGGTATGAAATGCGTACTGGTTCAGGAAAACTGGGTCAACTATTCAGACGCCCTGTACGACCGGGTCGGCAATATCGAGATGTCACGCATCATGGGGGCCGATGTGCGCCTGGACTCGGCAGGCTTCGATATCGGCATTCGGCCGAGCTGGGAAAAGGCCATGTCCGACGTCGAGGAAAGCGGTGGCAAGCCGTTCCCGATTCCTGCGGGCTGCTCGGAACACCCTTATGGCGGCCTGGGATTCGTGCGTTTTGCCGATGAGGTGCGTCAGCAGGAAGAAGAACTCGGCTTCAAATTCGACTACATCGTGGTCTGCTCGGTGACCGGCAGCACTCACGCAGGCATGCTGGTGGGATTCGCTGCCGATGGCCGGGCACAGCGTGTGATCGGTATCGACGCGTCAGCCAAACCGGAAAAGACCCGCGCGCAGGTTCTGCGTATCGCTCAGAACACCGCAAAACTGGTGGAACTGGGCCGCGAAATCAGCGCCGAAGACGTGGTGCTCGACACCCGCTACGCCTACCCCGAATACGGCCTGCCGAACGAGGGAACCCTTGAAGCCATTCGCCTTTGCGCGCGTCTTGAAGGCGTATTGACCGACCCGGTCTACGAAGGCAAATCCATGCACGGCATGATCGACATGGTGCGCAATGGCGAATTCCCCGAGGGCTCAAAAGTGCTCTACGCCCACCTCGGTGGCGTGCCGGCGCTGAATGCCTACAGCTTTTTGTTCAAGGATGGTTGAGCCGAAAGCGTTCCTGCAGTCGATAACACACTTCGGCTGCAGTGTTCCCGGCTAAACCCGAAAATACTTCTGTAGCGCCTGCGCCAGCAGGCTCACCGCCTCGTCGTTGTGTGACGACGGCGAGCGCAGGAAGACGATTTCGTGCTCGGGAATTTCAGGCAGGTCATCGAGAATCTGCATGGCTTCCGTGACTCCGCTCCGATCAATAAGGCTGATCGCCAGGCCCGCTTCCACACAGGCTTTGATCGCCTGATTGGACGGGCTTTCGAGAACTACACGGATTTTGCGGCCGTTGTCTTTGAGCGACGCCATCATGGCTTCACGATAAGGACATTGCGCTGCGTGAATGGCCAGCGGCAACGGGTCCGCAGGTCCCAGTGCGACGCTGGCCGGCCCGACCCAGACCGGCTTGGTAGATACCAGAAACTGCGTATCAGCACTTGGCTGCCCTTTGGGTTGCGCGATCACTGCTGTCTGTAACTTGCCGCGCGCAACCTGCTCGCGCAGGGTGTAGCTGGGTGCGGTTTTCAATTCCAGCACCACATTGGGCCAGGCCGCAGCGAACACCGGCAGGATGTCGCGGATGACATGAACGGCGTACTCATCCGGAACACCCAGCGTGATGCGCCCTGCCAGATGAGTCCCCTGCAGGTCAGCCAGCACCCGGTCATGGGTGGACAACAACTCCGTCGTCGACAGCAACAAACGCTTGCCCAGCGCAGTCAGAGACACCGCCTGGTTGTCCCGATTGAGCAAGCGCCCGCCCGCCACCGTCTCAAGTCGCTGGATATGCACACTGACTGCCGCCGGGCTTTTGTGAAGTTGCTCGGCAGCCGCCGAAAACTTCCCTATTCGCGCCACTGCATGAAAAGTACGTATCAGTTCGATATCGAGAATTGCGCTCATGATTCATAAAACCTGAATAACTTATGCAGTTAATTTTGATTTATTAGATTACGCTGACTTCGTAACCTGTGTCCATGAACCAGCACTTATCGATTTGTCCGAGCGTAACGCGGCCTGCCTGGCATCAGGCCATTCCTCTTATCTTGCTGGAAGCAGCACTTGTCCTGACCTGGAGCTCAGGTTTCATCGGTGCACGGTTTTCGCTTGATTACGCACCGCCACTGCTGGTGGTGTTCTGGCGTTGTGTGGTGGTCACGTTGATCCTGCTGCCTTTCGTCGCCAGGCAACTGAGATCGATACCTCCTGCCACGCTGTTGAAAAATGCGGGCATCGGTCTGCTGGCCATGGCGGGCTATGTCGCAGGCGTTACGCAGGGCATCGCGCTGGGCGTACCTGCGGGACTCGCGGCGCTGTTTGCCGACTTGTTGCCGATGGGCATGGCACTGCTGGCTGCCGCAGTGCTCGGGCAGCGGCTTGTCTGGCAAATCTGGGCAGCGCTGGTGGTCGGTCTGGTCGGCGTGGTGCTGGTCACGTACAGCGCGCTGGCGGTGGGAGATGCGCCATTGTGGGCCTACGGCCTGCCACTGCTGGGTATGTTATCGCTGGCCATTGCGACGCTGTGGCAGAAGCGTTCGACCCACATGCAGCCCATGGACCTGCTTCCCAACCTGTGGCTGCAATGTTTTATATCGAGCTTCGCGTTCGCCATCATCCAGGGAACACAGGGCAGCCTGGCCCCCATTCCCAGTACCGGGTTTGCGTTGAGCGTGATCTGGACGGTGGGGCTGGCGACGCTTGGCGGCTACGGGCTTTACTGGGTGTGTCTGCGCCGCGCATCAGCCACCCGCGTTGCCAGTGTGCTGTACCTCAGCCCGCCGGTGACAATGCTCTGGGCCTGGGTGATGTTCAACGAGCCGCTGTCCTGGCAGATGGCGTCAGGCATGGCGGTGTCGGGCGTCGGTGTGTGGATGGTCGTACGGGCGGAAGCGCGGCAGGTCGCCTCGTGACCGAGTCACAAGGCGCCTGGTACAGGGAAGTTAAATCTTGAAACGCGCCACCATGCTCTGCAAATCGCTGCCCAGGCGGGCCAGTTCTACAGTCGATGCGGCGCTTTGCTCGGTTGCCGAAGCCGATTGATCAGCAATGTCGCGCACGCTGAGCACGCTGCGGTTGATTTCGTCGGTCACGGCGCTCTGCTGCTCGGCCGCAGCAGAAATCTGCTGGCTCATCTGCTCGATCGTACCGATGGACTGATTGATCTCAACCAGTGCCTGTTCGGCCTGTCGAGCCAGCACCACTGTGCCTTCGGTGCGTTGCAGGCTGGCATCCATCAGACCCGATGCGGCACCTGTACCTTTTTGCAACGCCTGAATCAGCGCTTCGATTTCCGTGGTGGAGTTCTGGGTACGCTGAGCCAGCGAACGTACTTCGTCAGCCACCACCGCAAAACCGCGGCCCTGCTCACCCGCACGTGCAGCCTCGATGGCCGCGTTGAGCGCCAGCAAATTGGTTTGTTCGGCAACGGCCTTGATCACGTCAATCACGCTACCGATCTTGCCACTGTCTTCGGTGAGGCGCTGCATGGCTTCGCCCAGCTGTTTCACTTCACCGGCCAATTGGCCGATTTCGCGAGTGGCGTGCTGCACCACACTGCTACCGTGAGCGGCACGCTCGCTGGCCTGTTTGGCCGCCAGCGAAGCGTCTTCGGTGTTGCGTGCTACTTCCTGCACGGTCGACGCCATTTCGTTCATGGCGGTGGCAACCTGGTCGACTTCGTTTTTTTGCAACGTGACGCCGGCACTGGTCTGTTCGCTGACAGCAGACAACTGTTCGGCTGCCGTGGCGATCTGCGTCACACCGTTGCCGATGCCGCCGATCAGGCCACGCAGAGAAACCGTCATGTGCTGCATGGTGTTCTGCAACAGGCCCAGTTCGTCCTGGCGGGTGGTGCTGCTGTCATGGGTCAGATCGCCGTCGGCAATCCGGCGCGCCGCAATTACGGTGCTGTTCAACGGCACGGTAATCTGACGCGTGATCAGGAACGCAGCAAAGATGCCGACCAGCAGCACTACCAGCGCAACACTCAGCAATTGCACAACAGCGGTTTGTTGTTCCTTCTTGGCACTGATGACCTGCAACGCCGCCAGATCATCTGCACGGGCAGCGGTCGCTATGGATTGCTGTTGCAGATCGGTACGGACTTGCTCGGTCTGCTGCAGCATGTCCGAAATCGACGTCATCAGCACCTTGTATTGTTTCAACGCGACCAGCGCGGCATCCACTGCAGTATTTGCCTCGACAGGCAACTGGCTGCGAGCGGCGTCCACTTGCGCGATCAGGGCGTCGGCGGCCTTATAGGTGGCCTGACGGTTGTCGGCATTCGGAACACTCAGGTAGCGGCGAAACACCAGACGGAAATTGGTCATGCCGTTACGCAGGTCGCCAGCGATCTTGACCTGCCTGATGCCGGTTTCATTCGGCGAACGCAAGGTGTCGTCAATGGTCTTGTTCAGCAGATTCTCAAAGGTCGCGCTGACATCATCGGAAACCTTGATGATCGGTTTCAACGCCTCGTCGACTTTCTGATTGATGCCGACCAATTGGTTGAACGTCTGCTTCAGACCGCCCACCTGTTCCTTGATCTCGCGCAGCTTGGCCAGGTTGCTCGATATCACGAACACCTGCAGGCCCTGATCGACACTGCGGTCCAAGGTATCCAGCGCGCTGGCGTAGTTCTGCACACCTGCGGCGGTAGGGCCGGTCGCATAGGCTTGCGCAGCAATCCGGGCATTCAGAACGTCAGCCTTGATCTCGGCGACCTTGCTGCTTTTGCCCATGCGCTCGATCAGCAGGTTGGTGCTGGAGTAACCGATGGCGGTAACGGTCAGCACGCCCAGCAAAATAGCGGCAAAGCCCAGCCCTAATTTCTTGCTGACTTTCAAGTTGTCCAACCATTTTGCGCTCATTGCGTGTGTGCCTTTGATTTTTCGGGATGCACGTGAATCGGCGCTTAGTCAGGTAACTTTATGGTTAGCGTGATAACAATTAGCTTGCAAGACAATGGACAAAGCCACATAGACCCCGTTTCACGTGGCCTTCAGCCTTTATTAATATTTATTTAGCTTTGCTCAGAGGGCTTGTTTCCGATGACTGGTGAAGGGCTGTGCAACTGAATAACGTCAGGTGTGCAAAAAACCATCGGCGTCATCTTGCTGAGCAGAGAAACGTGCCCGTAACGGCGGTATGCAGGTATTTCAGGTACAGATAAAGCACCGTCAGACATCCCCGTTGGTGAAATGTACATCCAGACGGATATTTGCCGGTTCATTGATCGCCGCCAGATACTCGTCCACGGTGATCTCTCCAACGCACGCCCGTGCGCCTGGCTGCGGCCGGTAGCCTCTGGCCATTTTGGCGCTCAGGGCGACGGCGGCGCAGCCGGGAATCTCCGGTCCCTTGTCATTCAGCGCGGTCAGTTGCGCACGCATATGCAGCGGCCGGCCGTCGAGGTCTACGCCGTCGACATCGATGTACATCGCGCTTTTTCGATCCCCCCATTGTTCAAAGCGAGTCCCCCAGCGATGCAGGCGTGCGGCCCATGGCGCTGGATCGCGCACCAGCCCGCAATTGATCGCCAATGCCAGCAGCCAGGTGGCGATGCCGCCTGCCTTGAGCCCGGAACCCGCCTTGAAACTCAGGTTCTGCGCAGCGTAGCGCGTGGCGAATACGTCGATGTCGGGGGCGTCGACATTGGCCAGCAGTCGTGTGCCCATACCGGGCATTCGGCGCAGGGTCAGGTCCATCCAGCCGGGCACTTCGTGGACCTGGCCGTTCCGCAGCTGCCGGATGGGCCGACCGGCATAGGCCAGAACGCCGCGCACGGTCGACAACCCGGGCATTTTTGCGGCCGAGGAGATGCCATGTTCTATGGAATCGATGCGCAGAAAACGCTGACGATGCTGATCAATGATGGCTGCCGAAAGCGTCGGTACCGAGCTGCATCCGCTCAGCACACAGACGCCCGCCTCACGCGCCAGGGCATCCAGAGTGGCGATACCGGAGACAAAGGTCCGGCAATCCGACAGGTCGCAATAATTCACACCCGCCGCGATGCAATGCCGGGCCACGGCATACGACTGCCCCTGAAAAGGCCCCGCCGTATGGATAACCAGATCAATGCCCAGTGCGCGAAGTTGGCTGCCAGCGGCGTCCTGCATGATATCCACGCACCAGCTCTCGCAGGATGTGCCACCCGGTGTTTGCAGCTCAGCGACTTTTTCCGCCAGCTTGCGGCTGTCACGGCCGGAAATGACCAGTTCAATGTCCGGCATCATCACCAGATGATTGCAGATAAGGCTGCCGAAGTTACCGTAGCCACCAATGACCAATACGCGAAGTGCCATTTACTCGTCCCTGAAATGCTGAAGGGTATGACCATGCCTTGCTGCTCAGCGATTGCCGCGAGCGATGGCGATGAAATGCGCGTGCATTATTGATCATTGGCCGAATGCCGAGTACAAAACCCTGTGCCTTTTTCATCGTGCAAGGAGCAACGGATGCTGAAACTACACACCGAACGGCTTTATCTGCGGACCCTGTTCGCCAGTGACTGGCCGTTGTTTCTGAGGCTGCACTCCGAGCCTCAGACCATGCAGTACGTCTTCGGGGAAATCGAAGAAGCACAAGTTCGCAAAGGCTTTGATCATCGCCTTCCGGTATGGACGCCAGAGTCCGATCACTGGCTGTGCCTGGTGGTCGTCGACAAGCAGAGCGGCGTGGAGCTGGGGGTCAACGGCTTTCGCATCATGTCGCCAGGGCATGCCGAAGTGGGCTGTCTGTTGCTGCCGGAACATCAAGGCAAAGGCTTCGGCACCGAATCCCGCCGGGCAATCATCGACTACGCTGCCGCCATCGGCCTTGATTCACTGGAATCGACCGTGACCGATGGCAACATTGCCTCCTGCAAGGTGCTGGAGAAATGCGGTTTCTCTTTCGAACGCCGCGTCCCGCATGCCTATCAGATCGGCGATCAATGGTTCGATGACCTGAAATACCACCTGCGACTGAGGTGATAAGCCCGCAGCCAGGCGTTCGCCAGGCTGCGTAAAGCGGCTCAGGCTTTGGGCCGCCCTCCCAGAATCGTCACCCGCTCGCCATAGCGCGAGTGCGGGAAGTAATCCCACACCGCGTGGTGCTGGGTGCAGCGGTTATCCCAGAACACCAGCGTGTTCGGCTCCCAGCGCACACGACAACTAAGCGAAGGTTCGCGGGCGATCAGATCGAACAGCATGTTCAGCACCGCGCGGCTCTCGCCGGGCGAGAGTTGCACGATATGCGAGGTGAACCCGGAATTGACAAACAGGCTGCGGCGTCCGGTTTCAGAGTGGCGAACCACCACCGGGTGCTCGCTTTTGGGAAGGTTGGCAGGCGGCTGGTAGCCCTTCCACGGAATCTCGCCATCGTGAATGGCCGTCAGTTCGCCAAGAAACGCCTGCATCGCAGGCGAGAGCATTTCTATGGCCAGGTGCATATTGGCAAACAGCGTGTCGCCACCGGTTCCAATGGCGGGCGTCTCTTTGACATACAGCATCGAGCCCATCGACGGCTCCAGGTCAGCGGTGCCATCGGTGTGCCACAGCTCGCCAGCAGCGAAGCGTGACTGGGCGTTAGCGCGCACCACGACCAGCTCCGGGTCATCGCCATCAATGCTCTCTACCGGCAACGCACGTAACGGTCCAAACAGCCGGCCAAAGGCTTTGTGCTGTTCGACCGTCAGGTGCTGATCACGAAACACCAGCACGTGGTTTTCCAGAAAAGCGCGGCGAATTTCCTTCAGTTGCTCCTCACCCGGAGGCTGCGACAGATCGACCCCGCTGACCTCTGCACCGATTATGGGTGTCAGGCGGTTGACCGTGATGCTGTGATACGGCGCGCGAGGCGCCCCCGCGATGCCTTCGATGGCCTTGAGTGCCATTTGATCCATGATCCCTCACCCTTGAATGGTTGGCATGGCCGATCACCATGTCCGTGGTTCGTCTACGGGAACGTCAGCCCCGCCTGAAAAACGTGCCGCTAACGCGTTCAGCCCTCCCCCACTGGCAGATCTGCGTTGATCATCTCGGCAATCATTTGCACCCAGGGCGCTGCGACAATGCCGTAATGATCAGTGTCCAGAGGCTGCCAGCTCAGCAGGTGCGGCAACAGGTCTTGCCAGGCACGCTGCAGGTCTGTCACCTGCCAGGCGCTGCCCATGCCATATGGATTGGGACGCGTGGCAATGAACAGTCGTGCCTTGGTATCAGGCAGTTGCGCGGGCCGATGATCAGCCATGCTCGCCATGTTGTTCTGGCAGCAGACAATCAGGCTTTGCATGTAACGTGACGCGTCTTCGCTGGCCGTGCTGGCGGCAGTGTTGGGGGTCCGCCGTGCGGAAAACTCGCGCTGGAAGACCTGCTGAATACGTTCTTCGTCGATCCGCGTCAGCTCGGTCCCGGCATCCGGCGCAGGCGGATCGATCAGGTACAGCAACGGCTGCTCGCAATCGTCCGCCAGCAGGCTGCACATCGCCTGCGTTACCCAAGCGCCGAACGACCAGCCGGCCAGCCGCCATGCTGTGCCGTCGGGGTGATGGGCCTGCAACGCGTCGAGATACAGCTGCGCCCGTTCGGCCAGACTGATATTCGGCAGCTCGGCCAGGCGCAAGGCCGGGTCGGCGATTACCCACACACCCAGATCAGGGTGCAGCGCCGAGGCCAGCTCGCGATACGCCTGAACATCGCCACCCACCGGATGGATCAGGTACAGGCGCTCGCGGCCAGCTCCCGCATGCCATTGGTCAATCCTTACCGCATCGGCCCATTGATCTTCGACTGTAGCCGCACCGCCCTGCGCTGACTGCACCAGCGCCAGCACCTCGCGCAGGCTGACCTTGTGGCTAAACTGTGACAACTGGAATACCACACCCGTCGCGGCCTGCAATTCGTCGATCAGGTCCAGCAAGGTCAGGGAATCAGCACCCAGCTCATACAGCGAGTCATCCGGATCCAGAGCGCTCACGCCAAGCCATTTGCACAGGCAGCCCAACAGACGCTCAGGCAGACCGGCTTCTGCCGCAACGGCTGGCGCAGTGTCGACCAGCGTCAAGCCAGCACCGCTATGGCGAGCCGGGTAAAACTGGCGTGCTGTGTTCAGATCGGTCGTCGAAATCAACAATTGCGGCAGTTGTGCAGTCATGGCGGCGTCGAATACCCGGCAGCCCTCTTGCGCCGACATGCCGACCGCCAGGTGCCGCTGATGCGCTTCATCGCCGACGCCGCTGGCAGCGGCCATACCGGTTTCACTCCAGATGTCCCAGTTGATACCCAGCCGCACGCAGCCATTTTCGGCATTCGGGCGGTAATGGGCGAAGCCGTCGAGCACCGCGCTGGCGGCGGCATAATCCAGATGTCCAGCGCCGCCGAACAGTGCCGACATTGATGAGCAGTACAGCACAAACCCTGGCGTCATCTGTTCGATCAACGTTTCGACCGCCAGCATGCCGCGGGTCTTGCTCGCCATCGCTTCAGACAGCATATGAGCATCACGCTGACGGATCAGACTGCCCGCTCCGGTCCCGGCAGCATGGATCACTCCATCAAAGCGTCCATAACGCTCGCGCAGTTGCTCAAGCACCTTGGGCCAGCGTGCCAAATCGGCGATATCCGCCTGAACGCTATCGATACGCGCGGCATAATCGCGCAGCTCCTGCGGACACTCCCCACTGCGTGACAGCAGCACCACCCGCCGCTGGCTTGATTGCAGCAAGTGTTCGCACAACGTACGGCCGATACCGCCTGTACCGCCGAGCACCAGAAACGTGCCGTTTACCGGCAACAGATTCGAAACGACCGTTGGCAACGCGAGCGAGCCGGGCTGCAACTGTGGCTGCCACAGATAACCGTCACGAATGGCCATGCGTCGTGGCAGCGACGTCGGCTCGGCGAGCAGCGTCGCTAGTTGCCGAGCCTGCATGCCCCATTGCGCAGTGGGCAGATCCAGCCAGTGACAACGTATCGGGTACTCCTGCGGGGCCACTTCGGTAATACCTGCCAGCGCCGCCAGTTCCGGACGCATGACCTGACCATTTACCGGGCACGCCTGCCAGGACAGCAGCCAGAGTCGCAAAGCGGTCTTCTGTACGCGTTGCCCCCAGGCCTGCAACAACGCGCTGACCGTGTCCAGACACGCCCATTGCGCGGCCGCCAGGCTTTGCTCGTTGACCACCCCGCCAACCGACAGTGGCAAGGCATGCAGCCAGTCGAGTTCGGTCGCCGCCTGCCCACTCTGATCAAGTTCGGCGATCAATCGGCTAAACGCCAGCGGGTCCAGTGGATCGAGCTCATAACGGTTCGGGCCAAGCTGCTGATAGCCATTACCGGCCTGCACCTCGATGACGTGCCGATAAACACCCTGCAGGCTGCCAAGCAGTGCGGCATCTATGCGCTCGTGACTGCACACCACCAGCCTGTCGCGACGCTCGCCAATCGGTTGTGTGCCCAGACGACGCACCCGCTGCCACTGACGCTGATAAAACCAGTCCGCCATCGGCTGGCGCTCAGCGGTTTGCGGCGGCTGCGGCTCGACAGCGGCGGATGGCTTGAAGCGGAAGGTCTGCAGGTCGAACGCCGAGGGCGGCAAGTTCCACGGTGGCGGTGCCGAACGCGTCGCCACCTCGATACTGGCTCCCGCATACCAGGCTTCCAGCAACGCCTGCGGCGAGTGTTCGCTGGCCTTCAGACGCACGTCCGAGACCGTCACCCGTTTGATCGAAGAAGGTTGCAAGCGCAGCGTGTGACCCGGCTGGCAGATCACCGCAAAGCGCCAGGGCAATGCGCGCCGCCCGTTTTGCAGGTAACGCAGCAACGCAGCTTGTTGTTCGGGAAAGGTATTGAGCCATGCGTCGATTGCCGTGACGTCCCGCTCCAGCGCTGTACGGCTGTGCGCCGACAGCAGCAGGCATGGCGGGCATTCCTCGGCGCTGTCTGCCTGCGATGGCGGCGCGCCGACAATCACGTGCGCATTGGTGCCGCCGATACCAAAACTGCTTACCCCGGCCAGCCGTCGACGGCCCTCGGGCCATGGCCGTGAGGTGGTGGGTATGTAGAACGGTGAGTGCTGCAGGTCGATTTGCGGGTTGATCCGGGCAAAGCCCAGATTGGGCGGGATCACCCCATGAAACACCGCAAGCGTCGCACGAATCAGCCCGACCACACCCGCCGCTGCGCCCAGATGGCCGACCTGGCTTTTCACTGACGCCAGAGCGCAACTGGCGGCGGGCGTTGCGCCGAACGCCTTGCTGAGTGCGGCCACTTCAACCGGGTCGCCCAGCAACGTGCCTGTGCCGTGGGCCTCGATGTAGCCCATGTCAGCCCCTGTGACACCCGCCTTGCGCAGGGCCTCGCTGATCACCGCGCTCTGCCCCGCCACCGACGGCGCGGTGTAGCTCATCTTGGCCCGGCCATCGTTGTTCAGCGCAGAAGCCTCGACCAGCGCATAGATCCGGTCGCCATCGGCCTCGGCGCGGGCCAGCGGTTTGAGCACCACCACCCCGTAGCCGCTGGCCCCGATGGTCCCGCTGGCGTCATCACTGAACGGACGGCACAGCCCGTCACGAGAGAAAATGTGTTGCGGGCGATAGCGGTAGCCATCGGTCAGGGTAGGGTCGACAAGCACCCCGGCGGCCAGCATTACATCACTGTCGCCCTGGCGCAGCATCGCCGCCGCAAGGTGCACGGCAATCAGCGAACTGCCGCACGCTGCCTGAACACTCAGCGCCGGGCCGCCGAGGTCCAGGTGATACGCCGCCTTGGTGGCCAGAAAGTCCTTGTCGTGGTGCAACGCCATCTGGAAGCCGTCCGGCAGATCACCCTCGGCAGTTTCACGCAGCATCTGCTGGAAATACGTGGTTTCGCCGCAACTGGCGATCAGACCAATGCGTGGGCCGTCGGCTGTGGGCGTGATTGCAGCATGTTGCAGCGCCTGCACACAGCCCATCAACAGGTGCCGCTGTTGCGGGTCCATCAGCCGTGCTTCCTGAAGACTGATGCCGAAATATTCCGGGTCGAAATCCAGCATCCCCGCCAATTGACTACGCGCGCCGACCAATCCATCGGCGGCGTCGAACAGCTCGATGCCCAACTGGTTTCCCTGGACCATTGCCCAGAACTCGGCAAGGTTGCCCGCCCCCGCCACATTCACCGACATGCCGATGATTGCCATCGGCTGCTCGCCAGCATCGGAGCCTTGCGCACGCGCCACTGAAACCAATGGCGAGGCCGAAAGATGCTGCGCCAGACGGCGCACAGTGACATGTTCGAACAGCGCTGCCATCGCCACTGGTTGTGGCAGTTGTTCGTTGAAACGGGCATGCAGGCGCATCAGGCCGAGGCTGGTGGCACCGGCCTCGAAGAAGGTCTGATCAAGCTCGATATCACGGCCGATGACCGCCACGAACAACTCGCTCAGTTGCTGTTCAAGCGCGCTCAGCGGCACTTGCGCAAGTGCACTGCGACGCCGTTGCAGTGCCTCGCCCAGCGAACTCAACGCCTTTCGGTCGATCTTGCCGCTGGGCGTACGCGGCCAGGCATCGACACAGCGGTATTCGTCGATACGCACATGCGCAGGCAAGTGCAGCGTGACCTGGCGATCCAACTGCTGCACGTCAGGCGGCGTGCCTTCGACCTGCAACCAGGCCACCAGACGTGGCGGTTCGCCGTGCATGGCCACCACCGCATTGCTCACCTGAGCGTCCTGCATCAGTGCGGCTTCGATCTGCCCCAGCTCAAGACGCTGGCCACTCACCTTGACCTGTTGGTCGTCACGGCCAAGGTAGTGCAGGCAGGCATCGGCATCAGCCCGGGCGAGGTCGCCGGTGCGATAGAACAGCATGTTGCCCTCGGGCTGCGGCAACTCGACAAACCGCGCGGCATTCAGCGCCGGGTCGGCCAGGTAGCAGCGCGAAATCATCGGCCCCGCCACCAGCAGATAACCCCGGCTGCCACCTGGTACTGGCTGGTCGTGTTCGTCCACCAGCAGCAGCCGCGCGTTGTTCACCGCCAGCCCGATGGGCGCTCGCAGAGGCCAGTCCTGCACCGCCGCTGGCAAACGCCAGGCGCTGACCACGTGGGTTTCGGTCGGCCCGTAATGATTGAACAGACGCGCCTGCGGCATGCCCCCAAACCAGCTGCGCAGTGCATCGGTGCAGAGCAGTTGCTCGCCGGCCGTGATCACCTCACGCAGTGCCTGCGGGTAAACGCCTTGGCTGACTGCCGTCTGCGCCAAGTGCTGCAAGGCCACGCACGGCAGGAACAACCGCTCGATGAGCGCTTGCTGCAGATAACTCAACAATGCCTGGGCATCCTGCCGCCAGCGTGGGTTGATCAGGTGGTAGCAGCCACCGCCGCAAAGCGTGCTGAAAATCTCCTGAAACGACACATCGAACGACAGCATGGAGAATTGCAGGGTCACTGACTTCGCTGGCAACTGCCCCTCATTGCGCTGCCAGTGCAACAGGTTGCAGAGGGTTCGGTCCGGTACCTGAACGCCTTTCGGCGTACCCGTCGAGCCGGACGTGAACAGCGTGTACAAAGGTCGATCGCCCGCATGATGGCGACGTTCGAATGACCGTGGCGCAGCGCTCAGGTCGACCCGATGACGGGCCACCCGACCAGCATTCAATTCATCCAGTGCCGCCTCGGTGACAGTGCTGTACAGCAGGCAACACGGCTGTGCTTGCTGCATGACTTGACGCTGCACCGCCAGCGGATAACCAGGGTCCAGCGGCACGGCCGTCAGGTTGAGTCTGGCCAGCGCCAGCAAGGCCACGATGTGCTCGACCGACGCTTCGAGGTACAGCACCACTTGCAGCGGTGCGTCATACCCTTCCGGTAATGGGCATCGCTCGACCAGAGTCGCCGCCAGGGTGTCGGCCAACGCATCCAGTTCGGCATAGCTGATACGCTGCTGATCAGCGACCAGCGCCGGGGCATCCGGTGTGCAATTGACCTGATGTTCGAACCAGTCGGCCAGGGTGCCGAACGGCGCCGCATCGCTGCCACCCTGACTGGCGGGCGGCAGGCTGAAGCGGTACGGCGTGAGCAGATCGTCAAGGATTGCCGAAGGTTTTTCCAGGAGCAGATCAAGCCCCTGTTGAAACACCTGATTGACGGAAGTCATTTGTGCGGCGTCGAAATAGCTGCACTGGTATTCCCACCAGCATTCCAGTTGCGAACCGGCATCGACCACCGACAAGGTCAGCGGGCATTTGGCCTGCACGGTCTCGGTGAGTTCAAACG
This sequence comes from Pseudomonas syringae group sp. J248-6, assembly GCF_032586995.1. Taxonomy (NCBI): domain Bacteria; kingdom Pseudomonadati; phylum Pseudomonadota; class Gammaproteobacteria; order Pseudomonadales; family Pseudomonadaceae; genus Pseudomonas; species Pseudomonas syringae group sp. J248-6. The sequence goes on along the minus strand of NZ_JAWHOP010000004.1, from coordinate 261,344 downwards.
TAGCTCGCAAGCCAGTGCGAGCGAGCTTGGCGTAGTCGGTATTTTCCAGCACGAACATGAAATCGAACAACGCACTGCTCGACGACAGCCGCAGGTCTTCGACCAGATCAGCCAGGGCGACGTCCTGCAAGGCCAGCACCTCGCGCACTGTGGCAGTCTGGCGGTGCATCTGCTGGTCGAGCGTCATGCTGTTGTCGAGCACCGTCGGGATCAGCACGGTGTTGGCAAACATGCCGATTGCGTCTTCGAACTCGGTCAATGGACGGTTGGAGACCGGGCTGGCGATTCGCGGCCGTTCGCAGCCGGTCAGCGCGTACACGCTCCAGGCATAAACGCTGAACAACACTTCATAGCGGGTGACGCGTTGCTGGCTGCAAAACCGATCCAGTGCGGCGCTGCGCATGGCACCCAGCGGCTGGCGGTACAGCCGTGCCTGCGGGCCTGGTTCGCGAACCGCCACCAGCGGTGGAGAACATGCTGGCTGCTGGCGATGCAACCCGGCCAAGGCACGGCGCTGGTCGCGATAGCGCGGGTCGACACGCCATTGCCGTTGCCAGAGCGCAAATTCCAGCGTGCCCAGCCCAGGCAAAGGCTCCGCATTTGCCCGCCCGTGCAGCGCATCGTCGTACAGTTGCACCAGATCATCGAACAACAGGTTCATCGACCAGCCATCAATGACAATGTGGTGCAGGTTCATCAGCAAGCGACAGCTGCCATCGGCAAACGGCAATAGCCAGGCCTGGCACAGGGCTGATGTCGCCAGATCGAAGGGTGTATCGAACACCAGCGTCGCGAAGCTACGCCAGGTCTGTTCGCTGAACGCCCCCACAGCAAAGGTGCGGCACAGCACGTCGCGCTCGCAAACCTCCTGATAAAGCCCGTCAGCCCCGGACACGAAGGCCGTGCGTAACCCGCTGTGTCGGGCCAGCAGGCGCTGCACGGCTTCAGCCAGCGCGGGCAATTGAATGCCTGCCGCAAGGTGCAGAATGAGCGGCACGTTGTAGGCCGTGGCTTGCGGCGTGCGTTGCTGCATCAGCCACAAGCGGCTTTGCTCGGCAGTGGCTGGCGCACGCCCGACCCTGTTGACGGGTGGCGCGGGTGGATAGGCAGACGCAGCGCCCTGTTCATCGCTCAGGCGTTCGGCCAGTGCTGCGAACGATTCGCCCAGCACCGCGCCCAGCATAATTTCGCGTCGCCAGTGCGTGCGGATTGCAGAGCGCAGGCGCATGGCCTTGAGAGAGTCGCCACCACTGCCCAGCCAGTCATCCTGGCCGTTGAGGTCGGGCTGTGCCAACAGCCTGCGGGCCTGGGTCAACAGCCAGTCCAGTGCGGGCGAGTGCTGATCGTCAGGCAGTGAGCAGGCTTGCGGTCGCCATGGTTTCAAGGGCTGCCCCAGCAGCGCACGCTGATCGATCTTGCCATTGGTAGTCAGCGGCAGACGCTCAAGCAGAAACAGCTGATGCGGGCGCATCCATACCGCCAGGTGTTCACGCAGGTGCTGGTCCAGCTCGCGATAGTCCAGGCCTTCGCGTGGCACGATGAACGCCAGCAACTGATGGTCTTCGGCCGCTTGCCTGCGGGTACAGACATGCGCCTGCGCTACCCGCGGATGGTCCAGAATGCGTTGTTCGACCTCCCCCGGCTCGATACGAAAACCGCGCACCTTCACCTGTCGGTCGATGCGGCCCAGGTACTCGATCAGCCCCTCGGCATTGACCCGTACCTGATCGCCGGTGCGGTAATGCAGCACGTCCCCGGCCTCGATTGCCGGCAGGCGCAGGAAATGCTGCGCGGTCTCTGCGGGACGCTGGCGGTAACCCCGTGCCACCCCGCTGCCGCTCAGGTAAAGCTCACCCGCCTCGCCTTGAGCAACCGGGCGCTGTTGCGGGTCGAGCACTTGCACGCCGGTGTCAGGCAATGGCCGACCGATCGGCACCGCATCACCGCAAAAGTCGCGGGGGATCGGATAGCACACGGCGAAGGTGGTGCATTCAGTGGGTCCGTAGGCGTTGAAAATCCGGCAGCGGCTATCGGGATTGGCTTGATACCAGGCGCGCACCGCAGCGGCGCTGACTTGCTCGCCGCCGATCAGTAGCTGGCGCAGGCTGGCAAAACAGCCGGGGTCATCCGCACTCAGCGTGTTGAACAGCGAAACGGTCATGAACAGGTTATCGACCTGTTGTGTTTCCAGCACTGTGGCCAGCCGCCGTGCGTCCTGCAGGTCTGCGTCGGCAATGATGACGCAGCAACCGCCATTGAGCAGCGGTGCCCACAGTTCGAAATTACAGGCGTCGAACGCCGGGTTGGACAGACAGGCGAAACGGTCGCCTGCACGAATCTCGATGTAGCTGTCGGCCCGGGCCAGACGCAACAGGCCGCGTTCGCCCACTTCCACTGCCTTGGGGGTGCCGGTAGTGCCCGAGGTGTAGAACAGAAAACTCAGCTCGGCGAAGTCATCCGGCACAGATTGTGGCGGCTGATCAGGGTAATCCAGCAGCGCCTCGACGCTGATGTGCCAGCCACGCAGCGTCGACACAGCATCAGAATCTTCGCTCAGGGTGAGCAGCCCGACACACCCCCCATCGTCCAGCATCAGTTCCCGACGCCGTAGCGGGCTGGCCCGATCCAGCGGCACCACAACGGCCCCCACTTTCAGAGCCGCCATGATCGTCGCCACCCACTGCCAGCCACGCGGCATGCACAGGGCAAGCGGATCACCGCGGCCTGCGCCTTGTGCCAGCAACCCCTTGGCGATGCGCTCACTGGCGCTGGCCAGTTGCGCGTAAGTCAGCCGTACGTGCTGATCGATCACCGCCAGTGCCTCGGGATTGCGTCGCACCTGTTCGGTAAAGCGCGACAGCAGAGTCGCGGGGTGCCGGGCCATACCCTCCTTGTGGCTGCTCATCATTGCGCCTCCTGCGTGTCGAAACGTTGCAATTCCTGCCTGAGCGTCTGCGAGACCCTATGCACCTCGGCACTTTCCAGCATGTCCCAGTGCCCGCCGTGCACCAGCCGGGCCTTGTAACCGTCACCCGCGCGGCGACGCCAGAAGCTGCGCAGCTCATGCAACTGCGTGCGGCTGAAGCCTTCACGGGCCTGAATCAGCACGATGCGCCCGGCGTGCGGTTCGCATTCGTAAGCAGCCATTGCCAGGCGGTTGTGGTTGTAGAGGTGGAAATAACGCTCGACCTGCGCGTCTTCGATACCGGGGTACATGCCGTTGAAGCGCACCAGCTTGTCGCGAAATTCAGCCATGTCGACGGTGCCGATCTGTTGCCGAAAGCCTGGGTCATCCGAGCCCTGGGTATCGAGCAGCACCACCGTGACCTGACGATTGCCAGCAGCCGTCAGGCGCCGGGCCATTTCGTAAGCCACCAGACCGCCGAACGACAACCCGGTGAGTACCAGCGGTTGAGACGTTAATGGCGCGATGCGCCGTAGATAGGCGTCGGCCATCGCTTCGACGCTCGGCTCGGTGCTCTCCCCAGGGTTCAACCCCGGCGATTGCACACCGTACACACCGACAGCGTCCGGCAGTTCCTTGGCCAGCGACAGGTAGCAGAACGCAGTGCCGCCCGCCGGGTGAATGCACACCACGTTGCGTTGCCCGGCACCGCGGCGGAATTCGATCAGGTTGCCCTGCGCCGAAGTCAGGCTGGCCCCGGTCCGCAGCCAACCGCCCAGCGCCTCGATGGTCGGATGGCCGATGATCACACGCACCGGCACTTCGACGGCGAAGGCCCGGCCGATCTCGTAGGCCATCTTGATCGCCGCAATCGAGGTGCCGCCGACATTGAAGAAGTTGTCGCGGATGCCGATTTGCGGCACCAGCAGCAGGTCTTTCCAGATCTGATACAACGCCAGCTCGATATGGTCCCTGGGGCTGCCGAGGTTGACCTGCCGTTCGGCCAGGTCCTGATCGGCCAATGCCGCGAGAGCCACACGGTCGACCTTGCCATTGACCGTCAACGGCAAGGCGTCCAGCCACAGATAAGCGCTGGGCATGACGGCGCTGGACAGGGTCGTCGCCAAGTGAGCCCGCAGCGCGGACTCGTCCACTGCGCTGTCGGCGACACAGCACGCCACCAGACGCTGGTTCTGCGCGCTATCGCCAACGATCAGCGCCACACTGCTGCGGATGCCGGGGAACAGGTCGAGCCGCGCTTCAATTTCACTCAACTCCAGACGGATGCCGCGCAGCTTGACCTGAAAGTCGTTGCGACCGAGAAACTCCAGCTGACCGTCCGGGCGATAGCGCGCCAGATCACCGCTGCGATACAGCCGGTCGCCAGCAACAAACGGGTTGTCGATAAACCGCTCGGCAGTGAGTTCGGCCAATCCCATATAGCCCCGCGCAACGCCGACGCCGCCAATGTGCAACTGACCGCTAACACCGGCTGGAACTGGCGCATTGCGCTCGTCGAGCACATAAAAACGGGTGTTGGCGATAGGTCGGCCGATGGGTAGCTGGCGCGGCGGAACCTCTGCGCCAGGCTGCAGCGTCCAGACACTGCTGATCACTGTGGTTTCGGTCGGGCCATAGACGTTGTGCAAGCGGGCATGCGGCAGACGCTCCTGAAACAGCCTGGCCACTGCGGGCGACAGCTCCCCGCCGCCACTGAACACATCCTTCAGGGAGTGACAGGCGCTGACCTCTTCGACCTCCAGAAACAGTTGCAGCATGGCCGGCACGAACACCATCGCGGTGACGCTTTGTTCACGCACCACCTGCGCCAGATAACCGGGTTCGAAATGCCCGCCGGGACGGGCGATGACCAGTCGTCCCCCCGTGAGCAGCGGCCAGAAGATCTCCCAGGCGGAAGCGTCGAAACCGAATGGAATCTTGTGCAGCATGCTTCCGGATTCGCCACAGAACTGCTGACACCAGAGCAGCAGGTTGCTCAGCCCGCGATGCGTGACCATCGCCCCTTTGGGCAGGCCGGTAGTGCCCGAGGTGTAAAGCACATACGCCAGATGGTCGGCGTTGACCCCGATACGCTGCGGGTCTGGATTGTCTGGCGAGCATTGAGCCCAGAGCAAGGCATCGGCCTGCACATCGAGCATCGGCACCTCGCGCTCAGCACCTTGCAGGGCCTCGCGGAGAATCTTGCGCGTTGGCCCGAGTGCAAGCAGCACAACCGGGCAAGTGTCGTCGAGAATATGACGCAAGCGCCCTGACGGATAATCCGGGTCCAGCGGCACGTAGGCGCCACCGGCCTTGAGCACCGCCAATAAAGCCACCGGCAGTTCCAGCGAGCGCTCGATGCAGACGGCTACGCGCACGTCCGGGCCGACGCCGAGGGTGAGCAAGTGCTGCGCCAGCCGGTTGGCCTGGCTGTTGAGCTGGCTGTAACTCAGTGACTGACCTTCGAAAATGACCGCGCACTCATCTTCGCGACGCGCTACCTGAGCTTCGATCAGGCGATGCACGCAATCGACAGGCTGCGCCAGCGCTGCCGGGCTGTTCCACTCGTGCAGAATCTGTTCACGTTCGGCGTCAGTGATCAGCGTCAGCGCGCCGACCTGCTGTTTCGGGTTCAGCGCAACCTGCTCCAGCAGGTGTCGATAATGCCCGCTCAGGCGCTCGATGCTGGCCTGATCAAACAGGTCGGTGTTGTACTCCACCAACAGGTTCAGCGCACCGTCGCGCTCGACCCATTCGAAGGCCAGATCAAACTTGGCCGTGGCACTGCCGGTGCCATATGGCGTCATGCTCAGCCCCGGCATCTGCACAGCGGTACCCGGGGTGTTCTGTAGCACCATCATCACCTGAAACAACGGCGAATAACCGGTATCACGCTGTGGGTTGACGGCCTCGACCACCCGGTCGAAAGGCACATCCTGATGGGCGTGGACATCCAGCAGCGTGGCACGTACCTCGCGCAACAGTTCAGCAAAGGTCTGCTGCGCATCGAGACGCTGGCGAATCACCTGGGTGTTGACGAAATGGCCGATCAGAGGCTCGATTTCAGGACGGCTGCGGTTGGCAAACGGCGTACCGATGCACAGGTCCCGCTGACCGCTGTGGCGCCACAGCAGCACGGAAAGCGCGCCGATCAACACGTTGAACAGCGTGCCCTGGGTTTGTCTGGCCAGTGCATTAAGACCGCGCAAGGTGCTGCCATCGACTGTCGAGCTGAAGGTCGCCCCTGCGTAGCGCTGCACGGTCGGGCGCGGCCGGTCGGCATGCATGTCGAGCAGCGGCGGCGCGTCGGCCAGCGTGCGCTTCCAGAAGGCCAGTTGCCCCGCCAGCGCCTCGCCGCTCAAACGCTGTTGCTGCCAGCAGGCGTAGTCGGCGTACTGCACCGCCAGCGGTGCCAGACTGGACGCCTGACCGCGCAAAAAATCTCCATACAAGGTGGTCACTTCATGAAGGATCACACCCATCGACCAGCCATCGGCAATGATGTGGTGCACGCTGTACAGCCACAGATACTCGTCATCGGCCAGCCGCAGCAGCGAAGCCCGCAACAGCGGGCCGCAGGCCAGGTCGAATGGCGCTTTGGCCTCCCGATCGACAGCCAGTCCGACCTGCACTTCACGCGCCTCTGGCGACAGGTCACGCAGGTCGACCTTCGGCATCGCCAGCGCCATCACCGGGTGCACGATCTGCCGTGGCTCACCGTCCACACTGGCAAACGTGGTGCGCAGCATTTCGTGGCGCATGATCAATTCGTTCAGCGCCTTTTCCAGCACCGGCACATCCAGCGTGCCCTTCAGCAAGATCGCAGTGGGCACGTTATAGAACGCATTGCCCGGTTCCATCTGGTCGAGAAACCACAGCTGGCGTTGCGAAAAGGACAGCGGCAGCGCCGTTAGCCCGACAGCACGACGGGGGATCGCCGCCGGGTCGGTGCCGCTCAGCAAAGCGATCAGCTCTGCCTTGTGTTGCTTGAGTGCCTGCAACATCTCGTCATTGAGAAGCCCGCGCGGAGCCTTGCAACGCAGTTTTTCGCCGTCCACTTCAAGCACCACGGCATGACGACCGAACAACTCCAGCAATTGATAGGCATTCATATCTCTATCTCCTCCATGTCGCTGGCGTCGTCCGTTTGATCCGCAGCAGAAGCGAACGCCTCGATCTGCGTGCGGCGATGTTCATCAGCAGTACGCAGGCCGCCCACCATCGAGTAGATCAACTGATGATTCGGTCCCAGGTCGAACAACGCCGACAATTGCCGCTCCTCGAGCGAGCCCATGCCGCACAGGCCAAGGCCCTGCTCGACCGCAGTCATGGTCAGCAATTGCGCCATGCCTCCGGCTTCGATATGGCAGAAGTCGCGACTGCGCTCGCCATACAGAGGCCGGATTGCGGCCATGTCGGCGATAAAGAACAGCGAGAACGCAGCGTTTTCGAACACGGGACGATTGACGAAATAGTCGTAGGTGTCCGGGTCCAGCACGCCACTGTCCAGCCTCAGCAGGCGGTGCTGAACCGGGTCGTAGTAATAGGCACCCGCTGCGACACCGGTTACCCGCTGCGGCTTGACGTACAGGTAGCTCTGGATCGGATACAGGCCGCCTGCGGACGGAAACTGGTACTTGACCTCTCCATCCAGTTGCCCCTGGGCCAGGCTGGCCAGCAACCCTGCAAAGGCTGCGGTCGGGATCGGCTGGGTAGCGAACTGGCGTACCGAGCGGTAATCGCTGAAGCGCCGCGCCAACGCAGGGTCATCCGGGCGCGCAAGGTCCAGCGCCGCAACCTGCGCGTTGAAGGTCCGACGCCCACGCTGATCGGCCTTGAAGCGCGCCCGCTGCTGCGGATCTTCAATCACCTGCTCGGGCGCAGCTGCACGTTGCCGGACGCTGTCGACCACGCTGCCATCGGCCAGAGTCTGGCGGTACATGCCGAGCAGATTGAGCAGGGTCGGCTGCGCCAGCAGTTGCGCAACATTGGGGCGGAACTGCAGTTCGCCGGACAGCGCATTGCTGATCCTGACAATGTCGATCGAGGTTGCACCCAGGTTCAGCAGATTGGCGTCGGCAGCAATCGAAGGACGCTTGAGCACGCCCTGCACAATCGTCACCAGTTGTTGCTCCTGTGGCCCTTCGACTTCAAGCGCGGGGCCTGACGCCTGAGCCTGTGTCGGTTCCGGCAGGCGTTTCTTGTCGACTTTGCCGTTGGCCGACAGCGGCCATTCCTGCACGAAGGTAAACGAGCTCGGCACCATGTAGGCGGGCAATTTGTCTGCCAGGTACTGGGCAAAATCACTGGCCTGCAACGAGGCATCGGCCTTGAGTATGTAGCCCGCAAGCCGCTTCTCGCCCAGCGCTTCGCCCAGCACCCGCACCACAGCGCTTTGCACGCCGGGATGGCGATTGAGCGCAGCTTCGATCTCGCCCAGCTCGATACGATGCCCCTGAACCTTGACCTGGGTGTCTTCGCGACCGAGAAACTCGATATTGCCATCGGGCAACCAACGGCCCAGATCGCCAGTGCGATACAGACGCTCGCCGGTCAGCGGGTGGGCGAAGAAGCTCCCGGCACTCAGGGTTTCATCGCGCCAATAGCCCTTGGCCAGACCGATACCGCCGATATACAACTGACCGGCCACCCACGTCGGGCGAACCTGCAACGCATCATCCAGCACATAGAAGCGCTGGTGATCCATTGCCTTGCCGTAGGGAATGCTGCGCCAGTGGGGATCGACCTGTTGCAACGGATACAGGATCGACCAGATGGACGCCTCGGTCGCCCCGCCCAGGCTGATCAGCTGCAAGGTCGGCTGCAACGCCCAGGCGCGCTCGGGCAGCGTCAGGGGAATCCAGTCGCCCGACAGCATCGCCACCCGCAGGCTCGACGGCAATGCACTGCGCTCGCCTTCGGCATACTCCAGCAACATGCCGAACAAGGCTGGCACCGAGTTCCACAGGCTGACCCGATGCCGCTCGATCAGCGCCAGCCAGTGCGCCGGGTCGAGCGCCTGTTGCGGCTCGAGCAACACCACCGCAGCGCCCGCGGCCAGCGTGCCGAAGAAGTCATAGACCGACAGGTCGAAACTCAGCGAAGAAATCGCCAGCACCCGGTCCGTGGCACCGACGGCAAAGCGCCGGTTGATGTCGAGCAGCGTGTTGACCGCGCCGCGATGATCGATGACCACGCCCTTGGGCATGCCGGTCGAGCCCGAGGTGTAGATCACATAGGCGAGGTCGTCTGGCGTGAGGTCTACAGCGTGCAATTCAGGCTGATCGGAAATGGCATCGCCGGAAATGACCGGGTCGGTCACGCTGATGACCTTGATCTGCTCGGGCCATTCGATGCGTTGCAGCAGTGCGGGCTGAGTCAGGGCCAGACTCGCTTCGGCACGCTGCAGAATGTGCTCCAGGCGCTCGGTTGGCAGCGCCGGGTCGAGCGGCAGGTAGGCACCGCCTGCGTACTGGATCGCCAGCGTCGCAACGACCTGCTCCCAGCCACGCTCCATGACCACTGCGACCAGCCTGTTGGGCACCACGCCCATACGCTGAAGCCGCGCCGCCAGCTGCCGCGCTTCGGCTCGCAGCTGTCGATAACTCAACTGGCGCTGCGTGCCGATCACTGCCAGTGCGTCCGGGGCAGCAAGCGCCTGACGGTCGAACAATTCGTGCATCAGCGCCGAGTCGACAGGAGCGGCATACGGCACAGGCAAGCGTGCCAGCGGTATCAGCTGCGCGGTGTTGGCGTTCCAGGCATCCGACGCCAGCAGACGGTCCAGCAGCGCGTTGTAGGCGACGAACATCTGTTCGATCATGCCCGCCGGAAACAATTCGTCGATGCTGTCCCAGTTGAACAGCAGGCGCCCTTCCAGCTCCAGCAACGTGTGATCCAGCCACACCTGCGGGGTCTGGGTGATGCTGTGCATGTGCTCGGCGTTCAGGGCGTCGGCCAGATTGAATTCGGCCAGTTCCGGTGCGGCCTCCGACAGCGTGCTGTTGAAGACAACCGGCATGGCGGTCTGCTGCACACCGCGGGCCTGTGACAGCTCGCGCAGTACCCGGACCCCGCTGACCACTGAATGGTCGATGTCTTGCCACAACCTGGCCTGCACGGCGCGCGCCTTGTCAGTGAAGCTCGCTGCCGCTTCAAGGCTGACTTCGAGCAAGATCAGTGAGGTGAAGTCGCCGATAATGTCATCGACATCCGCGTGCAAGGGCATGCGGTTGAACAGCGGCAGACTCAAGGTGAAGCGCGGTTGCCGACTCCATAGCGCCAGCACTTCACTGAACGCGGTCAGCAGCATCACCGACGGCGTCACGCCAAATTGTCGGGCCAGTTCCTTGAGTCGCGACCACTGCTGCACCGACAGTTCGCGGTCGCGGCGGGTAAAGTGCGGCTGGCTGATGCTTTCCGGCTGACACACCAGCGGCAGGTCCGGTGCGGGTGCCAGCGTGGCAACCTTCTCGCGCCAGTAGCCCAGCGCCTGTTCGTAGCGGCGGTCACTGCGCAAGCGCTGTTCGGCCAGCACGTAGTCGCGAAAGGTCAAACCCGGCTCAGGCAGTTGCAACTGCGGGTCGGCATAAAATGCCATTAGTTCGCGAGCCAGAATCTGCGTGCTCGCCGCGTCGACGATCAGAGCATCAAGGCTGATGTGCAGATGGCTGATGCCGTCATCGAGCAACGACAGACTGAACTCGAACAACGGCCAGCGACTGGCGTCCAGCACCTGATGGGACTGACGTTCGCGGGTCTCTTGCAGGGCCTGCTGCGCGGCGGCGACGGGCAAGCCGCGCAGATCACTGCGTGGCATCCGATACGTCGGTACGCTCTCCAGAACCTGCTGTGTGCCGTCGCTGCGAAACACCACGCGCAGCATGTCATGCCGCTGGATCATGCGGTTCAGCGCCTGCTCGAAACATGGCACGTCGAGGCCGGGAATGCGCAGCTCTTCGTAGCCGTGGGCACTGACACCGCCGAGGCTGACCGAAGACTCGCGGCCAAACCAGTACGCTTGCTGGATATCGGTCAATGGAAAGGGTGCGTAACGTGCGCCGCGATCAGCTTCGATGGGGGTAAACGGCGTTTCAACCGAATGGCCTTCGCCACGCCCGAGCCGTACCTGCTCTGCCAGATCAACCAGCACCGGCGTCTTGAACAGGCTGCTCAGGGACAACTGCGCGGCCATGCGCTGGTTGATCATGTAGACCATCCGCGTGGCCAGCAGCGAATGCCCGCCCAGGTCGAAAAAATTGTCGTGGAGGCCGACCTGCGCGCATTTGAGCACCTCGGCCCAGATTTGCGCCATCTGCCGCTCGGTCTCATCACGCGGGGCCACGTAAGTGCTTGCGCTGTGGCGCTCTGGCGCAGGCAGGGCTGAACGGTCGAGCTTGCCGTTGCGGGTCAGTGGCAGTTGCACCAGGGAAACCCAGGCGGTCGGGACCATGTGTTCCGGCAGGTGGCGCTGCAGCCCGGCGCGCAGGGTTTCAGTACTTGCCGAGCCCACCACGTAAGCCACCAGACGCTGGTCGCCCGGCACGTCTTCGCGCAGCAGCACGACCGCTTCCTGCACGCCCGGCTGCTGTTGCAGAAGGCTGTCGATCTCGCCAAGTTCAACGCGAAAGCCGCGCAGCTTGACCTGCTGGTCGATCCGCCCCAGATACTGCACGTTGCCGTCGGCGTGAAACCGCGCCAGGTCACCGCTGCGGTACATGCGCGCGCCGGGCTGCGGATCGAACGGGTCCGGAAGGAAGCGTTCGGCGCTCAGCGCAGAACGCTTCAGGTAGCCACGGGCCAGGCAGGTGCCCGCGATGTACAACTCCCCGGCCACGCCAACCGGCACAGGGTTCAAGTCGCCGTCCAGCACATACAGACGCGCATTGGCGATGGGCCGGCCAATCGGTGGTGCGTCCGGCCACTGTCCGGCTTCGTCACAGTTCAGGCTGAACTGGCTGACCACATGGGTTTCGGTCGGGCCGTACTGATTGTGCAACTGCGCGCCACCAAGGCCGCAAACAAAGGCACGCAGTTCGTCATTGATCAGCAACGCCTCGCCGGCCGTGACGATTTCACAGCCATCCGCCGGACGCGCGGCATCGGCCTCGCTGAGACCGGCCAGTTGCTGGAGCACGGCAAAGGGTAGAAACGCCCGTTGTACGCCTTCGGCCACCAGCATCGGGCGCAGTGAAGCGAGGTCCTTGCGAGCAGTTTCGCTCATCAGCACCAGACTGCCGCCCTGACACAAGGTGCTGCAGATTTCCTGAAAGGACACGTCGAAGTTCAACGAGGCGAATTGCAACACCCGTTGCGACACGGGCGCCTGTTCCAGTTGCCAGGCGATCAGATTGTCCAGCGCCGCACGACTGTGCGCCACGCCCTTGGGCCGCCCGGTCGAGCCGGAGGTGTAGAGCACGTAAGCCAGATTGCCGGGGCTGACGGGCACGTGCGGATTGGAAGCGGAGCACTGCGCCCACTGCTGCGCATCCACGTCCAGGCAGCAGATCGACAGCGTGTCGCGCAGCGACGGCAGGTCTGCGCGCAGGGAGGCCTGAGTCAGCAGCAGGGTCGGTGCGGCGTCATCGAACATGAACGCCAGCCGCTCGGCCGGGTACGCGGGATCGAACGGCACGTAAGCGGCACCGGCCTTGAGAATGGCCAGCAAACCGATAACCATCTGCGCCGAGCGCTCCAGACACAGGCCCACGCGCTGCTCGGGCTTTACGCCTTGCTGGATCAGGTAATGTGCCAGCCGGTTGGCAGACTGATTCAGCTCGGCATAGGTCAACGTTTGCTCATCGGCAAGCAACGCCACGGCATCGGGCATACGCTGCGCGATAGCCTCGAAGCGCGTCACACAATCGGGCTGCCGCGAGGTGTCACGTTCAGTGCGGTTCCAGTCGTGCACAATCTGGCGATGTTGCTCGGCGTTCAGCAGGGCGACCGTCGCAAGAGGCTGCTCACTGTCCTCGACCATCTGCGTCAGGATGCGGCGCAGGTATTCGCCCATCTGCACCACGGTCTCGGGCTCATACAGGCCCGAAGCATATTCCAGACCGCCGACTATCTGCCCGTCGCGCTCGCTGAGCGCCAGTTGCAGGTCGAATTTGGCCACTGGCTGACTGCTTTGCAGCACGCTCACGTCAAGCCCGGACAACGTCAGGTCCGAATCCTGATGCTGCTCCCAGGCGAACAGCACCTGAAAGACCGGGCTGTAAGCCAGGCTGCGCGGCGGGTTGAGCACTTCCACCACCTGATCGAACGGCAAGTCCTGATGTTCCTGGGCTGCAAGCGCGACGTGGCGCGCCTGTTGCAGCCAGCTCGCCACTGTCGGGCTGGCGGAGCGGGTCATGCGCAAGGCCAGGGTGTTGACGAAGAAACCGATCAAGCCCTCCAGCTCTTGCTGGCTGCGGTTCGCCGAAGGCACACCGATAACCACATCGTCCTGCCCCGACAGGCGCATCAGCAGCAGCGACCAGGCGGCCAGCAGGTTCATGAACAGCGTGGTGCCTTGTTGCGTTGCCAACGCGCGCAGCCGTGCGGTCAGCGCCCGGTCAAACATCAGCGGCACGAAGCCGCCACGGTAATTCTGGACCGCTGGACGTTTGTGATCGGTAGGCAACTCCAACAGTACCGGCGCACCGCTCAACGTTTCACGCCAGTAACGTCGCTGCGCTTCCAGCACTTTGCCAGACAGCCACTGGCGTTGCCAGACTGCGTAATCCACATACTGGATCGGCAGGGACGGCAATGGGTCGGCATGTTTGTGGAGTGCTGCTTCGTACAACAACCCCAGCTCACGTGTCAGCACGCCCATCGACCAACCATCCGAAATGATGTGGTGCTGGGTCAGCAGGAGCACGTGATCGTCTTCGGCCAGCTTCACCAGGCTGACGCGCATCAGCGGCCCGACCGCCAGGTCGAACGGCCTGCTGCCCTCCTCGTCCATCAGCTCAAGCAGGCGCGCCTGTGCATCGTGCTCGCCATGCAGGTCGATGATCGGCAAGGCAGCAATCGTTCCGGTCGCAGCAACCCGCTGCCGCCCCTCACCCTCGACGGCGATGAACGTGGTACGCAATGCCTCATGGCGGGCCACCAGCCGGTCGAAACTGCTTTGCAGCGCAGCCACCTGCAACGGCCCGCGCAGGCGCAGATTCAACGGCATGTGATAGGCCGCGTTGCCGCCCTCCATCTGTGCCAGAAACCACAGACGCTGTTGGGCAGACGACAACGCGTGTGCGCCGCAACGCTCTATGGCTGTGATGGGCGGACGAGCGCTGCCCGAAGCGCTGCTCAGTTGCTCAGCAAACTGCTGCAGCACAGGGGCGGCAAACAGCGCAGCCGGCGACACGTCCAGACGCAATGTCTGCCGAACCTTGGCCAGCACGCGCATCACCAGCAGCGAGTGGCCGCCAAGCGCAAAAAAGTGATCCTGACGACCGACCCGCTCCACGCCCAGCACCTCGGCCCAGATCGCCGCGAGGATCGTTTCCAGCGGGCCCTGAGCCGCCTCGAACGCGTGTTGATCGAACGCATCGGCACCCGGTTCCGGCAATGCGCTGCGGTCCAGCTTGCCGTTGGCGGTCAGCGGCAGCGCGTCCATGCGCACGAACGCTGTGGGGATCATGTAGTCCGGCAGGCTGAGTTGCAGGTGCTGGCGAAGGCTTTTCGGCGTCAGCCCTGCATCAGCCTGTTCGTGAAAATAGGCGACCAGCCTGGGCACACCGCCGCTGTCCTCACGCAGCACCACCAGGTTGTCACGCACGCCGGTAACTTCGGCCAGACGCGCCTCGATTTCACCCAGCTCCAGACGCAGACCACGCAGCTTGGCCTGCGAGTCATTGCGCCCGAGAAATTCCAGGTTGCCGTCTGCGCGATAACGCGCCAGGTCGCCGGTGCGGTACAAGCGCTCACCGGCCACGAACGGGCTGTCGACAAAGCGCTCAAGAGTCAGTTGCGGCAAGTTCAGATAGCCGCGCGCGACACCTGCGCCGCCGATATACAGCTCCCCCGTAACACCTGGAGCAACCTGTTCGGCAAACGCATCGAGCAGGTAAATCCGCGTATTGGCCAACGCCCGCCCGATGGGCAGCACCGCATCAACCTCGCTGTTGCTATCGAACTCAAAGCATGTGCTGTCGATGCTTGCTTCAGTGACCCCGTAAGCCTGAACAATCTGCACATGCTCGCCACACAGACTGCGCAGTTGCCGCGCGCTATGGGCATTCCAGATGTCCGATCCGCAGACCACCGTGCTCATGAACGACAGGTCGTGCCCGGTCTCCTGCGCCCAGACCAGCAACGGGTTGAGCACCGCAGGCACGAAGTCCGCAAAATCGATGCGCGCCTCGCTCAACAAGCGATACAGCGCGGGCGGGTCCATCAGCGTGTCGCGCGGGCACAGAACAAGCGTGCCGCCAAAGCCCAGTGCGCGAATCAGATCGGCGCTGAACACATCGAAGGAAAACCCGGCCATTTGCAGGTGATTGAGGGGTTTGTGCAGTGCGTATAGCCGCTCCCATGCAGCGCTCACCGCCATCAGCCCGCGATGCTCGACCATCACGCCCTTGGGTGTGCCGGTCGAGCCCGAGGTGTAGATCACATAAGCCAGATGGCGCGACGTGAGTCCGACCTCACGCGGTTCCGGGTTGTGTTCCGGTTGCGCTACCCACAGCCGGGTGTCGGCCAGATCAAGCAGCGGCGCTGACGCCGCACACTCCTCAAGCGCCGCCAACAACGCCGGACGCGCCGCTGCATGGCTCAGTAGCACACGCGGTGCACTGTCCGCCAGCATGTGTGCCAGACGCGCTTTTGGGTAAGCGGGGTCCAGCGGTACATAAGCGCCGCCCGCCTTGAGTATCGCAAGCACGCCGACCAGCATGTCCAGCGAGCGCTCCAGGCACACACCGACGCGCACATCCGGTCCGACCCCGAGGCTGCGCAGGTAATGGGCCAGACGGTTGGCCCGGGTATTGAGCGTCGCGTAGTCAAGCGTGTCCTGTTCGAATCGCGCGGCTATGGCGTCGGGATTGCGCTGCACCTGAGCCTCGAACAGGCTGTGCACACACTGGTTTTCGGCAAAGGGTTGCTCTGTATCAGGATGAGCGAAGCCCGTCCCGCGCGAGGAAGATTTGTCGACCATCAGGAACCACCGTCCGTGAGCAGATTATTTTTATGAACGGACAGAGGCACAGAGCGTCCCGCCCGTCAGGCACGGCATAGGAAATGCCGGATGAACCTCGAGACTCAGGGAGAAGGTGCGGCGCGTGCTCTTGCGCTCACGTCATGACCAGACATGGAAGCGCTTGCGGGGATTGCAGAGAAATGACGGGCGAACGCGGCAAGGCGCGACTCGCATACAGAAAGGGGGGTGGCTGGCTCGTTGACGAGACTGATCGCTCTGCCCTTGAAACTGACGTTTGCATACCGCGTGACCAATTGAAACCTCATCTTCCGTTTGAGGGTCAACGACGGGGAACGGCCTGCGCCGGGTGTCAGCGCCAGGGTGGACCCGATCGGCTGCGACTGCGGGGTTGTAGACCCATGGCAATCATTGACGCTGGGTTTTTGGCCCTGAGCGCCCCGGATAATAACCATGATTTTTGGCAGCGAGGCAAACAAAAAGTTACAAACCCCCAAAGTGTCCGTCAAACGGCACTGCTGCGCGAATCCGACATCTGTTTAAAACCCAGCGTGCGGTTAAGACTTTTCCCGCCTCCGGGTGCAATACTCGACGCCTGAATCAGACGAATCCTGCTTTCATGACCATTACTTACCGACGACTGACACCGACCGATGCAGTGGCTTATCGCGCCTTGATGCTTGAGGCATATGATCGCCACCCGGACGCCTTTACCTCTGATGTAAAAGAACGTGAAACGCTGCCTGGCGAATGGTGGGAAAACAGACTGGATGACAGCAATGCTTCGACCGAAGCGGTGTTTGCCGCCGTTGAAGACAGTCAACTGCTGGGCGTAGCCGGACTGTCAGTTGAAACCCGAAATAAGGCCCGGCACAAGTCAACCCTGTTCGGGATGTACGTGCCTCAGGCTCACAGAAAAAGAGGCATTGGCTACCAGTTGATGTGCAGCGTGCTCGAGCATGCCAGATCCCGTCCTGAGCTTCTGGTCGTACAGCTCACCGTCACGCAGGGTAATGCCGCAGCACAAGGGCTTTATGAGCGCATGGGCTTTGTGACCTTTGGCGTTGAACCACTTGCAGTTGCCGTAGGCAGCAGGTTCGTCTCCAAGGTGCATATGTGGAAGGATTTACGGGAGTAAGTTATCCCCTAGCCATTATCTGCGCTCAACAACCGAGCGCCTCGGCAGCGTCGGTAAGGGAATCGACAATAATGTCCCAGTCCTGTTCGGCAGTAAGGTCAGACGTCTGGCCTGGCCCGTGCTCGGACGGGCGTCGGACGAACACGGTCTTGAAGCCATTCGCACGGGCTGCCGCGAGGTCGGAATTATGCGCAGCCACCATCGCGACTGCTTGCGGGGCCAGACCCACGGCGTCTGCCGATTTCAGGTAGGTCTGCGGCGTTGGTTTGTAAGAGCCCGCGATTTGCGCGCCGACAATCACGTCCCACGGCAAGCCAGCGAACTTTGCCAGGTTGAGCATGCCGGCAATATGCCCGTTGGAAAGCGTGCCAATCGAGAACCTGCGTTTGAGCCGCGTGAGGCCGGCGACGGAATCGGGCCATGGGTCCAGCCGTTCCCAGGCCTTGTTAAGCTCCGTGAGTTCGGTATCCGGAATGCTGCCGAAATCCACCTCGTGCCGCGCCAGCACGGTTTCGAGGCTCTCGCGATTGAGTACGTCGAGTGTCACGAAAGGACGCTCACCCGAGCGAACGCGCTGCATGGAAGGCTGGTAGAGCCCGCGCCATTGATCGGCAAAATCGAGGGGGTCGACGTTCACGCCATGACGCAGCAGAAAGGGCGCCGCGGCGCGTGCCACACCACCTCGCCAGTCCACAACGGTGCCGAATACGTCGAACCCGAGAAACCCTATCTGTTCCAGCCTGGCCATATTGCTCTCCCGAATCGTGCACAGTCGCTTATAGTTCTACAGAATTAGAACTATAGAACCAATCGCGCCAAAGAGAGTTGTTTCGGGCAGGCATTGCCCCATCTGTAAACGCAAAACTGCTCGGCGACTGATCAATCAACGGTAGATGGAGAATTCATGAACTACGTGAAGCTTGGAAACACAGGGCTGGATATTTCCAGACTGTGCCTTGGATGCATGACATTCGGCGAGCCCGATGCCGGAACGCACCCCTGGACACTGGGCGAAGAAGCAAGCAGGCCGATCATCAAACACGCCGTCGAGCAAGGCATCAATTTTTTTGACACGGCCAACAGCTACTCGGCAGGCACCTCGGAAACCATCGTCGGCAAATTGCTGAAAGAGTTCACACGCCGCGACGAGACCGTTATCGCCACCAAGGTGTTCTTCCCGGCAAACATGTGGGAAGGCTCGACAAGGCCCAATGAGAAAGGGCTCTCGCGCAAGGCCATCATGTCCAGTATCGATGCGAGCCTGACGCGACTCGGCACTGACTACGTCGATCTGTATCAGATCCACCGCTGGGACTATGACACGCCCATCGAGGAAACCATGGAAGCCCTGCACGATGTGGTCAAGGCAGGCAAGGCCAGGTACATCGGCGCGTCATCCATGTATGCATGGCAGTTCGCCAAGGCCCAGCAGGCCGCGGTCGCGCACGGGTGGAGCAAGTTTGTGTCCATGCAGAACTACCTGAACCTGGTGTATCGCGAAGAAGAGCGCGAGATGATCCCGCTGTGCATTGATCAGGGTGTCGGCCTGATGCCCTGGAGCCCGATGGCGCGTGGCAGGCTGACCCGGCCCCATGGGCAGCAGACCGAGCGGACCAGGACCGACGTTTCCGGTCAGTCGTTCTACCAGGCGACGGAAAAGGAAGACGGTCGGGTGATCGACGTTGTGGAACAGGTCGCCGCGGAACGAGGTGTGCCGATGGCGCAGGTCGCACTGGCCTGGGTATTGGCCAAACGAGGGGTTTCAGCGCCGATTGTCGGCGCGTCCAAAGCGTCCCAACTGGACGATGCTATCGCCACACTGGAGCTGGTGCTCAGCGACGAAGAGATCCAACGCCTTGAGGCACCTTATGTACCGCATCTGGTGACCGGATTCGTCTGATCCGCACAGCAGAAACCCGACGCCGGCGAACGTTACAGCGTCGCCGGTAACCTGATGGACCGCAGTCATCCGATAGAACGGTGACCAGCAACGCTTATATTACGAAGACAACATCACAGCACTCGTAACCGTCACACATTTCTGAAATAACACCTGCCTATCTCGCCGCACGCAAATATCTATTGGGCGACCGACCGGCTGCACGGTATTGTCTGACTATTCGCAATGAATGGCCGTTTGCCAGCCCTTGATTCGACTTTATCCACTTCCCCCGTTCGAGTTCCTTCCATGAAAAATCCGGTTTCTCTGGCTACCCGCATCGGCTTGGGGTTTGCCGCGGTCGTTTCACTGCTCATATTGATCACCGCTGTCGGCATTCAGCGGGTTGGCTTCATCGACAGCACCCTGGAAGACGTTGGAGACAATGCCGCAAAGGTGCAACGCTATGCGATCAACTTTCGTGGCAGCGTGCATAACCGGGCGATCGCCCTGCGCGATGCGGTACTGGTCAACAATGATCAGGACCTCGCGCTCCATCTGGCAGAGATGACCCGGCTGGAAAAGGACTACATCGATTCGGCTGCACCGATGGATCAACTGTTCTCCAGGCCGACCGTAAGTGCCGAAGAGCGGCAACTGTTGCGTGGCATCAAGGAAATCGAACAGCAGACGCTGGGCTCTACCAAAAGCGTCATTGCCTTGCGCCGTACCGGTGACATCGCCGGTGCCCAGGCCCTGTTGCTGAGCCAGACATCGGGCGACTACAGCGAATGGCTGAAGCGCATCAACGCGCTCATCGACCATGAGGAAGCCTCGATCAGGGTTCAACTGGATAATGTGCAGGCGACCGCCAGCCAGTTCCGTGGCCTGATGCTGCTGGCAACGGCTTTCGCCGTGCTGCTGAGCATCGTGCTGTCGGTTTTCATCATTCGCTTTGTGAAAAAGACGCTTGGCGCGGAGCCTGTAGAGGTTGCGCAGGCCATTCGACGATTGGCGGCCGGTGATCTGCAGCAAACCATCACCACCGCGCATCCCGACAGTGTCATGGGCGTACTGAAAACCGCGTTGACTCGTCTCTCGGAAACCATCACCGAGGTGAGGACGGCTGCCCAGGAGGTCAGCCAGTCATCCACCGTGCTGTCGGCGGCCTCCTCTGCCAACAATACTCAGATCATGGTGCAGACCCGTGAAGCCGAACAGGTGGCGACCGCCATCAGCCAGATGGCCGCCACGGTCAATGAAGTCTCGGGCTATGCAGCACAGGCAGCAGACGCTGCACGTTTGGCAGACAGCGAAGTGGCGACCGGTAACCGCCTTGTCGAAAGCACTACCACTGCCATCGAGCAACTGGCGGCCACGCTGACTGAAACAACAAATACTGTGGAGCAGGTGTCCAGGCACAGCGAGCAGATCGAAACGGTGATCGAGGTGATCAACTCGATTGCCTCGCAAACCAATCTGCTGGCACTCAATGCGGCCATTGAAGCAGCCCGTGCGGGTGAGCACGGCAGAGGCTTTGCGGTCGTCGCCGATGAAGTTCGTTCCCTGGCGAATCGTACCCAGCAGTCGACCCAGGAAATTCAAAACATGATCAGCACGCTGCAAGGCGGTACTGAAACCGCGGCGCAGAACATGCGCGACAGCTGCGAGCTGGTCAATCGCGCCGTTGACCAGACACGCAACGCACAAAGTGCTCTGTCCAGAATCAATCAGGAAGTGGGCGCGATCAATCACATGAATGCGCAGATCGCCAGCGCTGCTGTTCAGCAAAGCTCGGTGGCAGAAGACGTTGCCATGAACATCAACAGCATTCACGACTCGACACTCAAGTCCGCCAATGGATCGCAGCAGGTGGCAAGTGCCAGCGAAGAACTGGCACAGCTTGCAGATCGCCTTACCCGCAAGGTCGCGTTTTTCAAAGCAGGCTGACGGTGTGAGCAGGTATTCGGCGATGGATGCTGGATAGCCGAATACCTCATTAGCGGCAAATCAGTCTGTGCAAATGACCGGCCTGGAGCGGCGCAGCGCCAGCACAACGGTGATCATGGACAGCGCGGCACATACCGCCCCGATGACGATGGCGGCGGTGAAGCCGGCCCGACCGGACACCACGCCGCCGATGAACGCCCCGCCGCCAATCGACAGATTCACCACACAGACCAGCAGCGCCTGAACACCTTCCACGCGATCATTGGAGGCCTCGAAACACCAGATCTGCGTGGTGATGGGGATCATCCCGAAAGCGAATCCCCAAACCAGAATCACCGGCCAGAGCAGCCACGGGTTGCCGACAAACATCAGCAGCGCAGTCAGCGACCCCAGCATCAGCAGGGTCATGATCAGCACCGAGGACGGTGCGCTTCTGGCTGCCAGGGCTCCACCGGCCAGATTGCCTGCCACCGCTGCCAGACCGAAGGCGAACAGCAATGCTCCCAAGGCCTGCCCCTGGATATGCGCGAACTCCTGCACGAAGGGCGCGAGGTAGGTGTAAGCCGCGAAGTGCCCGACATAGATCAACAGTGCAGCGGCAAACATGCGGCGAATGCGTTGCTCGCCAGCCAGCGACAGCATCTGACTGATGCCGGCAGAGCGCTCGCCCGGCAGCGCCGGTAAAAACATTGCAATCAACAGCCCTACCGCAACCGTGACCACTGCCGCCGTTTCAAATGCCGCCCGCCAGCCGAACGCTTCACCGATCAACGTGCCAGCCGGAATCCCGGCAACAGTTCCGATCGAGACGCCCGCCAACACATACGCGGTGGCCTTTACGCCCTCCTTGCCGGGCCTCAAGCGAGGCCCGAGCGAACCGGCAATCGTCCAGAAACCTCCCAGTGCGAAGCCAAGCAGGACCCTGCCGGCAAGCGTCAGCCAGAAGTGCGTCGACAGCGCCACGATGAGGTTGGACGCCAGCAATATCGACAGCAGCCCCAGCAACAGGCGCTTGCGATCGACATGACTGAACAGGGCAATACAGGAAGGTGCTGAAATGGCCGCGAGGATGCCGGGCACAGCCATCATCAAGCCCGCTTGGCTGATGCTGGTTCCCAGGTCACGAGCAATATCGGGCAACAGCCCGACAGGGAGAAATTCAGTGGTGACGGTAGCGAATGACCCAAGCGATACGCTACCAACGGCCCACCATGAAGCGGGTTTTGTTTCTACGTTTCCAGCGGTTTCAAAACGACTCACAGCGGTTCCAGAATTCGGGAATGTCAGCAACTGACCCGTCGGGCCAGCGCATGGATGCGGGTAACCCTAACGGGTAAAGCCTTGACGAAGCCACCTTGCGAGCGAAATTCCGTATCAACGACACGCGATAATTTCTGCGAAGACTGGCTGTCAGGCCGATGCTCTGCGTCGAGGTTGCATGGGTGACGCAGAGCGTCACGAACGGCATTCCCACGCGGAGCATGGGAACGATCACTGACTGAATATCGTGCCGACGCTCTGCGACGGCACGCAGTTCTTGACGCTCCGCGTCGAGGCTCATTGCCTGGCGCAGAGTGTCAAAGGCATTCCCATGCGGTGCATGGGAATGATCACACAGGCAGTCGTGACCTATTTGTTGCGGGTCACTCTCCAGACGGTGTTGGCCAGGTCGTCGGCGATGATGAGTGCGCCTTTCGGATCAACTGTCACGCCCACTGGCCGGCCGCGAGTCTTGCCGTCAGCTCCGCGGAAACCGGTTGCGAAGTCCACAGGCTCGCCGGCAGGACGTCCATTGCTGAACGGCACGAAGATCACCTTGTAACCCACCGGGTTATCGCGGTTCCAGCTGCCATGCTCGCCAACGAAGACGCCGTCAGCGAACTTGTCGCCCATGGCCGGGATCGAGAACGACACACCCAGTGCGGCAACGTGCGAACCCAGGCTGTAATCCGGCTTGATCGCCGCAGCGACCTTGGCCGGGTTCTGTGGCTGGGCACGCGTGTCTACGTTCTGGCCCCAATAGCTATACGGCCAGCCATAGAACGCGCCCTCCTTCACCGAGGTCAGGTAATCGGGAACCAGGTCCGGGCCCAACTCGTCACGCTCATTGACCACCGTCCACAACTGCCCGGTACCCGGCTGAATCGTCAACGCGGTCGGGTTACGCAGACCGGTCGCATAAGGCTTGTGCGCACCGGTTGCGGCGTCGATCTGCCAGACCATCGCGCGATCGATTTCGACTTCCATGCCGCGCTCGGTCACGTTGCTGTTCGAGCCGATACCGACATACAGGTAGCGGCCATCAGGGCTTGCCGTCAGCGACTTGGTCCAGTGGTGGTTGATCGCCGCAGGCAAATCGGTGACCTTGGTCGGCTCACCGCTGGCCTTGGTCTGACCTTCCTGATAATCGAAGCTGACCAGCGCATCCTGGTTGGCCACGTACAGCTTGCCGTTCGCGAAGGCCAGGCCATAGGGCGCATTCAGGTTCTCGGCAAAGACCGTTTTCAGCTCATACTTGCCGTCGCCGTCCGCGTCCCGCAACAGTGTCAGACGATTACCGCTCTTGACCTTGGTGTTGCCCTGGGCCTTGATGACGCTGGCAATCACGTCTTTGGGTTTGAGCTTGGCAGCGCTGCCGCCGCGCCCTTCGGCAACGATGATGTCGCCATTGGGCAAAACGATGGACTGACGTGGAATATTCAGATCACTGGCAATCGCCGTGATACTGAAACCCTCAGGCACGGCAGGCTTCTGATCGCCCCAAGCCGTCGGTTCGGCAATCTTCATGCTCGGCAACAGGCCGCGTTGCGGGTCCGGCAACTTCGGGTCCGGTCCGCGCGCCTGAGTGCTGTCGGCTTCACCACCGCAGGCGCTCAGCAGCAGCGCCATGCTCAATGCAGTCAATGCGTGGATATTTCTCATTCTGCACCTCCGGAACGCAGGCTGGTGAGCCCGGTCCACGTCGCAACGCAGGCCAGAACAGTAACAATGACCGACAGGATCAAGCCAGACGGCATGACCGCCCAGGCGTCTTTCGCATGCTCGAAAGCATTGACCAGCCCCAACACCCAGGTAACCAGCAACAACAGGAAGTACACCACGGGACGACCGGCCTTGTGATCCGCACGCACTAGATTGACCAGTGCGAACAGCAACGCCAGCCCGCAGAACAACAAGCCTCCGGCAATCAACCAGGCGGCAAAGTTGCTCCACTGAATCTGAAAGGTCTGGTAGTAGGCGATGTCGCTCAGCAATCCGCCAAGAAACAGAGGCACGGTTCCGGCGAGCAGGGTCGCGTGTAGCGGGCCTGGCGTATATCGGTAGTCGGGATGGGTGGTTACGGTCATGACGGCTCCTTTTCGTTCGGCGACCCTGGATCAATGCTCAGTGCGAATGCACTCGCCTGTCGGGGTCGCGCTGAATGCGCATAGAAAAGGATCATTCTGGCGAAGCGATAGTTCAGCACTTTTCATTTCGAAATATTTTGAAAGCGTTACTGGCTCGCCGATGGCTTGTTTCGACGACAGCGTTCAGAGCAGTAGCGCACCTCATCCCAGCAGCGTGCCCACTTCTTGCGCCAGGTAAACGGCAACCCGCAGACCACACAGGTTTTGACCGGCAGCTCAGTCTTTTTCAAAGCGCCTCTCCAGCATCGAGCCTGGCCAGCAACGCCTCGCCCCGCTCCCACAACGCCTGCTGTTTGGGTTCAGCCATGCGATCAAGGTTCTTGTAAATAATGCCCATACGCTGATTGCGCCGCAAAAGATCGCCATGGCGCATCAGAAAATGCCAGTAGAGCGCGTTGAACGGGCAGGCATCGTCAGTCGTGCTTTCAGTGACCTTGTAAGCGCAGCCACGGCAATAGTCAGACATGCGCTTGATGTATTGGCCGCTGGCGCAGTAGGGCTTGGAGCCCAGATAGCCGCCATCGGCGTGCATGACCATGCCCAGCGTATTGGGCAGCTCGACCCAGTCGAAAGCGTCCATGTAAATCGCCAGATACCACTCGCAGATCTGGCTCGGCACGATACCGGCAAGCAGCGCAAAGTTGCCGGTCACCATCAGGCGCTGAATATGATGGGCATAGGCATGCTTGAGGCTCTGGCCGATCGCCTGACTCATGCAGTTCATCTTCGTTTCGCCGGTCCAGTAAAACTCCGGCAGCGGCCTGCTGTTGCCGAACAGGTTGCCATCGGCATACTCGGGCATTTTCAGCCAGTAAACGCCACGCACATATTCCCGCCAGCCGATCAATTGGCGAATGAAACCTTCGGCGGCATTCAGCGCCACCCTGCCCGACCAGTACGCGGACTCAACGTCACTGCAGATCTGGCGCAGATCCAGCAGGCCGATGTTCAGCGCAGCGCTGATCCGCGCGTGAAACAGAAACGGCTCATCAGTGGCCATTGCGTCCTGATAATCGCCGAAACCCGCCAGCCCGAAATCGAGAAAGTAGTCCCACAGCGCCTGAGCATCGACATGCGTCACCGGGTAATCGAAATCATCCAGCGAACCGTAATGACTGGCAAAACGTTCAGCTACCAGTGTCAGCACGTCGCGAGTGATCCCGTCTGCCGAGAAGCGCATCGGGTAAGGCGCAGCGACGCCCTTGGGCAGCGCCTTGCGGTTTTCCGCATCAAAATTCCAGGCACCGCCAACCGGTGTGCCATCGCCGTTCAACAGCAACCTGCTCTTGCGCCGCATCTCCCGATAGAAGAACTCCATGCGCAACTGCTTTTTACCCTGCGCCCACGACGAAAATTCTTCGCGGGAACAGAGAAAGCGCGTATCGGCATGCCATTGAATCGGCAACCCGCTGTCCTTGATCGACTGCTCCAGCCGCCAGTCACCGCACTCGGTGACGTGCAGCTCTTTGGCTTGCAGCAGGGCCTGCCAGCGCCGCAACTCACCCGGCACCGACCCGGTGTTCTGCGGGTCATCAAGCATGACGTACTGCACCCGAACGCCGCGCTCGCGCAGCGCCTCGGCAAAATGACGCATGGCGCTGAAGATCAGCACGATTTTCTGCGGATGATGCGGCACATGGCTTGCCTCCTCCATCACCTCGACCAACAGGACCGTATCGCGCTCTGGGTTCAGGTCTTTCAGGGACGCCAGGTCGAAAGACAGTTGATCACCGAGGACGAGGTGGAGATGGGGGGATTCGGTCAATGGAAAAGGCTCCGCATGGCGTCTGCAAGAATCTGAAAAGCTGTGGCGTCAGACGATTGACCTGTACCTCAGGGCCAGCTATCCAATACTCCGAAGCCGCAAAACTTGTACCAATGTAATTTCATGTACAAGATTTTCATAGCGTTTTTCGATGAGTTACCTGTCATGGTTGTCGCAGGTTCCGCAGCAGCGGCTGAGTGGTGTCCTGCCAACTGGCAGGCACCTATACGATCAGTGCCAGGCCTGCGGCCCGAATCAAGCCGACTGGTAACCCGCCAGCCCCTCCACCCGTTCAAGCCACCGCAAAACACTCGGGTACGCCCCCAACTCCACACCGCCTTCCGGTGCCAGCACCACATACGGATAAACCGCACACTCGGCAATCGTAGGTCGCCCCATTGCCAGCCAGTCATGCTGTGCAAGATGTTTGTCGAGCAGCCCCAACACAACAGAAGATTTCTGCAGGGCCTCGGCCTTGTTCAGCGCAGCGCCGAATTTCTGCACCAGCCGCGCCGCGCAAAGGCTGTGCTGGATTTCGTTGCCAGCGAACGAAAGCCATTGGGCGATTTCGGCCTGTCCCTGAGGGTGAGCGGGCCACCACGCCAGACCGCCATATTCGCCAGCGAGGTAAATCAGAATGGCCTGCGAGTCACGCAGGACGACCGGACCATCCTGTAGAACCGGCAATTCGCCCAGAGGATTGAGGTCAGACAGTGGTGGCTTTTTATGCTCGCCGTTCAGAAAATCCACGGCGACCACGTCAAGCTCGATATGGGCCAGGGCAGCGAACAGGCGTACTTTGTAGCAGTTGCCGGAGGCTTGCAGATCGTACAGTTTCATTGTGTGTCTCCATCGACGAGTTGATTGAATTCCAGAACGTTGCCATCAGGGTCGCGGATGAACAGTGCGATTCGTCGCGGGCCGATGGGGTGCGGCCCTTCAGTGACGACAATTCCCTGCGCGCCCAGCCAGCGCTCGAGTGCCTGCAGGTCATCGACGATAAACGCCGGGTGCGTCATGCCCGGCAGTTTCAGTGGGTCATCCAGCAACACGTTGTGAGCACGGGGCACGCGAACGCCATTGAAGATCAGGTTGATGCGCACGCCGTCCGGGCTGAGCATCTCGTTGGCTTCGTAACGTGGAAAACGCGCACTCTCGACAAAACCAAGCGCCTGGTAGAAAGCCAGTGCGCGGTTTTGGTCGCTGACGCGAATACCGATGTGGTCGTATGCGAGAATCCGGGCGGGGTTGGGTTGCAGGCTCATGAGGTTGAAACTCCGATTGGAAGCAGTTTCGCCAGTGTCGGCCACGGCAGTGGTTTCACCTATGCTGCGGACCTGACAAGACCTATGCACTAATCGCACAAATCAGAAGGTGGCAATGGACAGGCTCAAGGCAATGGCCAATTTCGTGCGGATCGTCGACAGCGGCAGTCTGAGTTCGGCGGCGGATGTCACCGGGCAATCGGTCGCGTCGCTAGTCCGCTCGCTGGCCGCTCTGGAAAGTCATCTGGGCGTACGCTTGTTGAACCGCAGCACGCGGCGCATGGCCCTGACCGATGAGGGCGAGGAGTATCTGCGCTGGACCCGGCGCATGCTCGCGGACTTCGATGACATGGAACAGCGCCTTGATGGCCGCGACGGCATCGTGCGGGGCCTGCTTCGGGTGACGGCACCTGTCGAGTTCGGGCAGCGTTATATCGCTCCGCTGGTAAACGCCTTTCTCAGCGAGCATCAGGACATCAACGTCGAGCTGAACCTCAATGACCAGATCGTGCCTTTGCTCGACGAGCGCCTTGATCTGGCGTTGCGCATCGGCCATCTCCCGGACTCGGCGATGGTCGCGCGCAGGATCGGTGCGACCCGGCTGGTAACCTGTGCAAGCCCGGGCTACCTGCGCACCGCCGCGCTGCTGGACACCCCGAAATCACTGCCTGAGCACGCGTGCATCACGCTGGCTTCGCACGGCCGGCAGTGGTACTTCCGGCATCAGGGCAAAGAGTTGATACAGGACATTACCCCCAGGCTGGTCTGTAATCAGGTCCGCGCTGCCAGCCTGGCCTGCGTGCAGGGTCTGGGCGTGACCCGGCTGATGCATTATCAGGTTGCAGATGAACTGGCTGACGGTCGCCTGATCAGGGTACTCAATGACTTCGAAACGGCAGATCTGCCGATTCAACTGGTTTATCCGCACACCTTGCAGCTCTCACCCCGGGTCAAGGCATTCGTCGAATGGGCAATTCCACAGCTGGAAAAATGTCTGCCTGATCCCTCTCTTCAAGATCGATAGCGCTGCCGAAAACTCAACTGATGCGCGCGCAGACGCGCACCTGTGCTCGCGGTGGAAATGTGAAAATTTTGTTAACTATTTGTTCGCAGTGTCTTTTTCTGACAGAAACAACCTGCCACAATAATGCGAACAGTTATCAACATTATTATCATCCAGCCACGGACGGCTTCAGGGAGTGTCGGGTTCATGCCGGGCCAGCAATCGCAAAGCCGTTTTCTTTTCACCCCTGCCCTGCTGACAATGGGCATCTGGATCGCAACTTCTCAGGCTGCCTACGGCGCTGAAACGCAAGCCACCGAAGCGTCATCGACGACGACAATGGAGCTGGGCGCGACGCAAATCAGCAGCGATCAACTTGGCTCTACCACCGAAGACAGTCAGTCCTACACCACGGGCCCGATGCAGACGGCGACCAAATTGCCGCTCACCATTCGTGAAACCCCGCAGGCGGTGACCGTCGTCACTCGTCAGCGCATGGACGACCAGGCCATGACCAGCATCAACGACGTGGTGAAATACACCCCAGGTCTGTTTTTGGACCAATCCAGCGGACCGGGCCGGCAAACCTACACCTCTCGCGGTTTCGACATCGACAACATCATGTACGACGGCCTGCCCGCCTCGTACTCGGGCTACACGGCAGGCGTTCAACCCAACCTGGCCATGTTCGATCATGTCGAGGTGATCAGAGGCGCTACAGGCCTGGCGACAGGGTCTGGCAACCCTTCAGCGGCGATCAATATGGTGCGCAAACGCCCTACCGCCGTTCCACAGGTCACCCTCACCGGCACGGTCGGAAGCTGGGACGACTACCGCGGCGTATTCGATGCCTCCGGACCACTGAATGACAGCCGCACGGTACGCGGCCGAATAGTCGGTTCCTACCAGGATGCCAACAGTTTCCGCGACAAGGAAAAAAGTGATCACAGCGTGTTCTACGGGGTGGTCGAGGCAGATCTGAACGATGCCACGACCGCCACTCTGGGCTTGTCTCGTCAGGAAGATCAGACCAATTACTTCTGGGGTGGCCTGCCACTCGGCACTGACGGCCATCACCTGAACCTGCCGCGTTCGACCTATTCCGGCTCGGATTGGGAAAACAAGAAAATCCGCATAGACACCGTGTTCGGTGAGCTGGAGCACCGTTTCGACAACGACTGGAAACTGCGCGTAGCAGGCTCGAGCTCGTCGCTGGACGGTCTGTTTTCAGGCACTTACCTGTCGCGCTACAACGGCCCGCTGGAAACGACGGCCTATCAGTCCAAGCCTGAGGAGCAGCAGACTGCGTTCGATGTCTACGCCAGCGGGCCGGTCGAAGCCTTTGGGCGCACCCATGAAGTGGTGGTCGGCACCAGCAGGCGCGTGTACGACAAGACCAGCAAGGAGTACAGCCCCTATGACACAGGACTGCCGATTGGCGCGCCGAAGCCGGACTTCGTCCGCGATGGCAAGACGCATAGCATCGCCACCCAGGATGCGGTTTACCTCACTACACGTCTGAGCCTGGCCGACCCGCTGACCCTGATCCTCGGCGGCCGTCTGGACTGGTACGACTACGATGATCGCTCTGGTGATGAAGACTACAAGGTCACCCGCAACCTGACGCGCTACGCGGGGCTGATCTACAAGCTCGATGAACACCATTCCCTGTACACCAGCTACACCGATGTCTTCCAGCCACAGAGCGCGCAAAGCCTGTCCGGCAAGGTACTCGACCCCGTCGTGGGCGAAAACTATGAAGTCGGCATCAAGGGCGAATATTTCAACGGTGCCCTCAATGCCAGCCTGGCAGTGTTCCGGATCGATCAGAAAAATCTCAAGACCGAGTCACCGACCCAGGCGGGCTGCGCGGTCCTGACCTGTTACGACGCAGCCGGTCTGGTACGCAGTCAGGGTATCGAGATGGAGCTGCAAGGCGCATTGACCGAGAACTGGCAAGTCG
Source organism: Pseudomonas syringae group sp. J248-6 (assembly GCF_032586995.1). Classification (NCBI taxonomy): domain Bacteria; kingdom Pseudomonadati; phylum Pseudomonadota; class Gammaproteobacteria; order Pseudomonadales; family Pseudomonadaceae; genus Pseudomonas; species Pseudomonas syringae group sp. J248-6. The sequence goes on along the minus strand of NZ_JAWHOP010000004.1, from coordinate 230,925 downwards.
GCGCAGGCTACACCTATGCCCGCACCCACTATCTCAAGGACACCGATCCGGCGAACAAGAACCAGCAATTCAACACCGACACACCCGAGCACCTGTTCAAGGTATCGACCGTCTACCGCCTGCAAGGCGCACTGGAAAAAATGCGCGTCGGCGGCAACGTCTACTGGCAGAGTCGCATGTACAACGACATCGCGCTCACAGACGGCATCTACCGTCTGGAACAAGGCAGCTACGCCGTCGCAGACTTGATGGCGGGGTATCAGGTGAGCAAGAACCTCGACTTGCAACTTAACGCCAACAACATCTTTGACCGCTCCTACTACACGGCGATTGGCGCAAGCTCGGTATGGGGCTCCACCGACGTCTACGGCAACCCGCGCAGCTATGCGTTGACGGCCAAGTACAGCTTTTGAGCAAGCAAGTTTGCTATGTTTTTGCAGCCTGCTCAAAGCAATTAACGGCCGATCATTAAATATGATCAGAAACTGCTAACTTAAGAGCCTCGAGGGATTTCGCCGAAGCTTGCGAACTCCCTCATATAGGCGCCGACGTCTTACGCCGCTGTGAGCAGCGCAAGACCGGGCAGGTTGGGGAAATATCATTTTGACTCCACCACTCCAATTTTTTTGTTATTTACTCAAGAGAAAAATCTCCTTGACCTAGAAGTAGTATATTAACCTGATCTAGCTGAGTATATTTCGCCGTCATTACTTTCATGTCTTGGCTGCTCCACAAACCACCCTCTAAAAACTCCACACGCTCTAGCTGGTAACGACCACTGTCTTGGGCAAACCAGCCTTTGACAGTGATCTTGTCCCTGCCGTTTACATGACTGAACAC
>NZ_JAWHOP010000004.1:81442-229985 GCF_032586995.1 Pseudomonas syringae group sp. J248-6 | reverse complement strand
TGAAAAGGTACAGGTCCGAGCCCTCTCCGCCGGTCAAAAGATCATTACCGGTTCCGCCGGTGATCTGATCGTTATTTGTCCCACCGGTAAGTGTGTCGTTGCCCGCTCCGCCGGCAATAATCTGCTTCGAAGCAATACTGCTGCCGTTATAAACGTCGTTTGCGGACGTGCCATTATAATTCAGCGCCTGGGTTGTCAGGACTGAGCCTGTCCAGTTCGTACCATCGGCAAATTCCACGCGTTCAAGCTGGTAACGACCACTGTCTTGGGCAAACCAGCCTTTGACAGTGATCTTGTCCCTGCCGTTTACATGACTGAACACCATGTCGGAGCCAGAAGCATTTACAGCGATATCCGTCGCTTGGATACCGGCACCGAACCGTAAGGTGTCGATATTGCCAATCGAATAGTTGCTGTTCTCGGTGATCGTGTCTTGCCCGTCACCCAGGTTGAAAAGGTACAGGTCCGAGCCCTCTCCGCCGGTCAAAAGATCATTACCGGTTCCGCCGGTGATCTGATCGTTATTTTTACCGCCTGTAAGAATATCATTGCCAGCCCCGCCGAAAATGAACTGCCCGGGGGTTATTGAAGTGCCTATATAGGTATCATTTTCTGACGTCCCGTGATAACTCAAGGCTAGATCAGTTAGCATTGAACTTGTCCAAACAGCACCGTCAGCAAATAGAATTTCTTCAACCTTATAATTGTTACCACTCCACAAAAACCAGTTTTTAAACGTAACCTCATCACCAGACGCTGAATACTTTAATTTCAGATCATTATTAATAACACTTAAAATAACTACTGAAGAGTCAACGCCCTCACCAAAGCGGACTTTATCAATTTCACCACGCACGCCGATTTCTTCAACAATAGTATCTTTGCCATCACCAAGACTCAGTAGGTATTGATCCTCCCCCACCCCACCTTCGAGCCAATCATCGCCAGCACCTCCTAGAATGATGTCATCACCACCCTTACCATATAAAAAATCATTACCAGCCCTACCGTCCATGAGGTCCGCTACGGAATAGCCATATATAGTATCATTGCTATCTGAAGGCAATAACGTTAGCGCTTTGATTTGCTGCACCCCCCAAACAGCACCACTATCAAACCTAACCTCCTCAAGAACATAACCACTTATCAAGTCATTATAAAAATAATTTGCCACCGTAACTGTGTCCAAACCATCTTTAAACGAAAGTAGCAAATCATCCCGAAGTCTTGTAACCGAGATATCTGCCATAACGATACCTTCACCAAACTCGATGGCATCTACCTTATTCGTACCTAAATCATAATTATTTAAGGTGTCGTGCCCCCAACCTTTAGAAAACCTGTAAACATCCGAACCTGAACCACCGCTTAAATAATCGCGCCCTAAGCCACCTTCAACAGTATCATTCCCGGCGTCGCCGTAAATTATATCGTCACCATCAAGGCCTAACAATAAATCAGCCGAAATCGTACCGTAAATCTTATCATCACCCGACGCACCTAAAACGCCGCCCATAGCAACAAGCAACATATCAAAAGCATCAGCTTTAGCGTCACCAAAACTGCTTATTACAGATAGTATTTCTTTGCCAGCCCCGCCAGCCGCCACTTTCAACGAATGAGATAAATTGCTTATTAATTCAGTTCCGACTGACACATCATTATAATACTCAGAGCGCAACAAACCAATCAACCCTGTAGCATCTATTACTAATTCACCCGACTCAAAGCGAAAGTCCAGGCTATCCATCAAGGGCTTTAAATGAGTTTGTAGCATAAGGCTAGAGCTAACAAAATCAGCTAACTTTTCATATCCAACCATGAGAAGAGCAGAAGAGTTAGGTCCCGGATTGCCAGTCCCCTCATTAGTACCTGATGATTGTAAAAACTCCTTATCTAAAAAAGCTTCCAATGCATAAATTTTTCTACCGTCGTCAACGAATCCACCACGACTTATCGCAGAATATTTATCGACACCAGACCAAGAAAAAACAACATCATTTACAATCAGCTTTCGAGCCTCACTGCTTGTCTCTGTGGAAAACCTTTCTATCAGCGCTGAAAGAGCCCCAGTTTCATCTTGAATAATTGATTGGGACAAAGATAAAACCCGTCCAGATCCAGGCACTTCAGGAAACACTTTCGAGCCTGTACCTTCAATACTAACTGCCTGCGCAGTATCGGAGTAGTTTACCGCAAACCATATATCCTCAACTATTTTTGAAGTACCATCCGAACTTACATAGCTACCCAACTGCATAACTCTATTACCATGAACATCGATTACATCTTGACTGGCAAACGCAACATTTAAACCAACAACCCCAACCCCCTCCAATGCCAATAACTCTCCCGCATCGACCTTAGCATTACTGTTTTGATCACGCCATATTTTTAATTGATCAAACCTTTCATCCGCCTCATCTACAACCCCATCTTTATTACTGTCAAATTCAGATAACGCTTCGAAACCATTCGCAGCATTTTTTCCGTTTTCCAAAACGAAATTATTACCAAAAAGCTCCCTTCCACTGTTTATGATTCCGTCATGATTAACATCGTATACTAGAAATCCGTCACCACGTCCTATCCAGCCGGAGCTTTCAGAAAATCCGTCACCTCCATGATCGAAATAGATACCAGACCCCACACTTAAGGTATCTATTCCATCCCCATCAAGATCCAATACTAACGGCGACATAGTGCTTATTGCGCTTCCGAAGAGCCCGTTTAGCTCTCCGATTAATTTATCAAACCCAATTAAGACCTTATTTCCACCGTCTAGAAAAATCTCACGCACTTCGCCCATTGCGTCTTCAACATATTCACCAAGAGCAATAGTATAGCTCAAGCTCTTATCTAAAACCTCTGCAAATGCATTTATCGCATTAGAGTAATCATCGCCCAAAACTTCAGCTAGTTCATTATACGATTTCAACAGCGTATCAATGTATGGTTTGAGATCTAGCGTTTCGTTATTATCACCGGCACCCATAGCAGCCAAAGTCAATACGGCTCCGGCGACCGTTGCCACTACTGCAGTAGCAATCAAAACGGGGGCAACCGTACTTCCAGCAACACCCACCACAGTAAAAGTTGCTACAGATGCTGTAATTGTTGCGACATCGGCAAAAGCCGAATATATATCAGAAACCTCAACAACTTTATCCGCCTCATTATAAGAAGTTATAATACTATCAGTATCATTTATAAGAGCAGCTACTCCGAGAACAATACCTGCTTGCGGCGCATACTTGCTGAAAGTATTAATAACATCAGCAAAACCAACTACCGCCTGCAAAGTAGCTATGACTGAGGCTATTGTTCCACCCTTGGAAACATCGTTAATTATAGGAGCAACCCCTACAGGTGTTCCTAAAAAATACAGCACCCCTGAAACACCTTTAATCGTTACTTGATCCATTAAAACTCTTCCTTGATAATTTATTTAAAGCCAGCGATATAAAAAGCACTATTATAAAACCCACACCATGAAGCCAAAGCGCTGATATCAAACCTCTCTTCGACCGCTGACGTGTCATTTCATGTGTCAGTACTTCTTCATCATTCACAGTTATACTTATCACCTTATTACTTTTTTTATTAGGAAAAAAACTTTGCCTGTACCACTGTATAGTTGTCGGCATACCCGCTGACGCGTCATTTCTGGTACCCTTTAAGCATCCACTGTAGCCGATCATTCCAAGTGAACATGTGAATAGCAGTTCTGAATCAGGCCCCGCAAGACTTATAAATGTGTCCCTCCCTACCCTCACCGTTGAATAAGTGCCCGATGAAACCTCAAACTTCAAGGGCACAAGCGTAGATAAATATTTATCACCTATAATCAAGATCGCAATGAACAAATACAAACTTGGCAATACTAATATCGACTTATACTTCCCATACTTTTCAGATTTTTCCTCTATCATTTTTGATGCACACATAAAACCTCCCTATTACTAATAATATCCTAAGATCAAGCAGTATTAATCTGTTTATGCATGCGCCCTTCCATAGTAGTAGGAAAATTAGCTTGCAAGAATTACCACATATAACAATTAACTATAAAAATCGATTTTTTTATTCTTTATTTTCGCACATTCCTTTTTAGCGCTTGCCTCAAACATTCGCCGCAAGATACAGCCATTGTGGCGATCAGCTGAAACCTTGTTCCACAAACCCGCGCTCAAGAAAAGAGCGGACAGTTTGTAACCCGACGGCTTAAAAACATGCATCTATGTGATCAATTGCCCACCTCACGCCTCACACCCCAAACGCCTTCGCCATACCGCCCACCCCTTTGGCAGTCAGCTTCAGTGCTCTGGAATCCAGATGGCGGCTTACCCAGCCGCGCGTGAGCATCAGCTCCAGCAGCGCCGCCCCCAGAGCGCCACCGATGTGCGGGGCGCGTTCGCTCCAGTCCAGACAGGCGTAGGCCAGACGTCTGCGTTGCTGACGTACTGCGTCCACGTCGATGCCCAGCGAGTTCAGTGATTCGACACCCCGTTCACTGATCACATAGTCCTTGCCCTGCTCATTTAACCAGCCGGCCTTCAGTAAGGCGTCGTGCAACTTGACGGCGACTTCACCGGCGCAGTGGTCGTAACAGGTTCGAGCCTGTCTCAAGGCAGAAGGCGTGTTGGGTTTGAAGGGCGCAGCGCTGTGCTGAGTCAGTAACAGCAAGGACTCCAGCGCTTGCGCCACCTGCGCATTGGCCAGTCGATAGTAACGATGCCGGCCCTGCACGAGCATTTCCACCAGCCCCTGCTCACGCAAACGCGCGAAATGCCCGCTGGCACTCGATGCGCCTATATCGGCCAGCGCCGCCAGCTCGGTCGCGGTTCGTGCGTGCCCGTCCAGTAGCGCACAAAGCATTTTGGATCGTGCAGGGTCAGCAATGGCACCCGCCACTGCCGCCAGCGAGAGGTCTGCCGCTTCAACATCCATAGTTCAGCCATCCCTGAAGTGTTCTGGTAGGCGGCCATCATACTGCTGCCAAACCACTTGAAGGGATTCACCCATGCATCAATCGAGTTTTTTTGGCAGAAAAGTCGTCGCAGCTACATTTCTGATGGCTGTGTTTGGCTGGGGCATCGGCTTTTACGGTCCGCCGATATTCATGTATGCCGTGATTCAGAGAACCGGCTGGTCGACCGCGCTGTGCTCGGCTGCGGTCACGGTGCATTTTCTGGCAGGTACGTTTGTCGTGGTCAACCTGCCTGCGTTGTACAAGAGGTATGGCCTCCCATCGATTACGGTTTCAGGGGCGGCAACCCTCGCTGTCGGCGTGTACGGCTGGTCGATCGCCAATCAGCCCTGGCAATTGTTCATCGCCGCGGCGCTGAGCGGGTTCGGTTGGGTAACCATGGGCGCGGCGGCGGTCAACGCTACCATCTCGCCATGGTTTGTCAGCAAGCGCCCTGGCGCATTGGCGATGGCCTATAACGGCGCGAGCATCGGCGGTGTAGTCTTTTCATCGGGCTGGGTGTACCTGATCGACCGGTTCGGGTTCAGCCTCGCTGCGATCGTGGTGGGTGTAGTTTCAACAGGCGTGATTGCGCTCCTCGCTTTCGGTGTGTTCCGGTTCAGGCCTGAACATCTGGGTCAGCACCCCGATGACATTCGCCAGACAGCCACTGAACTGCCGCCATTCCAGGACACTGCGCCCTTAACGCTACGGAGTAACCGACCATTCCTCACGCTGGCGGCGGCCATGTCGCTCGGGCTGTTTGCGCAGATCGGCCTGATCAGCCAGTTGTTCCTGCTGCTGATTGATCACATCACACAACAAACCGCAGGTATGGCCATGGGTGTTTCTACCTGCAGCGCTATCTTCGGCAGGTTCCTGTCCAGCAGGCTGTTAGTGCCAGGCGCCTGTCGACGCCACATAGCCAGCCTGAGTTACGCCTGCCAGTGCCTGGGCTGTGTGGCGCTGATGTTTATCGGCGCAAGCTCTGTCCTGTTATGGGTCGGCATGATTCTTTTCGGCGTGGGTATCGGCAATGCCACATCACTGCCTCCCCTGATTGCCCAAGCGGAATTTCCCAGGCACCAGGTTGCGCGCGTGGTGACATTGATCGTCGCCATCGCTCAAGGCTGCTACGCCTTTGCGCCAGCACTCTTCGGTGGTGTCCGGACTTTATTCAACGGGCCTTACAACGACCTGATAGCGCTGGCACTTGCTGCCAGTATTCAGGCGGCAGCGATACTTGTCCTCATCAGCACTCGGCCACATGGAAAACCGTAGCCAATGCCGAAAACAGAGTGAACACTCTGCTTTTAAAAAAGAATAATAATTTCTATAAAATAATAAAAACCACTAATTTATTGCCATAAAAATGAATTTTATGGAATTAAAGCAAAGCTAAATCCGCATAGTTGATACCTGAATTTACAAACAATCAACTATATAAAATTGCATTCGTGTATTTTACCGTTCAGCAATTTTCTGCTTGTCACGCACGTCTTGAAGAACCTGTCGGCCGCCCCGGCTGCCGACTTGCCTGTCTGCCTGTTTCATATTTCTATTTGGAGACTCTCCCGATGGCCAGCCCCCTGCTGCCTGTTGTTACCACGTTGCTGATATCCCTTTCCACCTTTGCCGTGTCTGCCGCTGACCGGCAGAACCCGCTGCCATCAACCTCGAGCGAGCGGCGTGCGGAAGTCGACGACCAGCGCGAACACATCACAGGTGCCGACCTTGCCGTGCAGAAAACACCTGGTGGAGCACAAACGGTTGTGGATGCCCCGATTGATACCGCAGACGCCCCTGGCAGCGATGCAGACCACTGATTTCCCCGCTGACACACAAACGATTAATCAATGAATGACGTAAGGAATAACTCCGTGTCCATGATCAAACAAGGCCTGGGCCTGAGCCTGTTGGCGCTCGGTATCGCCCAGGCAGGCAGCGTGTTCGCTGTGACGCCGATGACAGGCAATGAAGTCGAAGCGCGCGTAGGCGCAATGCTCGACAACATGACGCAATCGGAAAAAATCAATTTCTCGCGCGTTGACGACGGCCGGATGATTCCGAAGCTGGACAAGTTCAACCTGCAGGGTACGGTCGCCTATGATTCGGCGATGGGCGTGCTGGTCGGCGGCAAGACGTTCGGTGCGCAGTACCCCTCCCCGTCAGCACTCGCAGCCACCTGGAGCATCAACCGGGCCAAGGAATTCGGTCTGGCTATCGGCTACGAAACCCGCATAGCAGGTGGGCAGCAAATGCTCTCGCCAGCCATCAACCTCTACCGTACGCCGTTCAACGGGCGAGCGGCTGAGTACATGAGCGGCGAAGATCCGTTTCTCGGCGCAGTACTGGCACCGGCAGTCACCAACGGTATCCAGGTTCAAGGCATACAGGCGGCCGCCAAGCATTACCTGATGAACGAGCAGGAAGCGAATCGCCATTATCTGGACGTGAAAATTGACGAGCGAGCGATGCAAGAGCTGTATCTGCCTGGCTTCGAGTCACTGGTCAAGAACGCCAATATCGCCTCGATCATGTGCGGCTACAACAAGATCAACGGCGAATATGCGTGTGAAAACCACCACCTCATCACCGACATCCTGAAAGGCCAATGGGGCTTTCAAGGTAACGTCATGAGCGATTTCAACTCGGTTCAGGACGCCTTCAAGGGTGCCTGGGCCGGCACCGATATCGACATGCCCAGCGGCCTTCAATTCACCGAAGCCAAACTGCTGCCTTATGTCTGGAATGGTCAGTTGCACCAGAACGTGATCGACGACAAGGTGCGCAGGAACCTGAGAGCACTGGTCAGCTACGGCTTTGACAAGGGAATCAACAAGGCGCAACCGCTGGAGCATCGTGAATACGGGCAACTGGCGGCATTGAACGTGGCCAGGGAGTCGATAGTCCTGCTGCGCAACCAGCCGGTAGACGGAAACAAACCTCTGCTGCCACTGCCCAGAAACGCAAAGATAGCCGTCATCGGTGATCTGGCCATGCAGCCGCCGACCGCGCCGTTTGGTACGGCTTATTCGGCGCCCGCAAGCTATGTCACTGAACTGAGCGGGCTCAAGCAACTGGCGTCGAACACATCCAACGTGGAATACCTTTCACAGATGAGCCTGAACCCGAAGTCGTCGGTCTGGTATCAGCCAGCTAAAGACCAACAGGCCATCAGCAATACCGGTGTAAAAGCCGAGTATTACGCCAATACCTCGCTGTCCGGCGACCCGGTTGCAACCCGCGTCGAACCCGGCATCAATCTGGACTGGATTACCAACACCAATCAGACCGATAACGGCACCAGCACAGTCAACGGCTATACCCCGTCAGCAGGCGCGTTCTCGGCGCGTTTCACCGGCAAGATCAAACCGACGATCAGCGGCCCTCAGGTGTTCAAGGTACGCGCGGATGGAGCCTATAAACTCTGGATCAATGACGAGCTGGTGCTTGAGGATGAGGGCTCGCAAGTCTCGTTCGACCTGATTCCAGTGGTGCCGCGTACCGTCAAAACGGCCAGTCTCAAGGCCGGCACCGAGTACAACGTGCGCCTGGAATATCGCCGGCTTAAAGGCAACTTCACCCCGGTGCTGGGCGGCATGAACGGTGTGCAGATGAGCTGGGCTTCGTTGCGTCCGCCAAAGAACCTGGCGGATTACGATGCGGTAGTGGTAGCCGCCGGCAATAACTTCGAATACGAAGGTGAATCGCTGGATCGGCCGTTCGAACTGCCGCAATTCCAGTCCGAATTGATCAGCTTCGTTCAGAAAGCCAACCCCAAAACCATCGTTGTACTGCACGGTGGCGGTGGTATGGATATGCAGCCCTGGGCTGACAAGGTAGCCGCGTCTCTGCACGCATGGTACCCGGGGCAACAGGGTGGACAGGCACTGGCCGAAATTCTGTACGGCAAGGTCAACCCGTCGGGCAAGCTGCCAATCACCCTGGACAAGAAGGCGCAGGACAACCCCAGCTATGCTTCGTACTCGAACCCGGTGCCGTACTATTTCAGCAGCGCTAATCCCCCTGTCGAAATGACCTACAGCGAAGGCCTGTACATGGGCTATCGCGGTTACGACAAAAAGCACACCAAACCGCTCTATCCATTCGGTTTCGGGCTTTCCTATACCACGTACGAGTACAGTGATCTGAAACTGTCGAGCAACGTATTGGCTCCGGGCGCGACCATTCAGGCCTCTTTCAAGGTCACCAATACCGGTGACAAGGCAGGGTTTGAAGTGGCTCAGCTTTACGTGCAGCCATCCAGGCCTCAGGTTGATCGCCCGGAGAAAGAGTTGAAGGGCTTTACCAAGGTTTACCTGAAGCCAGGCGAAAGCAAAACCGTCACGATTGCACTGGACTCGCGTTCTTTCGCTTATTACTCACCCGATTCGGTGAGCTGGAACGTCGACCCTGGCAAGTTCAAGGTCCTGGTTGGCAAGGACTCGGAAAACCTGACACTCGACCGCACGGTAGTAGCGCTTTACCCGGAGCAGTTGACCACACGTGATTCAAACCCCCTTCCAGTCCCCCTGCGCAAGGCAGTACAAGTCAAGGCAGAACAGGCTTACTAAGCAACAGTAACCCTGAGTAGCGGTAATCGGTGGTCGATACGACCACCGATTACTCTCATGCGATTGATCGTTGATCAGCGCCCTGTCAGATCCTGCGCCAGTCGTTCGAGAAACCTGACAAATGCACTGTCTATCTGCACGTCTGCTGGCGATCGAAGCCACTGAATCTGCATGCCGTCCATCATCGCAGCTATCTCGAGGCTGATTTGCCTGACATCAACGTCCTGGCGAATTTCACCTGCCTGAACCAGCACATTCAGATGCGTCTGAAGATGACTGTGCACAATCTGGAAACGCTCACTGAACCAGCGGTGTGCAGGGTGCGTGACCGACAGACTTTCAGTGTTGATGATCATCAGTGCCTGGCTGATGGAGGCGTCTTCGATGCTGAAACTCATGACCTGCTTCAGAAAGGCCATGAATCCCTCCAGCGAGGCAACTTGCCCGGCGTCCTGCAGCCTGGCAACAACATACTGATCCCGATGTTCAAGAACAGCTTGCAACAACACCAGTTTGGTCGGGAAATGATGCAGCAGCCCCACCTGAGAGAGACCTGCAACCTTGGCAATGTTAGACAGCGAGGCACCCGCATAGCCATCCCGGGCAAAGATGGTCATGGCTGCCTGAATGATCTCTGCCTTGCGTACCTCCCCCTTGGGCAGACGTCGCTTCACCGCAGGCTGCTTGACTGTGGCGGGTGTACCAGAACTGTTTGAATTCACGGACATACGAAGGGCACTGTTCGCACAACGAAAGGATAAATCGTAGCATGCGCTCGAGAGAAAACCGGAAAAAAGGCCTGACCGCCGATATTGACGCCCTTTAAAGAAACCCACGCGAATGCCGATGCATACCGAAGCCCGACGGTATGTCGATCGCCATAGAGAGACATACCCAAAGTACGGCATCTGACACCCGGACGCGCAGGGGGACTGGCAAACCTCGACAGTGACTGATTGCAGTACGCAAGGCAGGCTACGGGCAGGTGCCCGCCCATGCAGACAATTAACGTGTGAGCCGGAGGCGCTCTGAAATACCTGACAAGAGAAGAGCTGGAAGCACAGGTCGTGCACCTGCGCGCAGCACTTGAAGAAGCCGGTATCGACGCTGGGCCGGACAACGGCGCAGCAGCACTGCCCAGCCCGGAAGTGCGCAAGCGTGCGGCCTTTGACAGCGCGCTGGACTTTGCCATGATCCTCACGGATCCAGCCGGCATCATTACCGACTGGAATCCGGGTGCAGAACAGGTATTAGGCTGGTCCGCTGCGCAAATGGTCGGGCAGGATGCAGAGTGCTTCTTCACGCCGGAGGACCGCGCCTGCGGCCGGATCGAACATGAAATGCAACTCGCCCTGAGCGTCGGCCGAGCGTCGGACGAACGCTGGCACCTGCGCAAGGACGGTCAGCTGTTCTGGGCGTCCGGCGAAATGATGCCGCTGTATGGCGAGGAAAATACTCACCTTGGCTTCGTCAAGATCCTGCGCGACCGCACCCGCGAGCATCTGGTGGCACGCGCCACCGAAGAAGCCCAGGAACGTTACCGGTTGGCCGCCAAGGCTACCAATGACGCAATATGGGATTGGGATTTTGCCGCCAACCACGTGCTCTGGAATGACGCACTGGAACAGGCATACGGCCACCCGCTGGCAACACTGGACACCTCGGGTGACTGGTGGATAGCCCAGATCCATCCCGATGACCGGACACGCATTTACCACTCTATCCATGCTGTGATCGACGGCCACGGCACTGCCTGGACCGATGAATACCGTTTTCGTCGGCTCGATGGTACTTACGCCGATGTTCTGGACCGTGGCCATGTGATACGCAACAACGAGGGCAAGGCCGTACGCATGATCGGCGCGATGCTCGACCTGTCACAGATGCAGCAGGCAGAAAACGCGCTGCGCAAGAGCGAAGAGCGCTCCAGGGCCATGCTGGAGACCATCGAAGCAGCGTTCGCCATCATCCAGGTCAAGTTCGATGCAGACGACAGCCCGGTAGACTACCGCTTCATCGAGGTCAACCCTGCCTTTGAACGTCAGGCGGGTGTCGATTTGCGTGGCAAGTGGGTGACCGAGTTTGCCCCGGACCTGGAGCGTTTCTGGTTTGAGGCTTATGGTCATGTCGCCAAAACCGGCGAGCCTGCCAATTTCGAGAATTACGCCAAGGCGTTCGAGCGCTGGTTCGAAGTCAGAGCGGTGCGTGTCGGTGAACCGGCTGATCGACAGATTGCAGTCATCTTCAGTGACGTGACGGAAAGACGCAACGCCGAGGAGCGATTGCGCACCAGCGAAGCCGTCGCACGCGCGAACGTCGACCGCGTTCAGCTCGCCCTCGCCGCAGGTGCGATTATCGGTACCTGGCATTGGGACTTGACGGCCGACCGCTTTACCGTCGACGAAGCCTTCGCCAAGGCGTTTGGTCTTGACCCCGCTCTGGGCTTCGATGGTTTGAGTCTGGAACAGGTCATTGCCACTGTTCATCCCGAAGACAAGCAAGGCTTGATCGATGCGATCAACGCGGTCATCACCAGTGGGCGTGTTTATGCCCACCAGTATCGGGTCCGCCGTGCCGACGGCCTCTACTACTGGATCGAGGCGAACGGCCGCGTCGACCGTGCCGATGACGGCACTCCACTGAGCTTCCCGGGCGTGCTCATCAACGTCGATGAACGACGTGCTGTGGCGGCCGAGCGCGACCGGGCCACTGCAGCCCTGCGCTCGCTCAACGACACGCTTGAACAGCGCGTGGCAGCACGCACTGCGGAACTGATGCAGGCTGAAGAAAAGCTGCGTCAGTCGCAGAAAATGGAAGCTGTGGGGCAACTGACTGGCGGTCTCGCCCATGATTTCAACAACCTGCTGGCGGGCATTTCCGGTGCTCTGGAATTGATGAACACCCGTATTGCACAGGGGCGCTGGAACGATGTAGACAAATACATCGTCACCGCACAGGGCGCTGCCAAGCGCGCCGCGGCCTTGACGCACAGGCTTCTGGCCTTCTCCCGACGCCAGACACTGGACCCACAGCCGACCGACGTGAACAGGCTGATGAAAGGCATGACAGACCTTATCCAGCGCACGGTAGGCCCCAGCATCGTGGTCGAAACCATTGGCACCATAGGTCTATGGCCAACGCTGGTCGATGCAAGCCAGCTGGAGAACGCGCTGCTGAATCTGTGTATCAACGCCCGCGACGCGATGCCGGACGGCGGGCGCATCACGATCGAGGCCGACAACCAATGGATAGAAGGTGATGTGGCGCGGATGCACGATATGCCTGAGGGTCACTATCTGTCGCTGTGCGTGACCGATACCGGCACAGGCATGACGCCCGATGTCATCGCCAAGGCATTCGACCCCTTCTTCACCACCAAGCCCATTGGTCAGGGCACCGGTCTTGGTCTGTCGATGATTTACGGGTTCGCCAATCAGTCCGGCGGTCGGGTGCGCATTCAGTCGCAGGTGGGCAAAGGAACCTCGATATCCCTGTATCTGCCACGTTACGACGGTACAGCGACCAGAGACGAGAGCGATGTGCACCAGGCGCCGTTCGAGTTTACCCAGTCTGGAGAGACCATTCTGATCGTGGACGACGAACCGACGGTACGCATGCTGCTCACCGACGCGCTCGGGGATCTGGGTTATACCCTGATCGAGGCGGCCGACAGCCTGGCCGGCCTCAAACTGCTGCGCTCGGACGTGCATATCGATCTGCTCATCACCGACGTGGGCTTGCCCGGTGGCATGAACGGGCGACAAATGGCCGACGCCGGACGCGAAGTACGTCCGCATCTGAAAACCTTGTTCATCACCGGTTATGCGGAAAACGCTGCCATCGGTGACGAGCAACTCGGACCCGGCATGCGGGTATTGACCAAGCCGTTTGCGATTGATGCTCTGGCTGCCCGAGTCCAGGAATTGATGAGTGCCTGATGCAACAGGCTCGTTGCAATCGTGCTTCGGGCCTTCGACATTGAGCGCTGCGCAAACCCGGTGCTAACATGCGCGACCGCCATGCAGGCAAGGGAATAACCGGGTCATGAGCAGTATCCGCGAGCGCAACAAAGAACTCATCCTGCGCGCTGCCAGCGAGGAATTCGCCGACAAGGGCTTCGCCGCCAGCAAGACCAGCGATATCGCGGCCAAGGCCGGTGTTCCCAAACCCAACGTCTATTACTACTTCAAATCCAAGGAAAACCTCTATCGCGAGGTGCTGGAAAGCATCATCGAGCCCATCCTGCAAGCGTCGACGCCGTTCAATCCTCAAGGTGTACCGGCCGATGTACTGAGCAGCTATATCCGCTCGAAGATCCAGATTTCCCGTGACCTGCCCTTTGCCTCGAAAGTGTTCGCCAGCGAGATCATGCACGGTGCCCCGCACCTTACGTCAGAGCAGATCGAACAGCTCAATGGGCAGGCGCGGCACAATATCGAATGCATTCAGGCCTGGATCGACAGCGGGCAGATCGCCCCGCTCGACCCCCATCACCTGATGTTCACCATCTGGGCCGCGACCCAGACCTACGCAGATTTCGACTGGCAGATCGCAACCGTCACCGGCAAGGCGAAACTGGAAGACGCCGATTACGAGGCCGCGACCCGGACCATTCTCAGGCTGGTGCTCAAGGGTTGCGAGCCGGATTGCTGAACCCCACCCTGCTTTCCTGCAGACGCAAAAAACCCGCCGAAGCGGGTGGTTTTGCAACATGACCATTCCGACATCCTGTCAGTAGCCTCCTGGCAATGGTCGATCTTCCCTGATCGCTGCGGCGTTCCTTCGCTGCAGCTGTTGAATTGGATCCTACATTCACTCCGGGTCAGTCGATAGAGCCAATCGCGTCTGTTGGTGTAAGCCTTTCGCTATACCCGTGTAGGTCTGTAAAAAAATGTGACTGTCATCTCATGTTTGGTCATGATGCGCCGAGAAGCTTAAAAGGCTCTGCATCGCGTGCTGCGCGGCTCGGTTGCCATAAAAAGAAAAAATAATGCACGGGATGACGATCATGAGTATGCGCAGTTTTTCCATCAGCCGCCGTTTGTGGCTGATCCTTGTGGTTTCAGTGCTGATGCTTTTTGTTTTGTCGGCGACCTTGCTCAGACAGATCCATAACGATCTGTATCAGGCCAAGGCCGAAAAAACCATGCATGTGGTCCAGACCGCCAGCGGCATACTCACCTATTACCAAGGGCTTGAGGCCGCGGGCAGCATGACGCGCGAAGCCGCGCAACAACAGGCCCTGAAAGAGATAAAGGGCCTGCGTTACAGCCAGAACGACTACTTCTGGATCAACGACCTGCGCCCGGTGATGATCATGCACCCCACCAACGCCAAGCTCGAAGGCCAGGATATATCGACCATCAGAGACCCGGACGGCTTTGCAGTGTTCAACGAAATGGTCACGCTGGTCAAAGCCAAGGGTGCCGGGATGGTGAATTATCGTTGGCCCAAACCGGGCGCCAGCGAGCCGGTGAAAAAGACCTCCTACGTGCAATTGTTTCAACCCTGGGGCTGGATTCTGGGCTCGGGCGTGTATGTGGACGACGTAGCCGCAGAGTTCAAGGCACAGCTATGGAACGCCGGCATCTTCATCGCAGGCATCGTGCTGGTCATGATCCTGCTGCTGGTCATGATTGTGCGCAGTATCGTGCGACCGCTGAGAGCGGCAGTCGGTGCAATGGCCAATATCGCCAGTGGCGAAAGTGACCTGACCCGCACGCTGGAAACCCACGGCAAGGATGAAATCACCGAGCTGGGCGTGCACTTCAACGCCTTTGTCGCCAAGCTGCGCAATGTCGTCGGCCAGTTGCAGAATTCGGCCGTGGCGCTGGGCCAGGCCTCGACGGATCTGGGCAGCAATGCCGAGCAAGCGCAGAAACGCAGCGAGCAGCAGTCCCAACAAATGGACCTGGTTGCCACCGCGGTCAACGAAGTGACCTATGGCGTACAGGACGTGGCCAAGAACGCCGAGCATGCCGCCAACGAAATGCGTGATGCCGAGTCACAGGCACAGCAGGGTCAGGTCAACATCGATAACAGCCTGCGCCAGATCGGGCACCTGTCCGCCACCATCGGTCAGGCCGTTGAAGTAATGCAGAGTCTGGCCGGCGAGAGCACGCAGATCGGCAGCGTACTGGAAGTCATCAGTTCGATTGCCGAGCAGACCAACCTGCTGGCACTGAACGCCGCCATCGAAGCGGCACGCGCAGGTGAACAGGGTCGTGGCTTTGCCGTAGTGGCTGACGAAGTACGTCTGCTGGCCCAGCGCACCCAGAAGTCGACTGCAGAAATCCAGGCCATGATCGAACGCCTGCAAAAGCATTCCGACGCGGCGGTCAAGGTAATCGGCAACAGCAGCCGTTCCTCGCAACTGACTATCGAGCAGGCCAACCAGGCAGGCCAGAGCCTGACGTCCATCAGTCAGGCGCTACGCAACCTCAATAGCCTGAACACCTCCATTGCCAGCGCTACTCTGCAACAGACGCATGTGGTGGACGACATCAACCAGAACGTGACCCAGGCCGCGCAACTGTCCCAAAGCACTGCACTCGCCGCTGAACAATCGACTTCGGCCAGCCTGCACCTGCGCGACTTGAGCGAAGAACTGAACGGGCTGCTGAAGCAGTTCCGGGTTTAAATCTGCATTGCGATGGGGTGCACGGAACCTAGTGCGCCTCTTGTTGCCTGACACCTGCTTAATCAATCGCTCATTTAGCTGCTTATTTATTGCAGGGGGTCACATGCGCACACTGGAATTGGCAGGCAGAACTGTACCAGTGCTGGGTCAGGGCACCTGGCACATGGGTGAAAAAGGGCACCTGCGCTCGGCAGAAATTGCTGGCCTTTGCCTGGGTATCGAACAGGGCCTGACCCTGATCGACACCGCCGAGATGTACGCCGACGGCGCTGCCGAAGAGATCGTCGGGCAAGCCATCGCCGGGCAACGCGACAAGGTATTCGTGGTCAGCAAGGTCTACCCGCACAATGCCAGCCGTAGCGGTATCCCGGCTGCATGCGAAGCAAGCCTGCGCCGGATGAACACCGACTACATCGACCTTTATCTGCTGCACTGGCCGGGTCAGTACCCACTGACCGAAACCGTCGAAGCCTTCGAACGCCTGCAGGAAGCCGGAAAAATCGGCGCCTGGGGTGTTTCCAACTTTGATGTCCCGGACATGATCGAGCTGAACAACCCGCGTTGCGCGACCAATCAGGTGCTGTACAACCCGGAACAACGCGGCATCGAGTTCGACCTGATGCTGTGGAGCGCTGATCGCCACCTGCCATTGATGGCGTACTGCCCGATTGGCCAGGCCGGCGATCTGCTTTACCACCCTGCCCTGCACGAAATCGCCAAACGCCATGACGCAACACCGGCGCAGATTTCCCTGGCGTGGGTGCTGCGTCAGGACAACATGATCGCCATTCCCAAGGCGACCAACCCGGAGCATATTCGTCTGAACATCGCTGCCGAGCAGATTCGCCTCACCGAGCGCGACCTGGCCGACATTGACCTGGCCTGGCCAGCGCCGACTCGCAAAGTACCGCTGGCAATGGTCTGACCGGTTTCGATGCAGTCGCAGCTGTCGATTGACTGAACGGCCGCCAATGCGGCCGTCTCTTCATGTGACAGATGACACACCTGGCAACAAGCTGTCACAAATATGAAATAACGCCTTGTCATCATGCGGCCTTCGCCTCCCTGCCCGGGCCAGGCCGCACGTGGACAGCCATGAACCACAGTATTGCTCACCACCATCAGGACTCCGACCTTTTCGGTCTGCTCTACGGCTTCCGTTTTCGCCACGCTGAAAGTGGCCAGGAAATCGGCTCGGCCGCCGCGCTGGATTACCTGCAAAACCCTCCCGAAGAGAACGACTTCATCTGGCTGCACCTGAACCTGTCGCACGCAGCCTGCGAGCGCTGGATGAAAACCCATCTGGACCTTCCGGAAGAGTTTTTCGAGGCCCTGCACGAAGGCTCGCGCTCCACCCGAATCGAGCACGTCGACGCCACGTTGCTGGCGGTAGTCAACGATGTGGTGTTCGATTTCAACAGGCTCTCGACCGACATCTCGACCTTGTGGGTCTGCGCCCGCCAGCGCTTGCTGATTACCGCCCGGCTGCAGCCACTGCGCTCGGTAGACAAGTTGCGCTCAGCGGTCAAGCGCGGCGAACAGTTCGATTCACCGCTGGAACTGCTCGCTCACCTGCTCAGCGACCAAGGCGAAGTGCTGACCCAGTTTCTGCGCAAGACCAGCGTCAACGTCGACCGCATTGAGGACCAGTTGCTTTCACAGCGACTGAGCAACAATCGCTCCGAACTCGGCGCCATGCGCCGGGTGCTGGTACGTCTGCAACGCCTGCTGGCGCTGGAGCCCGGTTCGTTGATGCGGTTGTTGCACAAGCCTCCGCAATGGCTGCGCGAGCAGGATGTCCAGGCGCTGCGTCAGTCCATAGAAGAGTCCTCGCTGGTGATCAACGACCTCACGGCACTGGGCGAGCGCATCAAACTGTTGCAGGAAGAGATCGCCGCCAATCTCAACGAACAGAGCAGCAGAACCCTGTTTACCCTGACCGTGGTAACGGTTCTGGCGTTGCCGATCAACATTGTCGCGGGCTTTTTCGGCATGAACGTGGGGGGTGTGCCACTGGCGTCCGACCCTGAAGGCTTCTGGATTCTGGTGGCACTGGTCGCGACGTTTACGCTGGTCGCGGGACGCTGGGCGTTTCGCAAGCGTGGCGATTATTGACCCGGCCTGCCGGTTGTCAGAAATCTGGCGCAAAAGGCCACTGATTACTCGCATGTCGCATCTCTGTCACATTTTGCAATGACCATGTCAATATTCTTTCAATCAGGATTGCGAACATGGCTATAAACGCACTTTCTCCCGATGCGACGGGCCGGGCGGGCCTGTCGGCAACTCACTTCGGGCGCAAACCGGGTCGACTGACCATGGTCATCTTCTTCGCGATACTCATCGCCGGCCTGCTTTTCACTGGCTACAGCCTCAAGCAGGATGTCGACGACATGGGCACGGTGGTCACCACCTGGACCCCGTTCGTGCTGCTGGGCGTGGCGTTGCTGATTGCACTGGGGTTCGAATTCGT
The DNA here is from genome assembly GCF_032586995.1 of Pseudomonas syringae group sp. J248-6. NCBI lineage: Bacteria > Pseudomonadati > Pseudomonadota > Gammaproteobacteria > Pseudomonadales > Pseudomonadaceae > Pseudomonas > Pseudomonas syringae group sp. J248-6. The sequence continues at coordinate 211,326 of NZ_JAWHOP010000004.1, read as the reverse complement.
CAACGGTTTCCATGACACCGCCAACGCGGTCGCCACCGTGATCTATACCCATTCCCTGCCACCCGGCTTTGCGGTGGTCTGGTCAGGGTTCTTCAACTTTCTCGGCGTGATGCTCTCCAGCGGTGCAGTAGCGTTCGGCATCATCGCACTGCTGCCGGTGGAGCTGATTCTGCAAACCGGCTCATCGGCAGGCTTCGCCATGATCTTCGCCCTGCTGATCGCGGCGATCATCTGGAACCTGGGCACCTGGTGGCTGGGCTTGCCAGCGTCCTCGTCGCATACGCTGATCGGCTCGATCATCGGTGTCGGCATCGCCAACGCCTTGATGCACGGACGGGACGGCACCAGTGGCGTGGACTGGTCTCAGGCGACCAAAATAGGCTACTCGCTGTTGCTGTCTCCATTGGTGGGTTTCGGCTGTGCCGCCTTGCTATTGATGGCCATGCGCATGTTCATCAAGAACCGCGCGCTGTACAAGGCACCAGAAGGCAATGCACCGCCACCGCTGTGGATTCGCGCCATGCTGATCGTGACCTGCACCGGCGTATCATTCGCTCATGGCTCCAATGACGGGCAGAAAGGCATGGGGCTGATCATGCTGATTCTGGTCGGTACCCTGCCGATGGCCTATGCGCTCAACCGCACCATGCCGGCCGATCAGGCCACTCAGTTCGGTGCGGTGGCAGAAGTCACCCAGCAGGCACTGATGCGCAGTGTTCCCCTGCCTGCCCCGGCTGACTCGCGCCAGACCCTGTCGGATTATCTGGTCAGCAAACAGGCAGGTCCCGACCTGATCCCTGCGCTGGCGGTCATGACCGGCAAGATCGGCAATCAGGTCGCCAGCTACGGCTCGCTCTCGAAGGTGCCAGCGGAAGCGGTGACCAACGTTCGAAACGACATGTACCTGACCTCGGAAACCATCCGGGTGATGGATAAGAACAAGGTAGGCAATTTCGACGCCGATACGCAGACCAAGCTCGATGCGTTCAAAGGGCAGATCGACAGCGCGACGCGTTTTATTCCGACCTGGGTCAAGATTGTGGTCGCTATTGCTCTGGGGCTGGGCACGATGGTCGGCTGGAAGCGCATCGTCGTGACCGTAGGTGAGCGCATAGGCAAGACGCACATGACCTACGCACAAGGCGCGTCGGCAGAAGTCGTGGCGATGTTCACCATCGGCGCGGCGGACATGTACGGGCTGCCAGTTTCGACCACCCACGTGCTGTCATCCGGGGTCGCGGGGTCGATGGTCGCCAACGGTTCAGGTCTGCAAATGCGCACCTTGCGCAATCTGGCCACCGCCTGGGTATTGACCCTGCCGGCTGCCATCCTGCTTTCGGGCTCGCTGTACTGGGTGTTCAGCAAACTGTTTTGAGGTCTTCGGCGAGCGGTGCCTGCTGCCATCAAGTCTTGATGCAGGTCGGAAAGAGGACGCGGAGCGTCCAGAAAGGCATGCGACGCGGAGCGTCGCACGATAGTTGCGATTATCGTGCCTCAGGATCCGGTGGTTCATCACCCTCTACGCTGGTGTCGATGCTCACGACCACCGACATCCCAGGCCGCAGGTGCTCAAGCATGGGCTGATCGGCATCGACCACGATGCGCACCGGGATGCGCTGGGAAATCTTCACGAAGTTGCCGGTCGCGTTATCGGCGGGCAGCAGACTGAATTCAGAACCTGCGGCAGGCGAAATGCGTTGTACGTGGCCGTGCATCTGGTGGCCGTCCAGCGCATCAACGGTAAAGCTCACCGGCTGGCCAAGGCGCACATGGGCCATCTGGGTCTCTTTCATGTTGGCCACGATCCAGCGCTGCTCGGGTACCAGCGCCATCAATTGTGCGCCCGAGTTGACGTAGGCACCAAGGCGCACGCCGATCTGCCCCAACTGCCCGTCACGCGGGGCGACAATGCGAGTGTTGTCCAGGTCGATGCGCGCCAGCTCGATGGCTGCCTGCGCATTGGCCACTGAAGCTTCCAGCGAGCCACGGTTGACGATCACCGTTTGCAGGTCCTCGCGGGCGATCTGCAATACCGCCTTGGCTTCAGCAACCGCAGCGTTTGCCTGCGCATCGGCAGCACGGGTCACATCAAGCTCGCTTTTCGATACCGAGCCATCGGTCACCAGTGCCTGATTGCGACGCAGATCGGCAGCGCTCTTGCGGCTCTGGGCGATGCTGTTCTGCAGTTCAGCCTGGCGCTGGCCAATGGTCGCTTCGGCACTGCGTCGCTGTTGCAGGTTATTGGCCAGCGAGGCTTTCTGTACCGCCAGTTGCGCAATAGCCTGATCCAGGCGCTGGCGATAAATACGGTCATCCAGGCGCACCAGCAAGTCGCCGGCCTTGACGAACTGGAAATCCTGAACCGGCACTTCGTACACATACCCGCTCAACTGCGGCCCGATCAGCGTGGTCTGGCCCTTTACCTGGGCGTTCTCGGTGCTCTCTATCGGGCTGGCAAACGGCGGCAGTTGCCAGGCATACAGCACAACCATTACCCCGATCAGCGCGACGGCAGCGAAGATCACCGAAGACACGACTCGCTTGCGGGCCGAGCGCGGCTTGCTGGTCACCGGGGACGTCAACGGTGCCGGTGGCGGCGCGCTGTGGGTTGTTTCTGTATCTGAGGTCGTGGATTCGTTCATGAAGATTTAACGCCGGAATTGGATACGGAGGGCGAAGCGGCAGGTGCTACAGGCGCCAGCGCCAAAGGTTGAGTGGTCATTTTCAGCCACAGGACCCGGGCTGAAATCCAGATCATGGTCAGCACGGCAATCAGGGCGATCAGCATGAACACATCGTTATAGGCCAGCACGTTGGCTTCTCGGGTCGCAGCCGTAGCCATTGCGCGCATGCCTTGAGTGTTGCGCAGCGACGGGTCGGCAATAACCGAACTGTAACTGGCGCTGTAGCTCTGCAATCGCGCCTGAACCAGCGGGTCAATCAGGGTCAGGTGTTCAACGATATGACTGGAGTGAAACTTCTCGCGCACGATCTGGAAAGTGCCCAGTGCAGCAGACCCGATCAGGCCGCCAATGTTTTGTGTGATCCCGAACAACACCGAAAAACTCACCATGTTGCGCGGGTTGGCCAGTACCCCGCTGATCCCCAGCACCAGCGTCGGACCGAGAAAAAACGTACCGCCGAACGCCAGCAGGAATTGACTGAGGTACATGTTCGACTGACGGGTCAGATTGGTCGAATGGCTGTCCATCCAGGCACCGACGGCCATCATCGCCAGAGAAATCAGCAACGGCTTGATCAGGTGCGCGGGGTTGATGGTCAGCGCACTGACCGCCAACCCGGCGACACTGCCCAGCAACATCACCATATACAGCGTGTGCAGTTGCTGACTGCCCATGTTCAGCGCCTGAAGAAAACCTACCGCGCCCACTGACTGCTCGGACAGCACCACGCGAAACAGGATAACGGCCAACCCGAGACGCAGAATCGCCCCGCTGCCGAGCCAACGCGTGATCAGCAACGGATTGCTGCGATTATGCTCAATGGCCAGTCCGGCGCAGATCAGCACAATGGAGGCCGCCGACGCCAGGCCTATCCACTGCGCTTCCAGCCACCATTCGATACGCCCCAGTGAGAGAACCGCACAGAGCAGCGCAAAACCGCCGGCCAGCAGGCCGAAGGTCAGAAAATCCAGTTTTTCGAACGCCTTGAAACGATCACCCGGTGGCAGCTTGAGCAGCAGTACGCAACCCAGCGAGAGTAGCGCCATACCCAGTTCAAACAGGTACAAACCGCGCCACTGGGCGATCTGCAACAAGTCTTCGGACACCAGCCGGGCCAGCGGCGTCGCCAGCTGGGCGGTGCCAAGCCCGAGTACCAGCGCCTTGAGCCGCCACTTCTGCGGAAACGCCTGAATCATGTAGTACAGCCCAAGGGTACTGAGCGCAGCACCGACCATGCCGTGCGCCGCACGCACGGCGATGGCCGAGTCAATATCGTTGACGAACAGGTGCGCCAGCGTCACCAGCGCATAAAGCACCAGAAACAGTTCGGTGAACGCGCGCAAACCGAACTGCTGACGAAACTTCACCAGCAGCAGATTCATTGACACATTGGTCATGATGTACGCAGCGGGCAACCAGGCGATGTCTTGCGACGTCGCACCCAGCGCACCCTGCAAATACGGCAGGTTGGCAACCACCAGCGCGTTGCCGAGCCCGCCAGTCAGCGCGACGATCACCCCCACCAGCGCAAATGCCCAGCGCCGCGCATCGGAATGCAGCGGCGTCGAAGGCGAGCCGGGCATGGTCGGACGCTCATGGGCGGCCCACTCGCGCGGGGCATATTTATCGGTCATAAAGAACGGTCATGGAGGCTTTCATGGGTGCACCCGAGGAATTCCCTTTTGTGACACTAATGACAGTCATAATACTCATCAGCCAGGCAATGATTCACCTCAGCCAGCCCGGCGCAGTAAAGCTCAGTCCCCCGCAAACGCTCTAAATAGTGGCTTTGTAAAACTTCAGGCTATGCTTAAACGCAGTTTTGCTTTGCACATTTGCGCTGCTAGGATCTTCTGCGACGCTCCAACAAGACTCGAACAAGAAGAAAGCGCAACCGAACAAGGAGTTCAGAATGAGTTCACAGGTTTCATCGGCCCGCCCGGTTCGACAACCCACCAGCCGGGATTCGATCGTTGTCGAGGTGCGTAACCACGTGGGTCACCTGACCCTCAATCGCCCGGAAGGCCTGAACGCAATCGATCTGGACATGGTCCGCACACTTCGCCAGCAGCTTGATCTCTGGGCTGACGACCCGTCTGTTCATGCAGTGGTTCTGCGCGGCGCAGGTAGCAAGGCATTCTGCGCAGGCGGCGATATCCGTTCACTGTACGAAAGCCATCAGAACGGCCAGGACCTGCACTACACGTTCTTTGCCGAAGAGTATGAGCTGGACCTGACCATTCACCGTTACCGCAAACCGATACTGGCCCTGATGGACGGTCTGGTGCTGGGCGGCGGCATGGGCCTGGTCCAGGGCGCAGACCTGCGCGTGGTGACCGAACGCAGCCGGCTGGGCATGCCGGAAGTCGCCATTGGCTACTTTCCGGATGTCGGCGGCAGTTATTTCCTGTCGCGTCTTCCTGGCGAGCTGGGCACCTGGCTGGGCGTGACCGGGTCACAGATCGGCGCTGCCGATGCCTTGTACTGCGGGCTTGCCAACTGGTCGATGAACAGCGAACTGCTGCCGCGCCTCGACCATATGCTCGACCACCTGAAATGGAAATCGACACCACTCAAGGACCTGCAGGGTGCCCTCGCCAAGCTGGCGACCCAACGCCTGCCCTACCCGCCTCTGGAAACCCTGCGCCCGGCCATTGATCATTTTTTTGGCTTGCCGGATATCCCCAGCATGCTCGAGCAGTTGCAGGAGGTGGTCATCGGCGACACCCGTGAGTGGGCGCTGGATACCGTCGGCCGCATGAAGCGTCACTCGCCGCTGGCGATGGCCGTGACCCTGGAAATGCTCCGTCGTGGCCGTCACTTGCCACTACAGGACTGCTTTGCCATGGAACTGCACCTGGACCGCCAATGGTTCGAGCGCGGCGACCTGATTGAGGGCATACGCGCCCTGATAATCGATAAAGACAAGAAGCCGCAATGGAAACACGCCAGCGCGCAGGACGTCAGCAGCGCGCATGTGCAGAGTTTCTTCAGCGGTGTGGAGAATTAAGTCGTGCACGACCTTGAATTGACCGAAGAACAGGTAATGATTCGCGACATGGCGCGCGACTTTGCCCGCAACGAAATCGCTCCGCACGCCCAGGCCTGGGAAAAGGCTGGCTGGATCGATGATGCACTGGTCGCCAAACTTGGCGAGCTGGGCCTTTTAGGCATGGTGGTGCCGGAGCAATGGGGCGGCACTTACATCGACTACGTCGCCTATGCGCTGGCGGTTGAGGAGATCTCCGCCGCCGACGCAGCTACCGGCACGCTGATGAGCGTACACAGCTCAGTCGGCTGCGGGCCGGTGCTCAATTACGGGACTGATGAGCAGAAACACACCTGGCTGGAAAAGCTCGCCACCGGTCGGGCGATAGGCTGCTTTTGCCTGACCGAACCGCATGCGGGCTCCGAAGCCCATAACCTGCGCACTCGTGCCGAGCTGCAAGGTGATGAGTGGGTCATCAATGGTGCCAAACAGTTCGTCAGCAACGGCAAACGCGCACAACTGGCCATCGTGTTTGCCGTGACCGACCCACAGCTCGGCAAAAAGGGCCTGTCAGCGTTTCTGGTGCCCACCGAAAACCCCGGTTTCGTGGTTGACCGCAGCGAACACAAGATGGGCATCAGGGCGTCAGACACCTGCGCCGTCACGCTTAACAATTGCCGTATCCCGGCGGCCAATCTGCTGGGTGAGCGCGGCAAGGGGCTGTCCATTGCCCTCTCCAATCTGGAAGGTGGCCGTATCGGCATCGCGGCGCAGGCGCTGGGCATCGCCCGCGCCGCGTTTGAGGCCGCGCTGGCCTATGCGCGTGAACGCGTGCAGTTCGACAAGCCGATCATCGAGCACCAGAGCATCGCCAACCTGTTGGCCGATATGCACACCCGCATCAATGCCTCGCGGCTGTTGATTCTGCATGCCGCGCGCCTGCGCAGCGCCGGGCAGCCGTGCCTGTCCGAAGCCTCGCAAGCCAAGCTGTTCGCTTCGGAAATGGCCGAATGGGTGTGCTCCAAAGCCATCCAGATTCATGGTGGCTATGGCTACCTGGAGGATTACCCTGTCGAGCGTTTCTACCGGGACGCGCGAATCACCCAGATTTACGAAGGCTCCAGTGAGATCCAGCGCCTGCTGATTGCCCGCGAACTGCGTCATTATCTGGTCTGATAAACGCGATTGCCCCGGCGATGCCTGTCGCCGGGGCATGCTGTCAGCGCGGCATGAATCGCTCCCGCCCAAGCAGTGTCACCAGCAACGCGACCGAGTCGGCGTTTTTAAGCGTGATGTCGATACGCTTGCGAACATCGTCGTAAAACACGTCTCGAGCCTCATCTAGGGTCTTCTTACCCGCTATCCGCAGAATCGTCTGCTTACCATTACCGTCCGTTCGCCTCAAGTCGCGCCACGCGTCTTCATCCAGCTGCCTGAACAGTTTGTCGCGGTCAGTGTGGTAGGACAGGGTCTTCTGCTGTTGATAGGTCAGCTCGTTTCTGATGCGCAGTCGATACTCCGATGCATCATCCAGTAAATCAACAAACGGCGCCTGAGATTCGAGATAGGCAATGTCGTCAGTCTTGAGCACCAGGTGAGATAACTCATGAATCAGGATCGTGGCGCGATAATGCGGACCATGCTTGAATTCACCCGAGCGAATGACGTTGAGCTTGAAACGGTAGGTAGGCAAACGAAAGAACTGCTCAGTCAGAAAAACCCGCCTTAATGGGTCAGCTTCGAAGATAAACGCACTGGCGGACTCGTTGCCCACCCGGTTAATGCCGACCACGTAACGCTTGGAGTCGATAGGCGACATCGAAGGGCTCATCAACTCCTCGTAAATCTTGGTAACGGCCTTTTTGGTGACTTTATACACATGCTCATCCGGGACCTTCTGAGCAAAAAAATCAGCCAGTATCTTTTCCGTCCGTGGATCTGCCTTTCCGTCCGGCAATCGCCTGGTCAGGTTGGCCAGACAGTTTTCCAGATAGTGCTGAGCCTGAGCATATGCATCTTCGATGGCCTGGGCCATTTCTCGATAGGAATGTCGAATCTCGGACATACCTCGAGCATTGATGACTATGAGGTCGTCAACCAGATCATCAATGACGCTGCCTTCAATACGGGTAAGCGCACCACCGCCACCTCTTAGCCCGCCCTGAATATCGAGTTTCCATTGCTGATCGGCATCAAGACTGACCGAGGGGCCAATCTTCTTGCCCGCAATAATGAACCAACCGTCCTCATCGGACTGCAATTCATAGGTCTTACCACCAATGGCTGCATACTTTCTACCGGTGGCCGGATCGCGGTAGACACTTAACAGCTCATCCCTTTGCAGCGTGTCTAAGGCGATCTCATGAGCTTCGAATTCGCGCAGGCGGTCTCTTATCTGCTGCGTCAGTGAGCTATTGCTCCAGGAAAACCCGGACTCATTGGGCTCATCTTCCAGTTGCAAAAGCGTGTCGGACAGAGCAGCGTCGTCCGGTAACGTGCTGGTCTCGTCAACCGTACGTGATGTGAATGCCGAAGAGTTCTGCCCGGAAGAGATCATTACGCTCAAGGCAGCCATGAACTCCGACAGGGCCTTGCCCCAGTGCTGCCCCCCGGCCGAGATGACCGACAGATTCAATAGCGCCTGCCCCTGGATGATACCAACCAATGCACCCAGACGCCCCGGCATCAGTGCCATGACTTGCTCGGCCCCCAGAGTGAACAGGTACCGGGAAGCAGCGCGGCGCTGTTCGGCATTAGTGACGCTGTGCTGTTGCACTTGTAACTTCAGGGTATCCAGAGCGCCCTCGAACATCAGCAGCAGACAGTTACCGTTATAGGGATCGATTTGCACGGTCACCGGTGCAGGAGTATCAAAGGGCACGTCAAAAGAGGATTCTGCACTGAAAGGTAGATGCGGCTCCACGAAGCCACCTTTGTCATAGACTTTGCGCAAATGGGGATCAACACGATCCAGAATGTACGCTTGAAGATAGGTAGAGGTATGGATGTCCCTCAACAGCGCAGCCTGGTCCGGGTACTCCTTGAAAGCAAATTCGTCGTGCAGTGGCGCGTAAAGCACCCACGGTCCCGATTGGCTTTCATGCGGCCCCATCAGATACGTATTGAGTACGAGGGTCGGCTCCCAGCCTTCCTTGGCAGGGAGCAACTGCAGGGGGCTGAATACCATCTTGCAGCCGTTGACGGGAAGGCGTGCAATGGCATCAGGCATATCCAGAACGTTTTCGATAACCGTATAAGCTTGCTCGGACAACTCATTCTTGAGCCTGAGCGCAAACGCTCGCAGTATATCCAGCGAAGGGATCTGATCGACGAACAGTTTGCGTCGCTTGAGGTAATCAGGAGCAGTCACGGCAAGGATCGGCTCGAGCATGCTCCGGTAACCCGCAGCGATGTCCAGCGACCTCACCAGATCACGAACGTAAGCCGGAGTGAGCGACGCGTTCAGTGGCTTATCGTCCGCTGATGAGAGAAGGATGACCCCGTCCTGCCTGGACAGGAAACGGTCGATGGCATATTCCACAAGGGTTTCGCTGACTGATTGTGTGGCCGCCGGTATCGACTGGGGTGTCTGCCCCGGTGCGACCGGGACGGGAATGTAATGCGCCATTGTCACCCGGACGCTTTCAGGGTCAGGGCGAGGCTCGGTGAAATCGGTGTTGAACCTGCTTTTCAGTCGCTCGCAGCAGTAGTCATAGAGACTGGGTATATCAAACAAAAAATCTTTCTGGCCGACACAGGCCACATAGAACCGCTGCAGGGCATTCACCAGCGTAATCTGATCAGTCCCCGACGCTTCGCTGACCCATGAAGGGACGATGGCTTTGTAGATGATGAACTGGATGGCAACGCCCAGATAGCCAAGAGCCTGGCGATTTCGGTCATCGCGCTCTCCTGCACTCAGCAGGTTGACGAAAAGTTCTGACGGTACCCGCCAGGTCACGGCCTGCTGATAAAGATACGCCACGGTGCTTCGCTGACGCTCCACCTCGCCACGTTGTAACGTTTCGATGAAATGCTCTTCAATGCGTTGCAGTTTTACCTTGAGATCCAGCGTGCCAGTCCGGGTACGATGATCAAGCAGCCTCTGCCTGTCCGGCTCGGCAAGAACCCCCGACAAGTGCGAAACCAGTTCGAAACCTGTCAACCGCGCAGCAACATAGTCTTTCAGTGCCTGCAGGGTTTCGAAAATTACAAGTCCCTTGCTCAGTACCCACAGAGCGGGCGAGCTGTGAGCAAGCCTGTTATTGATCACGAACGCGTTGGGCACCTGGATTGCAGGTGATTCAGGATCGAACTGAACAGAAACGGTGAACGCATCGACCTGTGACTCACCCAGCGCCTCCCTGAGACCAGGCAGTGGCCGGTCCAGTAATTGCTGAACGCTCTCGATGACCGACTCGGGAAGCAAACCTGTACGCTTTTCAACAAGCAATTCCAGGCGCAGTGCATACTCGCGGACCAGGCCGGATATCACACCGGGGCGCTCGCTGCTATCCAGCTGACGAACCGTACGTGAATAGAATTGGCTGATTTGCTCTTCGAAACGGCGAGCAAACTCTTCCTGTACACAGACCAGTATGTGTTCGAGCAATGCCAACGGCAGACGTTGCAACGGCCGATTCAGAACCGGAGTTATCAGCCCTGCCACCACCACGCTGTCTGACAGGGGGTCCTGCGTGTAGCCGCAAACGCGGTCAAGCGCCAAAGAAAGCAGCCGCACAGGCACCGCATCCACGGCAGCCGGCAAGATCCAAAGGGCCCGGGCATCCAGAGGTGGTCCTCCAATTACAGCCAGATAACGGTTCAGCGCGTGGCGCATGCAGCCCTCTACACCGGCATGCAGAACATCAACGCGCTCAAGCAACACATCAAGCTTCTTCAGTTTGCCAATCCAGTTGTAAGAAGGCTCGGAAACAAGATCCGGATGCTCCCCCACGTTAGCTTGGATCGAGGCCCCCCAGGTTTGGCCAAAAGGCAGCACTTCCGGACGCCAGCGCCCTGAGTCGTGGAGGTTTGATAGCCGGCCATCCAGTAGTCCGCGAATGTCCAGTGCATCATCAACCCGGACCGGATTTTTTTCGTATTGGATCGGTGGCAGGCCCAAGACATAACGCAGATTGCGCTTTTGCAGAGCGATCACAGAGTCAGCGAATTCATTGAAAAACACGTTGGCGAACGCATCCTGATACGACTCGACCTTACCCTTCTCTTTAATGGCAAGGTGATCGTTCAAGGATGAATAAAACAGCAGCTCGGCACGTGAGGGGTCGCTCAGTACGTGCGCTATTGCACGAGCCGGATCATCAAAGCGCAAGAAGCCCGACAGCGAGAAGTAGAGAAACGCACTCGACGGCTGTTCTGCGGGAAAATCAATCAGGAACACGCCCACCAGCTTGACAGGCTCCTGCCCCGCAACGGTGACTGACAACCGTTGAACGCGTATCGACTGTGCATTGCCAGGTTGCGAGGGTAACAGGCTGAGCAAACAGCGATACTCTGCTTCAGTCATCGTGCCATGTGCCCGGCTCGATAAAAGATGCTGAAGAAAACACTCAGCGAGCGCATGACCAATAAAGTCTCTTACTGTACGGCCGTCCTGTCGTTTTGACATCCAGTAATCAGACAGCAATTGCTCGTATGCATCGCGGACTCCCGAAACCACGTCAGCCAGCGCCAGCTCGAAAAGCTCGCTCTGCGCTTGCGGCAAGACAAGGCCCCGCGCATCCAGAAATTGCCGTATCAGACCCGTCGGAAGAACGTTCAGGGAAAATGCCTGCACAGCAGCATCAGCCAGATACTGGGTGCCCACTACCGATGACACCACCGGATTGGCTCCGGGGTCAGTGCCCAGAATCTGCACCACCTGACTGAAAACGTCGACGCTGTCTGCGACGCCTCTCTGCACTAACGCCGTCTGCAAGGCCTTGCCTGCCGCAGCTCGCAGGTCCGGCAGCTTCTGCAACTGGACCAACAGGCGTTCCAGATGCCCGGCCTGCTGGCGCATGACCGCCAGCGTGCGCGCTTCGAAGAGCGAGCCCTCGACACGCTCTGCCTCGATAGTCGATATATTGCTGACGTCGCCAAACCGCTGCTGCAAGGCAATTAGCAGCGAAGTGCGGCTCTCGAATCGCTCGATCCCGAAGGTCAGGGTACTCAAAAAGACTGGCGCGGCACCTGGAGTGGGGTCACTGATTAACAAGGCACCCGCAAGTTCGGCATTATCGGGCGAGTTGTCGCCTATGATCAGCCGATCAGCTCTTGGAAGGGGTGCATCGCTGTTCGGCTCAACACTTACTCCGACCAATAATTGCAGCCACTTGCCATCTTCACTGCTGATGCGTGAGCTGCCGACTGCGTCATGAATGTCCTGTGTGAATCGGCTGCGCAGAGAGTCGCTGAAAAAATAGGGAAGTACTGTTGGCATGTGCTGTTTCCTTTGAATAGCCCTCATCGCTCACTGCGCCGGGGCACGTGGCAGAGGAAAAGGAAACAGCTTATTGAGGTAGCACGACGCGCCTGCGTTACATAAAGCAATGGGTCCGCAGGCGCACGTCGCTCACATCAATTAACGGAAGGCTGGACGTTCTTTTCAACCCATGCAGCGAAGGCGTTGATGAACTTCTCCAGAAATGGCCGTGTCTTGTCGGACAGAGCGCCCGCTTCATCGAAAAAGCTTCCAGCGCCACCCAGGTATGCCTCAGGCTGCTGAAGGCACAGCACGTCCAGAAATACCAGAGACTGGCGCAGGTGATGGTTGGCACCAAAGCCACCGACAGCACCCGGAGAAGCGCTTATGACCGCGCCGGGTTTGCCGCTGAAAGCGCTTTTGCCGTAAGGACGCGAGCCCACATCAATGGCATTTTTCAGGGCACCCGGCACCGAACGGTTGTATTCCGGTGTTACAAAAAGCACGCCGTCGGCAGCGCCCAACTGGTCGCGAAATGCACTGTAGGCTGGCGGCGGAGAAGCGCCATCAATGTCTTCGTTATACAGAGGCAAATCGCCAATTTCGACGATATTAAGTTTAAGGCTGGCAGGTGCCAGCTCCGCGAGGGCAAGCGCAATTTTTCGGTTGATGGAGTCTTTTCGCAGACTGCCGACCAATACGGCAATGGTATGAACCTGGCTCATGAAAATATCCGTCATCTGATTAATAGGGAAGATCAGGTATACAACAACAGCCGCGTTTAGACGACCATTGCTCTGGTCAATTCCCCGACGCGCCAGAACCGCTCGGATTATTTTTTTCCCGTCGGCAAACTCACCTATGGATCAGTGGTCTACTAGCCTCGATGGATTCGTAAACCAGCAGTTATATTCAGTTTCAGAGGTTACAGAGCAAATGGCTTCAGTTCTCGTCGGACAATTTCATGCCAGAGACGCCGAAGGTCGCGTCTACCCGGTCCATGAATTCCAGGAATCGCAGCCGGGTGAGGTGCAGGGCGGGCAGCCGGTAATCACTTACAGACTGGCAATTGGTGACCGGGTCAAGCATCTGGGCGGTGAAGACTTTCAACTGGTGCAATCAGGCGTAAAAATCACCCGTACACCGTCGTAATACAGGCAGAACTCCCGCTCGAGCTGCCGCTGCCAGCGGGAAGTTGCTAGTCAGAAAAGATCAGATACCAGAAAATCGCCGTTTCACGTGTGTTGGGATCTATGCCTCTATAGCGCATATGATCCACCCCGCCTACCACGTATCCACAACGCTCATACAACCTGCAGGCACCCAGGTTATTGTTCTGGGTTTCCAGAACGATGCCGGGCAGATTGCGCTTGCGGCTCCAGAATTGAGCGACATCGAGCAATGAGCGCGCGACCCCATGACGACGCGCCGACTCGTCTACCGCCAATTCATCGATGTAGGCGAACCCGCTCCAGTGAGTGCTCATCACGATATGGCCAACCGGGCGGTCATCCAGCCAGGCTACCATCACCGAACTCGTGGCGGCATCGCGATGATCGGCAAACTCCTGAGAATCGATACCATAATTCTTGCTGTACGGCTCGACCAGCTCAACCTGCCATGAATCAACGCTTTCGCCGATACGCGGTTGGGCATAGCCAAGCACTGTAAACGTGAATTCGCTATTGAGAATGTAGTCCTCGAAGCATTCGTCTGCGATCCGAATGCTCAAGGCAGGGTTTGCCAGGTTCATGTCACCACTCGCTGGTTGCTGTCAGGAGGACGTCTGCGCTGCGGCTTCCAGCATTTGTACCCACAAAGCAGGTGCACCGGATGCCTTGGCAATGGTGCTCATACGGACTTCATGCTCGGCCAGTTCACTTTCCGAAGCACGAATGATGCGGCAAGGTTTGCGATCGGCAGGCAAACGGCGGATTTCGCTGCCTCGGTTGCCAGAGCCTTCGCCGGAGCCGTTGCCGTCAGAGGCATTACCAGCCAGCGACAGGCTGGTCTGCCCGCCGGTCATCGCCAGGTAGACGTCGGCCAGAATTTCAGAGTCGAGCAGTGCGCCGTGCAGCTCGCGGCCCGAGTTGTCGACGCCGTAGCGCTTGCACAGGGCATCCAGACTGTTGCGCTGCCCCGGATGGCGCTCGCGGGCCATCATCAGGGTGTCGAGGATCGAACAGTGCTGGGTGATATCAGCCCTGTCCTGCGAACCCATCAAGGCAAATTCGTTGTTGATGAAGCCAACATCGAACGCTGCGTTGTGAATGATCAGTTGCGCGCCTTTGATGAATTCGAAAAATTCATCGGCGACTTCGGCAAACCGGGGCTTGCCGACCAGAAATTCGTTGGTGATACCGTGAACACCAATCGCGCCTTCGTCACTTTCGCGATCAGGTTGCAGGTACACGTGAAAATGCCGACCGGTCAGGCGCCGGCCAATCAACTCGACACAACCGATCTCGATGATCCGGTGACCATCTGTCACCGGCATACCGGTGGTTTCGGTATCGAGAACGATTGATCTGTTATCCAGGTTTTGCAATGCCATTGACTGTCGCCTCATCTACAGGCCGCGATTCTAACACGCCATGGAAGCTGCGAGCCTGTCGGATCCATCCGCAATTGAAAGGGATAAACGTCAGCGGGCGCTGCAGGGATACAACGGATTCGGCGATTTTACCCGGAACTCGCACGCCTCCCGAGTTGCACCATGAGTTGCGATAAAGGCAACAGAGTTCCGAGTTTGCGATGATTGCTGACGCGTCTGCCGCGTGTCCATACTCGACCCATCGGCAACAGGAGATCGATATGAGCCCTCTTTGGCAGCGCCTTCGCGATCAAGCCCGGCAACTGACCGAGCGCAACCCGGTACTCGGCGATTATGCGACAAGCCACCTGCTGGCCTATTCGACTTTCGAGGATGCGCTCGCTGCGAACCTTGCCCGACAGATGCAGGCCCAAGCGAGTAACGTGGCGCTGGAAGACTGGTTCAAGGCGATCATAAAGGCCAGGCCGTCCATCGCTCAGGCAGCAGCTGCCGATATCAACCATCTGGAAACAGTCAATCCTGCCTGCCCGGATCACCTCACGGCCTTTCTGACCTTCCGTGGCATACAGGCCGTTCAGGCATACCGCATCGCCCATGCACTGTGGGCTGAGGGCGATGAGCAAAGCGCGGTGCTAGTACAGAACTGGGCGGCCAACACCTGGAGCATCGATATTCACCCGGCGGCGCGGCTCGGCAAATCCTTGTTTGTCGACCACGGCATCGGCCTTGTCATCGGGGAAACCGCTGTAGTCGAAGATCAAGTGAGCCTTTGGCACGGTGTCACGCTGGGCAGCACTCTCAACGAAGCAGGCGACCGACACCCGAAAATCCGCAGAGGCGCACTGATTTGCGCCGGAGCAACCGTTCTGGGGAACATCGAAGTAGGGGCCAATGCCATTGTGGCGGCCAACTCGGTCGTACTCAAAGCTGTGGGCGCTGGAACGGTCGTCGCTGGCACACCGGCAAAGGTGGTGGGTAATGCCCCTGCTTTTCTGGCGACCTTTACGACAAAATCCAAAGGCTAATCAAGAGCTATTACCATGACAGCCGTTGCTCAATTTGCGCAGGGTATCGATCATCCTCTTGTCACCGTGCGCAATCATGCCGAGGCTCTGGAGCTCTACCGCAGAATCGGCTTCGCACCTTCGCCGGTCAGCTACCACCCTTGGGGAACCGTCACCTCGTTGATGATGTTTCCCAGTAACTTCATCGAATTGATCGGCGTCGAAGATGCTTCGAAATTCGGCACCAACCCGGTAAACGGTTTCTGCTTCGGACGTCAGTTGGGTCAATTCCTCGACCGAGGCGAGGAAGGCGTTTCGCTGGTGGCGCTGCACAGTAAAGATGCCGACGCTGACCACGCGCGTATGGCGGCTGCAGGGCTTGAAAGCCAGGGCCGTATTGATTTTCGTCGAAAAATGACGCTCCCCGATGGTCGCGACGATGAAGCTGTTGTTTCGTTGGCGCTCTTCATCGACCCGGAACTCCCGGACGCCTCCAACTTTATCTGCCATCAGCATCGTCCTGAACTGATCTGGGTGCGTGGCTGGCAGAACCACCCCAATGGCGCAGACGGGATTCTGGCAATCACTTATCTGGCAGACCCCAAACGGCTTGAACCCCGCTGGCGAGCTATCTATGGCGATGCAGTGAAATACAACGGTACTGTGCTGGAGGCTGATACCCGATGCGGCGTATTGCGTGCCATCGACGCGGCGACAGCTGCCCTGGAATTTCCGGGCGTCGAACTACCCGCAATTGCCAGTGAGCGCCCCCATGCGATTGCCATTCGGCTGCACACCACGAGCCTCAGTGCATTACGCGCGATACTGGCGCGTAATGACGTGGCTTATCATGAAATACGGGGTCATGAAATACAGGGCCATGAAATACAGGGTCATGAAACACCGTATCGTGACATACCGGGCCGCGTGCTCGTGGCACCGCACGCGGCAGGCAATGTCATTCTCGATTTCGTACAGAGTCTTTGATTGAACGTCGACTGACGACTATCAGCTCTTTATGCCACGCACTTCGTCAACGCCACGGTTGGCGAGCTGGTCGGCACGCTCGTTGCCGGGATGGCCGATATGGCCTCGTACCCACTGCCATTTCACGGTATGCCGGTTGACCTGTTCATCCAGAAGCTGCCACAGATCGGCATTTTTGACCGGCTCCTTGGCCGCGGTTTTCCAGCCGCGTTTCTTCCAGTTGACCATCCACTCGGTAATGCCTTTCATCACGTACTGAGAGTCGGTCACCAGCGTCACTTCGCAAGGACGCTTGAGCTCTTCGAGCCCGCGAATGGCACCCGTCAGCTCCATGCGGTTGTTGGTGGTATTGGCTTCGCCACCCCATAGCTCTTTTTCGACACCCTTGCACACCAGCAGGGCGCCCCACCCGCCCGGGCCAGGATTGCCCTTGCAGGCACCGTCGGTGAAGAGTTCAACGCTATCGCTCATTACGACCTTTCCAGAATGATGGGCTTCGTGTGCAGCATGGCATTGCTCAGGAATGATCCTGAGTGTTGCGACTGACCTTGGCCATCGGCATGGGAATCAGCTTGCCGATAGGGTCGCGGCGTACCTGACGTACAGGCCTCAGGCCTACCACCAGTTTGCGCGCCACCAGAAGATAGAAGCCGCCACCGGGGCTCTGACGTCCCTCGCCGAGGCTTTCGAGCCCAGAAAGGCGTGACTGCCATGCCGCTGAAGCAAGGGGCGGACGATAGCATCCGAAGCGCCGTTTCTCCAGCGCGAAGCCCAGCAGGTTCAGCCAGTCGGCGACCCGCGAGGATGAGATGCAGCGCGCCTTGCGCAGCGCATCCCGAGCGAATACGTGGCGCATACCCCAGGCGCTCCAGGGGTTGATGCCGATAATCAGCAAGTGCCCGCCCGGCCGAACACTGCTGGCCGCTTCGCGCAGCAGCCCGTGGGGCGAGAGGCAGAAATCCAGGCCGTGTTGCAGTACCACGACATCCGCCGCGTGCTCGCTCAGTGGCCAGGCCTGCTCTTCGCAGACAATCTCGACGCCCGGCAACGGTGCGCCGAGCCGCACATTGCGCTGCACCTGCGGGGCAACCGGCGGTGCTTGCGCCGACGGGCCGTAATGCACCAGATAGCCGCCGAAATACCGCCCCAGTTCTTCGTCGAGAATACGCCGTTCCTCTTCGAGCAGAAGCTGCCCCAGCGGCCCCGAAAGCCATTCACGGGCAGCGCGGATCAATGCAAGCCACTCAGGATCAGCCTGAGCGAACGCTTCATCGGTCATGAGTTCTCCTCCAGAGGTGCTCGCGTACAGCGGCAACAGACTCTAAGATGCACCATTGTCCGCCGCTATGCGAACTGCGCCATGATACAGATCCACGCCCTTCCTGCTTTCAATGACAACTACATATGGTTGTTACAAGACCTTTCGAGCCAGCAATGCGCCGTGGTCGATCCTGGCGACGCGAAACCGGTGCTGGGCTGGCTGGCGGAGCATCCGGACTACCGGCTGACCGATATTCTCATCACCCACCACCATAATGATCATGTCGGCGGCGTGGCGGAACTCAAGCAGGCGACCCGGGCACGCGTACTCGGCCCTGCGGCTGAGACTATTCCGGCACGCGATATCGCACTGGTCGACCATGACCGACTGACAGTGCTTGGCCTTGAGTTTGTGGTGCATGCAGTTCCCGGTCATACGCTCGGTCATATCGCCTTCTATCATGAAGACGCTACAACGCCCTTGCTGTTCAGCGGCGACACACTGTTCGCTGCAGGCTGTGGGCGCCTGTTCGAGGGTACGCCAGAGCAGATGCATGACTCCCTCGACCGTCTGGCCAAACTGCCGGACAGCACGCTGATTTATTGCGCCCACGAATACACGCTGAGTAATCTGCGCTTCGCCCAGGCCGTCGAGCCAGATAATCAGGATATTGCCCAACGCCTCGCCGAAGTCACCCGCTGGCGCAACGAAAATCGCATCAGCCTTCCTTCAAACCTGGCCTTGGAAAAACGCACCAACCCGTTCCTGCGAACCCGGGAAACATCTGTTAAAGAAAAAGCGGACGAACGGAGCGGCGGGCAAAACACCTCGCAGAGTGCGGTCTTTGCCAGCTTGAGGGCATGGAAAGATAAGTTCTGACCCGACCATAAAACCGCAATAAAATTCTGAAAGGTTGACCGACGGCAGGCTGCTTCCTAGAATCGCCCGACATTTTCGTCTGGATGTACCCCCCGAACAATGTCGTCATCTATCAGCAAGCCTTCACATTCGGACGCATTGACTCGGTTGGCTCAGGCCATGGCTGTCACCGCGAGTGCGCTTCTGGCCGGTTGCCAGAGCACTGCCAGCGTCGACCCGGTCAGCAGCCATCGCACGCCTAATCTGGCCGCCGGCATCAAGCAAAAACCGATTTTCCTGTCTCACAAGCCCACTACTCCCCTCGCCCCGCCACAAGATGTGTGGGAGCGCATGCGTCAGGGCTTTCAACTGCAACAAGGCAACGATCAGAACCCCCGTATCGATCAGCAGCGCCTGTGGTTCGCCAACAACCCTTCCTTTCTGGAAAACGCTGGCGAGCGTGGCAGCCTGTACATGCATTACATCGTCGAGCGCCTTGAAGAACGCAACATGCCGCTGGAGCTGGCCCTGCTGCCGGTCATCGAAAGTGCCTACAACCCGATGGCCGTTTCACGCAGCCAGGCTGTAGGCCTGTGGCAGTTCATCCCTTCTACCGGGCGTTACTTCAACCTGCGCCAGACCAGTTTTTACGACGGACGTCGCGATATCCAGGCTTCGACCGTTGCCGCACTGGATTACCTGACCCGTCTGCATGACATGTTCAACGGTGACTGGTTGCTGGCACTCGCGGCCTACAACGCGGGCGAAGGCACAGTAAGCCGTGCCATCGAACGCAATGACAAGCTCAACCTGCCGACCGACTACTGGAATCTTCCACTTCCGCAGGAAACCCGTGACTATGTGCCCAAGCTGCTGGCCTTGTCCCAGGTGGTACTGTCACCGGAAGCCTATGGCGTCAACCTCAATCCGATCGCCAACCAGCCCTATTTCGAAGTCGTCGAACTCAACAAGCGCGTCGATCTGTCCAAAGTCGCCAGCGCTGCCGATATTGACGAAGACGAGCTTATCCAGCTCAACCCTGCCTACAAGAAGCGCCTGACCGTCGATGGGCCTCAGCATCTGCTGGTGCCGACGTCCAAGGCGCAACTGCTGACGGCCAGCCTGCTTACCATGAAACAGGAAGAACTGGTTGCCTGGCAGCCTTACCGCGTACGCAAGGGCGATACTCTGGAAAGCCTGGCGAGTCGCTATCAGGTCACGGTCAGCTCGCTCAAGGGCAATAACAAGCTGTCCGGCAACCGCCTGAAGGTCGGTCAATCACTGAGCATACCGGTCAAGCCGGGCATGCAGAATTCACAGCCCGTGTTCGAAGCGTTGGCCAGCAACGACAAGCCGTCACGTGCCCGAAGTTACAAGGTGCGCAGCGGTGACAACCTGACCACCATCGCGCAAGCCAACAAGGTGGATGTCGAAGACCTGCAACGCTGGAACAAGCTGACCGGCAAGAAGCTCAAGGTCGGCCAGACGTTGGTCATGCAGGACACCAGCAAATCCAGCAGCAAAACGGTCGCCAGCGCCAAAGATGGCGAAAAGAAATCCATGCAGTACAAGATCCAGAAAGGCGACTCGATGTACCTGGTCGCCAAGCGCTTTAACGTCGAGATGCAACATCTCAAGCGCTGGAATCCACGTAGCGGGCAGGCCCTCAAACCCGGTCAGACCCTGACCGTTTACCTGCCGCACTGATGACCGCGGCCACTTGCCCTTCGATAACCTTGGGGCGGGTGGCCGATGCAGCCCCGGCGACGCCATCACCTGCAGTCTTTTTCCAGCTGGAACAAGCTGTTACTGTTAGCGACCCGAAAGCCCAAGTCGCCCGGATCGTGATACGTCCCTTCCTGCTAACCATCAGCCTAGCCTTGAGCTTCTGCGCCAACGCAGCCATCACAGAAAGTCATGGCTATGCGCAGTTTGGTGTTCTCAAGTACCCGGCCAGCTTTACTCATTTCGACTGGGTCAATCCCGAGGCGCCGAAAGGTGGCACCTTGAGAATGATGGCGTTTGGCACGTTCGACACGCTCAACCCCTACACATTCAAGGGCAGCAGCCCGGTCTCGACCGGAAACTTCCTGCAATACGGCGTTAACGAACTGAACGAGCCGTTGATGGTGGGCACAGGGCAGTACGACCCGTCCGGCGATGAACCGACCTCCAGCTACGGGCTGATCGCCCAGTCCGTGGAATACAGCGAGGACCGCAGCTGGGTGGTGTTCAACCTGCGCCCACAGGCGCGCTTTCACGACGGCAAACCCATCACCGCCTACGACGTGGCGTTTTCCTACCGAACGCTGCTCAAGGACGGTCATCCTCAATACCGTACCGCCTTGCAGGAAGTGCAGCGCGTCGACATTCTCAATCGCCATCGCATCCGGTTTGTCTTCAAGCGCTCTGGCAATCCGTTGCTGATTCTGCGTCTTGGGGAACTGCCAGTGCTGCCCCAGCATTACTGGAAGAACAGAGACTTCAAGGCGACTACCTTCGAACCGCCGCTGGGCAGTGGCCCCTACCGCATCACCCGCGTGCAGCCCGGACGTCAGCTGGTGTTCGAGCGGGTCAAGGATTACTGGGGCAAGGAACTGCCGGTCAACCGCGGCAAATACAATTTCGACCGGGTGGAAGTCGAGTTCTACCGTGACAGCGATGTGGCGTTCGAAGCTTTCAAGGCCGGCGAATTCGATATCTATATCGAGCATCAGGCCAAGAACTGGGCCAATGGCTATAACTTCCCGGCAGTGGCAAACGGTCAGGTAATCAAGGCGCAGATCCCGCACCGCATACCGACCCAGACTCAGGGCCTGTTCATGAACACGCGGCGCGCGGCCTTCGCCGATATCCGCGTACGCGAAGCACTGGGGCTGCTGTTCAATTTCGAATGGACCAACCGCACACTGTTCAGCGACGCTTATGAGCGCTCGACCAGCTATTACCCCAACAGCGAGTTTTCCGCGACGGGCCTGCCGAGCGGGGCTGAATGGTTATTACTGGCGCCTTATCGTGATCAGTTGCCCGCCAGTCTGTTTACCCAGCCATTTGCCCCATCGAAAACCGATGGCGGCGGCATCCCGCGCGACACCCTGCGCAAGGCCTTGAAACTGCTTGCCGATGCTGGCTGGACGCTGTCGGACAAGGGCTTGCTCAACGCCGACAAGCAACCGCTGCGTTTCGAGATCCTGCTGGTCAACCCCAACCTCGAACGCATCCTGCAACCCTACATCGAAGACCTGCGGCGCCTGGGTATCGATGCAGGGCTGCGCACCGTCGATCGCGCCCAGTACAAACAACGCCTGGACCGTTTCGACTTCGACATGATTCTCATGACCCTGCAACAGACGCTGAGCCCTGGTCTTGAGCAGTGGCAATATTTTCATTCAAGCCAGGCCGCGATCAACGGCAGCAAGAACTACGCCGGCATTGCCAACCCGGTGGTCGACGCCCTGCTGAACAAACTGCTCGGCGCGCAAACCCGCGATGAACAGGTCGCGGCTGCGCGAGCGCTGGACCGCGTGCTGCTGGCTCAGCACTACAGCATTCCCAACTGGTATCTGAACAATCATCGGCTTGCCTATCGCAACCGATTCGCCATGGTTACCACCCCGCCCTACACCCTGGGGCTGCGTGCGTGGTGGCTCAAGACTCTGGAGAAGCCCCGATGAACCCATTGCATTCCCTGCGCGCGCAAGCGGCCGGCCTGCTGTTGGCCAGCCTCGCCTGCACGGTACAGGCTGCGCCTCAGCATGGCGTGACGCTGTACGACGAGCCGCCCAAGTACCCGGCCGACTTCAAGCACTTCGACTACGTGAACCCGGATGCCCCCAAGGGTGGCACGTTCCGCCAGGCAGGCTTCGGCGGTTTCGACAGCCTCAACCCGTTCATCAACAAGGGCGTGCCGGCAGATGACATCGGCCTGATCTACGACACCCTGGCCCGTGCAAGCCTGGATGAACCGTTCAGTGAGTACGGGCTGGTTGCCGGTAAAATCGAGAAAGCCCCGGACAACAGCTGGGTACGCTTCTACCTGCGCCCGGAAGCGCGCTTTCATGACGGCCACCCGATGCGTGCAGAAGACGTGGAGTTCAGCTTCAAGACACTGATGGAGCACGGGTCGCCCATGTACAAGGGTTACTACGCCGACGTCGATCAGGTGGTCGTCGAAGACCCGCTGCGCGTGCTGTTCAAATTCAAGCACAAGGGCAATCGGGAGATGCCGCTGATTCTTGGCCAGTTACCCGTGCTGCCCAAACATTTCTGGGCAGATCGCGACTTCAGCAAGGGCAACCTGGACTTCCCGCTGGGCAGCGGGCCGTACAAGGTCGCCGATGTAAAAGCCGGGCGCTCGGTGCGCTATGAACGGGTCAAGGATTACTGGGCCAAGGACCTGCCGATCAATAAGGGCTTCTACAACTTCGATGTGCTGACCACCGACTACTACCGCGACAACACCGTCGCGCTGGAAGCGGGCAAGGCCGGGCAGTTCGACTATTGGGTGGAAACCAGCGCCAAGAACTGGGCAACTGCGTATGACACGCCAGCAGTCCGGGACGGCAGGCTGATCAAGGAAGAGCTGCCCAATGGCAATCCGACGGGCATGCAGGGTTTTGTCTTCAACCTGCGCAAGCCGGTGTTTCAAGACGTCAGGGTCCGTGAGGCGCTGACTCTGCTGCTGGACTTCGAGTGGACCAACAAACAGCTGTTCAACGGCTCGTACAGCCGCACCAAAAGCTATTTCGACAACTCGGAAATGGCCGCCAGCGGTCTGCCGTCTGCCGAAGAACTGAAAATCCTTGAACCGTTGCGCGGCAAGATCCCGGATCGAGTGTTCACCGAACCCTTCAGCCTGCCGGTCACCGATGGCAGCGGCATGATCCGTCCACAGCAACGCCGGGCCTTCCAGCTGTTGCAGGAAGCGGGCTGGAAGATCGTCGACGACAAGATGGTCGATGCCCAGGGCAACCCGGTGAAGCTGGAGTTTCTGATCGCCCAGACCGAGTTCGAGCGCATTCTGTTGCCTTACAAACGTAACCTGAGTGATCTGGGCATCGAGCTGGTGATTCGCCGCGCCGACGTGTCGCAATACATCAACCGCCTGCGCTCGCGGGACTACGACATGATCGTCACTGGCTATCCGCAGTCCAGCTCACCCGGTAACGAGCAGCGCGTGTACTTCGACTCATCCAGCGCTGACAATCCGGGCAGCCGCAACTTCATGGGCCTCAAGGACCCGGCAGTCGACACGCTGGTCAACGGTCTGATCAACGCCGACTCCCGGGAAAGCCTGATCATCCATACCAAAGCGCTGGACCGCGTATTACTGTGGGGCTTTTACGTTGTACCCAACTGGCACATCAAAACCTGGCGGGTGGCCTACTGGAACCACATCGATCATCCCAAGGCCAAGGCGCTTTCCGATATCGGCCTGATGACCTGGTGGGCGAAGCCGGATGTCAAACCCGCCACCGCGACCCCGTCAGCCACTGATCAGGCCAAGCCTGCGAACGCGGAGCAATAACATGCTGGCTTATATTCTGCGACGGCTGCTGCTGATCATCCCTACCCTGCTCGGCATTCTGGTCATCAACTTCGTCATCATTCAGGCCGCACCCGGTGGACCGGTCGAGCAGATGATCGCCAAGATCGAAGGCTTCGATGGCGCTACCAGCCGAATTGCGGGTGGCGGTGCCGAGGTCTCGGTGGCAGGCTCCAACTACCGTGGCGCGCAGGGCCTGGACCCGGCACTGATCAAAGAAATCGAACGCATGTACGGTTTCGATAAATCGGCACCGGAACGCCTGTGGATCATGATCAAGAACTACGCCACGCTGGATTTCGGCGACAGCTTCTTTCGCGATGCCAAGGTGATCGACCTGATCGTCGAGAAGATGCCGGTCTCCATCTCTCTGGGGTTATGGAGCACGCTGATCATGTACCTGGTGTCGATCCCGCTGGGGATCGCCAAAGCCACTCGCCACGGCAGTCAGTTCGACGTGTGGACCAGCTCGGCGATCATCGTCGGCTACGCCATCCCGGCGTTTCTGTTCGCGATTCTGCTGATCGTGGTGTTTGCCGGTGGCAGCTACTTCAACTGGTTCCCGCTGCGCGGGCTGACCTCGAACAACTACGACGAACTGAGCACCCTGGGCAAGATCTTCGACTACTTCTGGCATCTGGTGCTGCCAGTCACCGCGCTGGTGATCGGCAACTTCGCCACCATGACCCTGCTGACCAAGAACAGCTTTCTCGATGAAATCAGCAAGCAATATGTCACCACCGCCAAAGCCAAGGGCCTGAGCAACCACAAGGTGCTCTACGGCCATGTGTTTCGCAACGCGATGCTGCTGGTGATCGCCGGCTTTCCGTCGGCGTTCATCGGTATCTTCTTCACCGGCTCGCTGCTGGTGGAAGTGATCTTTTCGCTGGACGGCTTGGGCCTGATGAGCTTTGAAGCCGCTATCAACCGCGACTACCCGGTGGTGTTCGGCACCCTGTTCATCTTCACCCTGCTGGGGTTGGTGGTGAAGCTGATCGGCGACATCACCTACACCCTGGTAGACCCGCGCATCGACTTCGAAAGCAGGAAGCATTGATATGAAGCTGTCTCCTCTCAATCGCCGTCGCTTCGAACGCTTCAAAGCCAACCGACGCGGCTGGTGGTCACTGTGGCTGTTCCTCATCCTGTTCGGCCTGAGCCTGGGCGCCGAACTGATCGCCAACGATAAACCGCTTGCCGTGCGCTACGACGGTCACTGGTACTTCCCGGTGCTGGAGCGTTACCCGGAGACCACCTTCGGCGGCGAATTCCCGCTGGAAGCCAATTACAAGAGCCCATACATCAAGGAATTGCTCGCGGCGAAGGATGGCTGGACCCTGTGGGCACCCATCCCTTTCAGTTACCAGAGCATCAACTACGACCTGAAAGTCCCAGCCCCTGCGCCACCGTCCCGGGAAAACCTGCTGGGCACCGACGATCAGGGCCGTGATGTATTGGCACGAGTGATCTACGGCTTCAGGATTTCCGTGCTGTTCGCCCTGACCCTGACCATCCTCAGTTCGATCATCGGCGTCATCGCCGGCGCCCTGCAGGGTTTCTATGGCGGCTGGGTCGACCTGCTGGGCCAGCGTTTTCTGGAAGTGTGGTCGGGCCTGCCCGTGCTGTATCTGTTGATCATTCTCGCCAGCTTCGTGCAACCCAACTTCTGGTGGCTGCTGGGCATCATGCTGCTGTTTTCCTGGATGAATCTGGTAGACGTGGTGCGTGCCGAGTTCCTGCGTGGCAGGAATCTGGAATACGTAAGGGCCGCGCGGGCCCTGGGCATGGAGAACGGCGCGATCATGTTCCGCCATATCCTGCCCAACGCCATGGTCTCGACCATGACCTTCATGCCGTTCATCCTCACCGGGGCCATCGGCACCTTGACTGCACTGGACTTCCTGGGCTTCGGCCTGCCCGCCGGGTCGCCTTCGCTGGGCGAACTGGTGGCGCAGGGCAAATCCAACCTGCAGGCACCCTGGCTGGGCATCAGCGCGTTCGCTGTGCTGGCCATCATGCTGAGCCTGCTGGTGTTCATCGGCGAATCCGCCCGCGATGCTTTCGACCCAAGGAAATAAGATGAGCAATGACAATCTGATCGAAATCCGCGATCTGGCGGTCGAGTTCGTGACGGGCGACTCACGGCAACGGGTGGTCGAGAACATCAGCTTTGACATCCGTCGGGGTGAAACCCTCGCACTGGTCGGCGAAAGCGGCTCGGGCAAATCAGTGACAGCGCACTCGATCCTGCGCCTGCTGCCCTACCCCATTGCCAGTCATCCGAGCGGCACTGTCCGCTACGCCGGTGAAGACCTGCTGAAGGTGGAAGAGAAAAAACTGCGCTCGATCCGTGGCAACCGTATCGCCATGATCTTCCAGGAACCGATGACCTCGCTGAACCCGCTGCACTCGGTCGAAAAACAAATCAACGAGGTACTTGGCCTGCATAAGGGTCTGAGCGGCAAGGACGCCACCAAACGCACGCTGGAGCTTCTTGAGCTGGTAGGCATCCCAGAGCCACACAAACGTCTCAAAGCCTTGCCACATGAGCTGTCAGGCGGCCAGCGCCAGCGTGTGATGATAGCGATGGCACTGGCCAACGAGCCGGAGCTGCTGATTGCCGACGAACCGACCACTGCACTGGATGTCACGGTGCAGCTGAAAATTCTTGAATTGCTCAAGCAATTGCAGGCTCGTCTGGGCATGGCGTTGCTGCTTATCAGCCACGATTTGAACGTGGTCAGGCAAATAGCCAACCGAGTATGTGTCATGCAGCGCGGTTGCATCGTCGAACAGGCATCGTGCGAAGAATTGTTCCGTTCGCCGCAACATCCTTACACCAAAGTGTTGCTCAGCGCAGAGCCCAGCGGCGGTCCTTCGACCAACCCGGCCGGCGCTCCGCTGCTTGAAGTCGAGGACCTGAAAGTCTGGTTCCCGATCAAGAAGGGCCTGCTCAAGCGCACGGTCGACCACGTCAAAGCGGTGGACGGCATACGCTTCAGCCTGCCGCAAGGGCAAACACTGGGCATCGTGGGTGAAAGCGGGTCGGGCAAATCGACGCTGGGGCTGGCGATTCTTAGACTGATCGGCAGCCAGGGCACCATACGTTTCAAGGGCAACGCGCTAGAATCTCTGTCGCAACAGCAGATCCGTCCGCTGCGCAGGCAGATGCAGGTGGTGTTCCAGGACCCGTTTGGCAGTTTGAGCCCGCGTATGTCAGTGGGTGAAATCGTTGGCGAAGGCTTGCGAATCCACGGTATGGGCACGCCCGCCGAGCAACAGACGGCGATCATCGAAGCACTCAGGGAGGTTGGCCTGGATCCGGATACCCGGCACCGCTACCCTCACGAGTTCTCCGGTGGCCAACGGCAGAGGATCGCCATTGCACGTGCGCTGGTATTGAAACCGGCGCTTATCTTGCTGGACGAGCCGACATCAGCCCTCGACCGGACCGTACAGCGTCAGGTCGTCGAGCTGCTTCGCTCGCTGCAAGCCAAGTACAATCTGACGTATTTGTTCATCAGCCATGACCTGGCTGTCGTCAAAGCGCTAAGCCACCAGTTGATGGTGGTCAAGCAAGGCCAAGTGGTCGAACAGGGTGCAGCGCAGGACATCTTCGCCGCACCGCAACATCCTTATACACAGCAGCTGCTGGAAGCCGCCTTTTTGGCACCGGTAGCTGTCGATTAACCTGAAGAGGAACAACACATGGGTTTTCTCGCCGGTAAGCGCGTCCTGATCGTCGGTGTCGCCAGTAAACTGTCCATCGCATCCGGCATTGCTGCCGCCATGCATCGTGAAGGTGCAGAGCTTGCTTTCACCTACCAGAACGACAAGCTCAAGGGCCGTGTCGAAGAGTTCGCCGCAGGCTGGGGCTCAGGTCCTGAGCTGTGCTTCCCTTGCGATGTGGCCAGCGACGAAGAGATCACCAAGGTCTTTGAAGAGCTGAGCAAGAAGTGGGACGGCCTGGACGTGATCGTTCACTCGGTCGGCTTTGCTCCGGGTGACCAGCTCGACGGCGACTTCACCGACGCCACCACTCGCGAAGGTTTCCGCATCGCTCACGACATCAGCGCCTACAGCTTCGTGGCCTTGGCCAAGGCTGGTCGCGAAATGATGAAAGGCCGCAATGGCAGCCTGCTGACCCTGTCGTACCTGGGCGCAGAGCGCACCATGCCCAACTACAACGTCATGGGCATGGCCAAGGCCAGTCTGGAAGCAGGCGTTCGTTACCTGGCCGGCAGCCTCGGCCCGGAAGGTACTCGCGTCAATGCCGTATCCGCCGGCCCGATCCGCACACTGGCTGCTTCGGGTATCAAGAACTTCCGCAAAATGCTGGCTGCCAACGAAGCGCAGACCCCTCTGCGCCGCAACGTGACCATCGACGAAGTCGGCAATGCCGGCGCGTTCCTGTGCTCTGACCTGGCGTCGGGCATCAGTGGTGAGATCATGTACGTCGACGGCGGTTTCAACACCACCGCGATGGGCAGCATGGAAGAGTAAGACGGCAAGCGCCGCTCCTCGCGAGCGGCATTTTCCGGCAGGCAACTTTCCTGCACTCAAAAAGAAGGCCGCTCAGTGAGCGGCCTTCTTTTTTGTGCGGGTTTCGAGATACTTAGAACTTCTCGATCTTCGCCTTGCTTTCCAGCTGTGCGCGGTACGCAGCGAAATCCTGCTGACCCGCACGCGACGCGAGGAATCGACGGTATTGCGCCTTTTCCGCATCAGTCGGTGCAGCAGCCTGATTCACGCCGTTGAGACGCACAATCACGAAGCTGCCATCGGCTGCAGTAATGCTGGCGAATTCCGGCTTGCCCTTGCCATCAGGCTTGGGCATGCGGAACAGCGTCTGCAGTACTTGAGGATCAACGCCTTCCTGACTGCGAGTGACTGCTTCCATCGATTTCCAGTCACGTCCATCCTGCTTCGCAGCCAACGGGATCTTGCCATCACGCAGCCCGGCCAGCAGAGCCTCGCCCTTGGCCTTGGCAGCAGCTGTAGCGTGCTCCTTGACCAGTTGAGCGCGAATCGAGCTGGCAACGCTCTCAAGCGGCAACTGCTGAGGTTGCAGGTGCTCTTTGGAGCGCACCACCACGACGGTCTCCGGATCCAGCTCCAGCGTGTTGCTGTTGGAGCCTTCTTCCAGCACTTCCGGGCTGAACGCAGCCTGGATGACCGCGCGGTTGGCTGTAATACCCTCACCGCCTTCACGACCAAATGGCGCAGTGGTCTGAACCTTAAGGCCCAGATCCTGTGCCGGTTGAGACAGGTCGGACGATTCAAATGCAGAATCTTCCAGCTGCTTGGTCACTTCGACAAACTTCTGCTCGACCAGCTGCGATTTCAAATCGGTGGTCAGTTTGTCTTTCAGACTGGCAAATGTCGGCACCGATGGAGCCTCGACGCCCAGCAGCTTGATCAGGTGCCAGCCGAAGTCGGTACGCACAGGCTGCGACACCTGGTCCTTGTTCAAGGCATACAACGTGTCTTCGAACGCAGGGTCATAGACACCCTTGCCTGCGTAACCAAGATCACCGCCCTTGCTGGACGAACCAGGGTCCTGCGAATATTCCTTGGCCAGCGCAGCAAAATCTTCACCCTTGGCCAGACGCTGTTGAATTTCTTCAATCTTCGCCTTGGCCTGTTCGTCGTTCAGCTTGTCGTTCACCTCGATCAGGATGTGCGCAGCACGACGCTGTTCTGACAGATTGGCGATTTCTTTCTGATAAGCCGCCTGCAAGTCCTCATCCTTGACCTGCACCTTGTCGAAGAAAGACGACTTCTTCAATTCGATGTAATCAAGCACAACCTGCTCAGGGCTCATGAACTCCTTGGCATGCTGGTCGTAGTGAGCCTTGACTTCGTCGTCCGTCACTTTGACAGCCGTGGTATCGGCAGGCAGGGTCAGCGAAGCGAAATCACGGGTCTGCTTTTCCAGACGGGCAAAAGCGTCAACCTGTGCATCGGTGACGAAGGCACTGCCGGCAACACCTGCACGCACCTGACCGATGAGCATTTCCTGGCCAAGCATCTGGCGGAACTGCAGACGGCTGTAACCCAGCTGGCGAATCACCTGATCGAAACGGTCAGCACTGAACTTGCCATCGACCTGAAACTCGGGCGTCTGCAAAAGCTGCTGATCCAGTGCCGCGTCGGAAAACGAGAATTTCGCATCCGTTGCGCCTTGCAGCAGCAGCTTGCGGTCGATCAAACCTTTGAGGGCTGATTCACGCAACAGTTTTTCATCCAGCATCGCAGGATCGAAATCCTTGCCCAACTGCTGCGCGAGCTGCTGAGCCAACTGGCGGCGCTGCATGTCGACGGCCTGGCTCAACTCATTCTGAGAGATGTCCTCGCCGTTCACTTCAGCCGCGTTCTGCTTGTTGCTGGTAGCGGTAAACAACGCCTCGATGCCGGTGAAGGCCATCAAAGCGATGATGATTCCGATAATTGTCTTGGCAATCCAGCCTTGTGAATTGTCCCTGATGTTCTGCAGCATTGCGTCCCCCAAAACGGTTGAACTGACTAACCAACCGCGGAGCGTGGGTAGAAAGCGGATAGAAGAAAGGCGCATCCGAGGATGCGCCTTCTCGTAACTGACGGAGCGGTAGGGCTCGAACCCCTCGGTGTTGCAACCGAATGCACCACCACTCCGCTACTGGATCAGGACAGACCCGACCCAGCGGGCAAAGGCATCGAGAGGCTTAGTTGACAGCTTCTTTGAGGGCTTTACCGGCTTTGAAACCTGGTTTTTTAGCAGCAGCGATTTCCAGCGTCTTACCAGTCTGAGGGTTGCGACCGATGCGAGCAGGACGATCAGTCACGGAGAACGTACCAAAGCCAACCAAAACAACCGAGTCGCCAGCCTTCAGAGCGCCAGTGACGGATTCGATCACTGCGTCCAGCGCACGGCCAGCAGCAGCTTTCGGGATATCAGCAGATGCAGCGATAGCATCAATCAGTTCCGACTTGTTCACTCTAAGTCCCCTTATCTCTATATTGAGTATGTTTCTAAGTTTTAGGTGTTAAGCAAAACGAGCGCTGGAAGGCTTGCTGGTGCTTGCTTTAAAGAGCCGCTTTATAACAAGGGCTCTAAAAAGCTGTCAAGGAAGCCTGCCCAGTCTTAATGCGTGCTAATTCTGTCCTTAGAGTCAGACTCGCGTTTTTCTTCCTTTGCGACCAGATCTGTAGCCACGTCCGGCAACGGCTCCGGCGCGTATTGCAGCGCAATTTGCAGGACTTCGTCAATCCATTTAACGGGCTTGATTTGCAGATCCTGCTTGATATTGTCAGGAATCTCCTTCAAATCACGCACGTTTTCTTCCGGAATGATCACCGTCTTGATTCCGCCGCGATGCGCAGCCAGAAGTTTTTCCTTCAGACCACCAATCGCCAGCACCTGCCCGCGCAGGGTAATCTCGCCCGTCATTGCCACATCGGCACGTACCGGGATCTGTGTAAGCGCCGATACCAGGGCAGTACACATACCTACGCCAGCGCTTGGTCCATCCTTGGGCGTCGCGCCTTCCGGCATGTGGATATGCGTGTCGTGTTTCTCGTGGAAATCGGCTGGAATGCCCAGACTACGGGCACGACTGCGCACCACGGTCTGCGCGGCGGTAATGGATTCGACCATGACATCACCCAGCGAACCGGTCTTGATCAACTGGCCCTTGCCCGATACAACCGCAGCCTCGATGGTCAGCAATTCACCGCCCACCTGAGTCCACGCCAGACCTGTGACCTGACCGATCTGATCCTGTTGCTCGGCCAGTCCGTAGCGGAATTTGCGCACACCCAGGAAGTGTTCGAGCATCTCGGCAGTAACCTGCACGGAGAAGCGTTTTTCCATGGCGTGTTCTTTGACCGCCTTGCGGCAAACCTTGGCAATCTGGCGCTCTAGACCGCGCACGCCCGCTTCACGGGTGTAGTAGCGAATGATGTCGCGGATTGCTTCCTCGTCGAACTGGATCTCGCCTTTCTTCAAGCCATTGGCCTGGATCTGCTTGGGCGAGAGGTATTTGACGGCGATGTTGATCTTTTCGTCTTCGGTGTAACCCGGCAGGCGAATGACTTCCATCCGGTCCAGCAAGGCTGGCGGAATATTCATCGAGTTCGACGTGCACAGGAACATTACATCGGAAAGATCGTAGTCGACCTCGAGGTAGTGATCATTGAAGTTATGGTTTTGCTCAGGGTCCAGGACCTCAAGCAATGCCGACGCCGGATCGCCGCGCATGTCGCTGCCCATCTTGTCGATTTCATCAAGCAGGAACAGCGGGTTGCGGACGCCCACCTTTGTCATCTTTTGTATCAATCTTCCTGGCATCGAACCGATGTAAGTCCGGCGATGACCACGAATTTCAGCCTCGTCACGCACGCCACCGAGTGCCATACGCACGAATTTGCGATTGGTTGCGTTGGCGATGGACTCGGCCAGGGAGGTTTTACCCACACCCGGTGGACCTACCAGACACAGCACAGGGCCACGAATCTTCTTCACGCGCTTTTGCACGGCGAGGTATTCGAGAATGCGTTCCTTGACCTCATCCAGACCATAATGGTCGGCATCGAGGATCGCTTCAGCGCGCGCAAGGTCCAGACGCACCTTGCTCTGGGCCTTCCACGGCACTTGAACCAGCCAGTCGATGTAGGAGCGCACCACGGTCGCCTCGGCCGACATCGGCGACATCTGCTTGAGCTTGTTCAGCTCGGCAGTCGCCTTGGTCAGAGCGTCCTTGGGCAGTCCGGCAGCGTCGATGCGCTTTTTCAGCTCTTCAATTTCGTTATGGCCTTCGTCGCCATCGCCCAGTTCTTTCTGAATGGCCTTCATCTGCTCATTCAGGTAGTACTCGCGCTGGCTGCGCTCCATTTGTTTTTTCACACGACCGCGAATGCGCTTTTCAACCTGCAGCAGGTCGATTTCGGCATCCAGCAAGGCCAGCACGTGCTCGACACGGGCCGACAGGTCGATAATCTCGAGAATTTCCTGCTTCTGCTCGATCTTGAGCGCCATGT
This sequence comes from Pseudomonas syringae group sp. J248-6, assembly GCF_032586995.1. NCBI lineage: Bacteria > Pseudomonadati > Pseudomonadota > Gammaproteobacteria > Pseudomonadales > Pseudomonadaceae > Pseudomonas > Pseudomonas syringae group sp. J248-6. The sequence continues at coordinate 177,999 of NZ_JAWHOP010000004.1, read as the reverse complement.
GCGCTGCCATGGTGTCAACCAGGCGACCGGGCTCATCGATGCTGTTGAGCGACGAGAGGACTTCTGCGGGGACTTTCTTGCCAAGCTGCACATACTGCTCGAACTGAGCCAGCAGGCTGCGCACAAATACTTCGGATTCGCGATCCGGGGCATCGACTTCGTCGATCAACGCGACGTCGGCGCGGTAATGGCCATCGACTTCGATGAAGCGTTCTACCGAACCACGCTGCTCACCTTCGACCAGCACCTTGACGGTGCCATCAGGCAGCTTGAGCAGCTGCAGTACGGTGGCAATAGTGCCGACGTTGTACAACGCCTTTTCATCAGGATCGTCGTCAGCCGGGTTTCTTTGCGCGAGCAGCAGAATCTGCTTGTCGCCCGTCATTGCCGCTTCAAGGGCTTCGATAGACTTCTCGCGCCCCACGAACAGCGGGATAACCATGTGCGGATAAACCACGACATCACGCAATGGCAAGAGAGGCAATTCAATAGTGGTCTTCATGATTTCGCCTCTACGGCGGCCAATTGGCCGGGACAGATGGAATTAGCTTGAAGCCAAGATGGGGGTAGCGTCCAAAAAAAACAAGCTCTAGAGCCACGACCCGCCAAGATCAATTTCTTCATACAAAACGAATGAACGGCTGAAAAATGCAAAAGGGGGCCAAAAAGGCCCCCTTCCGTATTACTTCACACGCCCATACACCTGCGTGTGTTACGCGTCAGGGGCAACCTTGGCAGGCGGCTCACTGTTTTCGTAGATCAGCAGCGGCTTGGACGTACCATCGATAACGCTCTCATCGATCACCACCTTGCTCACGTCACTTTGCGACGGAATTTCGTACATGGTGTCGAGCAGCACGCCTTCGAGGATGGAACGCAAGCCACGGGCACCGGTCTTGCGCTCCAGCGCGCGACGGGCAACCGACTTCAACGCGTCGGTGCGGAACTCGAGGTCCACGCCTTCCATCTCGAACAGCTTGGCATACTGCTTGGTCAGCGCATTCTTCGGCTCGGTGAGGATCTGTATCAAAGCAGCCTCATCCAGCTCGTCCAGCGTTGCAAGCACTGGCAGACGGCCCACGAACTCAGGGATCAGACCGAACTTGACCAGATCGTCAGGCTCGACTTCACGCAGGGACTCGCCAACCTTCTTGCCCTCCTCCTTGCTGCGAACTTCGGCATTGAAGCCGATGCCGCCACGGGTGGAACGGTTCTGAATGACCTTTTCCAGGCCCGAGAAGGCGCCACCGCAAATAAAGAGAATATTGCGTGTGTCCACTTGCAGGAATTCCTGCTGCGGATGCTTGCGACCACCTTGCGGAGGAACGGAAGCCACGGTGCCCTCGATCAGCTTCAGCAAGGCTTGCTGCACGCCTTCGCCGGAAACGTCACGAGTGATCGAAGGGTTGTCGGATTTGCGCGAAATCTTGTCGATTTCATCGATGTAGACAATGCCCATCTGAGCCTTCTCGACATCGTAATCACATTTCTGCAACAGCTTCTGGATAATGTTTTCAACGTCCTCACCCACATAACCGGCTTCGGTCAGGGTGGTGGCGTCAGCGATGGTGAACGGCACATTGAGCAGACGGGCCAGTGTTTCGGCCAGCAGCGTCTTGCCGGAGCCCGTAGGGCCGATCAGCAGGATGTTGCTCTTGCCCAGTTCAACGTCGTCATTCTTCTTGTCGCGCTGGTTCAAACGCTTGTAGTGGTTGTACACCGCTACTGCGAGGACCTTTTTGGCACGTTCCTGACCGATTACATACTGGTCAAGGATGCCGCTGATTTCTTTAGGCGAAGGCAATTTATGCGCGCTGCTTTCGGCCTGTGCTTCCTGCACCTCCTCGCGGATGATGTCGTTGCACAGGTCGACGCACTCGTCGCAGATAAAGACCGAGGGGCCGGCAATCAATTTGCGCACTTCATGCTGGCTTTTGCCACAGAAGGAGCAATAGAGCAATTTGCCGTTGTCCTCGCCGTTGCGGGTGTCAGTCATTCGATCGATCCAATCCGGTAGGCTTGCAACACAAGATGAAGGCTATTGCGGGCTTTTTCAAGTCCGCAGGCGGTCGGTTGTGCCGACCCCCTACATTTTGAGCCGCTTAGGCAGGCATTTGACGCTTGTTGATCACGGAGTCGATCAGGCCGTATTCAGCCGCACGCTCTGCGCTCATGAAGTTGTCACGCTCGGTGTCGCGCTCGATGGTTTCGAGGCTCTGGCCGGTGTGATGCGCCAGTAGCGAGTTGAGACGATGACGAATGTGCAGGATTTCCTTGGCATGGATGTCGATATCCGACGCCTGACCCTGGAAACCGCCCAGCGGCTGGTGAATCATCATCCGCGAGTTGGGCAGGCAATGACGCTTGCCTTCTGCACCACCGGCCAGCAGGAAGGCACCCATGCTGCAAGCCTGACCGATACAGATAGTCGAAACGTCCGGCTTGATGAACTGCATGGTGTCGTAGATCGACATGCCTGCTGTCACCGAACCGCCCGGCGAGTTGATGTAGAGATGGATATCCTTGTCCGGGTTTTCCGCTTCAAGGAAGAGCAGTTGTGCCGCGATAAGGTTGGCCATGTAGTCCTCTACCGGACCAACCATAAAGATGACTCGCTCCTTGAGAAGGCGCGAATAGATGTCATAGGCGCGTTCGCCACGGGCGGACTGCTCGATAACCATCGGGACCAGGCCGCCAGCGGCCTGGATGTCAGAGTTCTGCTGAATATAAGAATTGCGGGACATGTCCTGCATTCACTCCCAAATAGTCGAGTCTTGAATACGCACAAGCCAGCGCGAAGGCTGGCTTGTGGGTGTTTTCGCACGAAAAGAGAAATCAGTCGGCTTTTGGAGCTTCCACCGGCTTGACAGCTTCTTCGTAGGAGACCGATTTGTCGGTCACGCTAGCTTTCTGCAAAACAGTATCTACAACTTGCTCTTCAAGCACAACAGAACGTACCTCGTTCATTTGCTGCTCGTTCTTGTAGTACCAGGCAACAACCTGCTCAGGCTCCTGATAGGCGGATGCCATTTCCTGGATCATTTCACGTACGCGAGCATCATCAGGCTTGAGGTCGAACTGTTTGACGACCTCGGCAACGATCAGGCCCAGCTCGACGCGACGCTTGGCCTGCTCTTCGAACAGCTCAGCCGGCAACTGGTCTGGCTTGATGTTGCCGCCGAACTGTTGAACAGCCTGGACGCGCAGACGGTTGACTTCGTTTTCCAGCAGCGCTTTAGGCACTTCGATCGGGTTGGCAGCCAGCAGACCGTCCATGACCTGATTCTTGACCTTGGACTTGATCGCCTGACGCAGCTCGCGCTCCATGTTCTTGCGAACCTCGGTGCGGAAGCCTTCGATACCGGTTTCCTTGATACCGAACTGCTTGAAGAACTCTTCGTTCAGCTCAGGCAGCTTTGGCTCGGAAACGGTATTGACGGTCACGGTGAACTCGGCAGCCTTGCCGGCCAGCTCAAGGTTCTGATAGTCCTCGGGGAAGGTCACGTTCAGAACGCGCTCTTCGCCAGCCTTGGCGCCAACCAGACCGTCTTCAAAACCAGGAATCATGCGACCGGAACCCAGCACCAGCTGGGTAGCCGTAGCAGAACCGCCAGCGAACACTTCGCCGTCGACCTTGCCCACGAAATCAATGTTCAGCTGGTCTTCGTTCTGGGCAGCACGGTCGGCCACTTCAAAACGAACGTTCTGCTTGCGCAGCACTTCCAGCATGTTGTCCAGATCGCTGTCCGCCACGTCGGCAGACAGGCGCTCTACGGCGATGGTGTCGAAACCGGCAACGGTGAATTCCGGGAATACTTCGAAAGTAGCCACGTATTCCAGGTCTTTGCCTTTTTCGAAAGATTTCGGCTCTACAGCAGGAGCACCGGCCGGGTTCAGCTTCTGCTCAACCACAGCTTCGTAGAAAGTAGCCTGAATCAGATCGCCCAGTGCTTCCTGACGTGCGCCGTCTTCATAACGCTGACGGATCACGCTCATAGGCACCTTGCCTGGGCGGAAGCCCGGGATCTTGGCTTTACGTGCGGTCTGCTGCAGACGCTTGTTGACTTCAGTCTCGATGCGTTCGGCAGGCACGCCAATGGTCATGCGGCGCTCAAGAGCGGAAGTATTTTCAACAGAAACTTGCATGGATATTCCTCGTTGCACAGACGTTAGCCGGCCGTTTCCGACCCCAGAATCAAGGGCATGCATTCTAGTGGGTCAAACTCAAGAAGTCACCCTACTGAAAAAGGGCGGGTTAACAAGAAGGAATCGGACTACAGCCGGAGGAGAAAGGAAAACACCTCGCATCACTCGCGACGTGTCTGGCACGGCCCCTATATAAGGAAACCTCTGCGCCGGACGATGACCGAATCCATCTACATAGCACGCCCCACTCGACCGGCGGCAGTATGGCCGCCGGACCCGCGAGGCGATGGAACGAATACGCCAAAACAAAAAAAGCCGCACTAGGCGGCTTTCTTTTTGTAGCTTTTGCAACCGAAGCGTTAGCACTCGACTACAGCTATCCTGGTGCGGACGGAGAGACTCGAACTCTCACACCTTGCGGCGCTGGAACCTAAATCCAGTGTGTCTACCAATTCCACCACATCCGCATTTCAGACTTTTAAAGCAAAGGCGCCAGACTATAAATCTGGCGCCCTTCTTAATATGGGGTGGACGATGGGGTTCGAACCCACGACCGCAGGAGTCACAATCCTGTGCTCTACCAACTGAGCTACGCCCACCATATTGCGCGTGACTATACAACTTACTTGCTGTGCCAAAGCTGCCTTGAATGGCGCACCCGGCAGGACTCGAACCTGCGACCATCCGCTTAGAAGGCGGATGCTCTATCCAGCTGAGCTACGGGCACTTATATAATTTGTATTCTTGCGAGAACAAACTAAAAGGCTTTCAATCACACCGAGCTGATTTGCAACTCTGCCTGACCTAATCAACCAGTGCTAGCTTAACCAGTGCTGGGCTCTGCCCGGCAAGTGCGACGAATCTTATAGACGGCCCCTGGGGTCGTCAACCTTTTTTTGAAAAAAATTCAGCTAGATAAAGGAGTTAGCGGAATATCCACAGCATGCGCCTTTGCCCTCGCGCCATGTCATGCGAGAATGCGCGCTCATTTTATTTCCTCTCGATGGTTAATCACGCGTCATGACTGCAAAACTAATCGACGGCAAGGCGATCGCCGCCAGCCTGCGCCAGCAGATCGCCAAACGTGTCGCCGAACGTAGCCAGCAAGGTCTGCGCACGCCGGGCCTCGCGGTGATTCTGGTCGGCAGCGACCCTGCCTCTCAGGTCTATGTCTCTCACAAGCGCAAGGACTGCGAGGAAGTCGGCTTTATCTCCCAGGCCTATGACTTGCCCGCTGATACCACTCAGGTTGCGCTGACCGATCTGATCGACCGCCTCAATGAAGACGCCGCTGTCGACGGCATCCTCCTGCAATTGCCTTTGCCAGCCCATCTGGACGCATCGCTGCTGCTCGAGCGCATCCGCCCGGACAAGGACGTGGACGGTTTCCATCCTTATAACGTCGGCCGTCTGGCCCAGCGCATTCCCCTGCTGCGACCGTGCACACCCAAAGGGATCATTACCCTGCTGGAAAGCACCGGAGTCGATCTGTACGGGCTGGATGCTGTGGTGGTTGGCGCGTCGAACATTGTCGGCCGCCCCATGGCGATGGAATTGCTGCTGGCGGGCTGCACCGTCACCGTGACCCACCGTTTCACCAAGGATCTGGCAGGCCATGTAAGCCGTGCCGATCTGGTGGTGGTTGCCGCTGGCAAGCCCGGCCTGGTCAAGGGCGAATGGATCAAGCCCGGCGCGATTGTCATCGACGTCGGCATCAACCGTCAGGACGATGGCAAGCTGGTTGGCGACGTGGTTTACGAGACTGCCCTGCCCCGCGCCGGCTGGATCACCCCGGTCCCTGGCGGCGTTGGTCCCATGACCCGTGCCTGCCTGCTGGAAAACACGCTGTACGCCGCAGAAACCCTGCACGACTGATCAGCCTGCAGCAATAAAAAACGGCACCCTCAAGGTGCCGTTTTTTTACCTCGACAAAACCTTACTTCTTGCCAGCCTCCCAGCTCTTCAGCAGGTCAGCGTAAGCGATGGTTTCACCCTTCGGTTTCTCGTTGGCCAGCTTGCGTTGCGGTGCGAGGAATTTGCCACCGCTTTGCTCAGCCTTGGTATACCACTCCTCGGCAGAGGTCTCGGGATTCATCTTCGGCGCACACTTGCTGGCTTCCTGAACCTTGGAACGTTCGATGCGCGTCATGATGGCATCCTGATCCTTGGCCAGACCGTCCAGCGCCTGCTGTGCTGTCTTCTCGCCGGTGACCGCCTCGGCAACGTGGCTCCACCACAACTGTGCCAGTTTCGGATAATCAGGCACGTTGGTCCCGGTAGGCGACCACTGCACACGCGCCGGGCTGCGATAGAACTCCACCAGACCACCCAGTTTGGGTGCCAGCGCGGTCATCTCCTTGGAGTTGATGTCGGACTCGCGAATCGGCGTCAGACCGACAATGGTCTTCTTCAGCGAAACGCTTTTCGAGGTCACGAACTGCGCATACAACCATGCCGCCAGGCGCTTCTTCTCGTCGGAAGATTTCAGGAAGGTCCATGACCCTACGTCCTGATAACCGAGCTTCATACCTTCTTTCCAGTAAGGTCCTTTTGGCGAAGGTGCCATGCGCCATTTCGGCGTGCCATCGGCGTTCATGACTGGCAGGCCGGGCTTGGTCATGTCGGCAGTAAAGGCGGTGTACCAGAAGATCTGTTGCGCGACGTTACCCTGCGACGGAACCGGCCCGGACTCCGAAAAGGTCATGCCCGCAGCTTCAGGCGGTGCGTAGGCTTTCAGCCAGTCGATGTATTTCTGGGTCGCGAACACCGCCGCTGGCCCGTTGGTATCGCCACCGCGGGTAATGCTGGAGCCGACCGGATGGCAATCCTCTACACGGATGCCCCACTCGTCCACCGGCAAACCGTTAGGCAGGCCCTTGTCGCCACTGCCGGCCATGGAGAACCAGGCATCGGTGAAGCGCCAGCCCAGCGACGGGTCCTTCTTGCCATAATCCATGTGCCCGAAGACTTTCTTGCCGTCGATCTCCTTGACGTCTTCGCTGAAGAATTTGGCAATGTCTTCGTAGGCCGACCAGTTGACCGGGACGCCCAGCTCATAGCCGTACTTGTCTTTGAACTTCTTTTTCAGGTCGGGACGTTCGAACCAGTCGGCACGGAACCAGTACAGGTTGGCGAATTGCTGATCAGGCAGTTGATAAAGCTTGCCGTCCGGCGCGGTGGTGAACGAGGTGCCGATGAAGTCTTTCAGGTCCAGAGTCGGCGAGGTGACTTTGCTGCCTTCCGGACTGGCCATCAGGTCGGTCAGCGACAGCGCCTTGCCATAGCGGAAGTGCGTACCGATCAGGTCCGAGTCGTTGACCCAGCCGTCGTAGATACTTTTGTCCGACTGCATGGCGGTCTGCAGTTTTTCGATCACATCACCCTCTTGCAGCAAGTCATGGGTGACTTTGATACCAGTGATTTCAGTGAAGGCCTTGGCCAGGGTTTTCGATTCGTACTCGTGGGTGGTCAGGGTTTCCGATACCACCTTGATGTCCATGCCACGGAACGGCTCGGCGGCCTTGATGAACCACTCCAGCTCTTTCAACTGTTCTGCATCGGAAAGCGTACTCGGCTTGAATTCACTGGCCGCCCACTTCTTCGCCGCATCTTCGTACTGATCTGCCCACGCCGAAACACTCAACCCGCTGAGCATCATCATGGTCGCCAGCGTCACGCTATGTTGCAGCTTGTTTTTCTTATTGAACATAGTCATCTCCAATGTTGCTTTTATGTAGTCCCGCTTTTCGAATATCGCCGACCGGATCACCCCGGCAATCGCGCCCGGCCGCCCTCTAACCCCAACGCATCACCACCAACAGCCACACCAGGGAGGCCCCTGAAGCAATCCAGACACTCCAGTCGGTCGCGCCGATCACCAGCAAATGCAGGTAAGCGCTACCCAGAAGCCCAATGAACAAACGGTCGCCACGCGTGGTGGCAATCGGCAGAAAACCACGGCGCTCGATACTTGCCGAGCGCAATTCCCATACGGTCATCCCCGCCAGCAGCAATGCGATGCTGATGAAAAAGGCCGCAGTGGGCAGTGTCCAGGACATCCACTCCATTTTTTCGACTCCTCAGACACGACCAAGAGCAAAGCCCTTGACCACATGGTTGCGAACGAACCAGATCACCAGCATACCCGGCAGGATAGTCAACACCCCCGCCGCCGCCAGCACGCCCCAATCAATACCCGACGCCGAGACTGTACGGGTCATTACCGCAGCAATCGGTTTGGCATTGACCGATGTCAGGGTGCGCGCCAGCAAGAGCTCGACCCAGGAGAACATGAAGCAGAAAAACGCGGTAACACCGATACCCGAGCCAATCAACGGAATGAAAATCTTCACGAAAAACTTCGGAAAGCTATAACCGTCGATGTAGGCCGTTTCATCAATCTCCTTGGGAACGCCGGACATGAAGCCCTCCAGAATCCACACCGCCAGCGGAACGTTGAACAAGCAATGCGCCAGAGCAACGGCGATGTGCGTGTCAAACAGGCCGATGGACGAGTACAGCTGGAAAAACGGCAGCAGGAACACGGCCGGTGGCGCCATGCGATTGGTCAGCAGCCAGAAGAACAGGTGCTTGTCGCCGAGAAAACGATAGCGTGAAAACGCGTAGGCTGCCGGAAGCGCAACGCTCAGCGATATCACGGTATTGAGGCACACGTAGTACAGCGAGTTCAGGTAACCGCTGTACCAGCTTTCGTCGGTGAAAATCACCTTGTAGTTGGCCAGGGTAAAGTCCTGCGGCCACAGGGTCAGGCCACCGAGGATCTCGGTATTGGTCTTGAACGACATATTGATCAGCCAGTAAATCGGCACCAGCAGAAACAACAGGTAAATCCACAGCGGTATGATTTTGCGCAGACTCATGACCAGCCCCTCAATTCTTTTCGCTGTGAGTCATGGCGGTGTAGAACACCCATGACACCAACAGAATGATCAGGAAGTACACCAGCGAGAACGCCGCCGCAGGCCCCAGGTCGAACTGCCCGAGCGCCATGGTGGTCAGGGTCTGACTGAGGAAGGTGGTGGAGTTGCCAGGACCGCCACCGGTGAGCACGAACGGCTCGGTGTAGATCATGAAGCTGTCCATGAAGCGCAGCATCACCGCGATCAGCAGCACGCTTTTCATCTTCGGCAGCTGGATATGCCGAAAGATGGCCCAGCCGGAGGCACGATCAATCCGCGCCGCCTGATAGTAGACATCCGGAATGGCTCGCAACCCTGAATAGCACAGCAAGGCCACCAGCGAGGTCCAGTGCCAGACGTCGATGACCAGCACTGTCACCCAGGCATCCGAAGCGTTGGCGGCGTAGTTGTAGTTGATGCCCAGCACGTTGTTCAACGTATAACCCAGCAAGCCGATATCGCCACGGCCGAAGATCTGCCAGATGGTGCCGACCACGTTCCATGGAATCAGCAACGGAATGGTCATCACGATCAGGCACAACGATGACCAGCGACCTTTGGTGGGCATGGTCAGAGCGATCGCGATACCCAGCGGGATCTCGATCAGCAGCACGCAACCCGAGTAAATGAACTGGCGCAGCAGCGAATCGTGCAGGCGCGGGTCCTGCAAGACCTGGCGAAACCAGTCAGTACCGACAAAATAGCGGCTGGACTGGTCGAAGATGTCCTGCACCGAGTAGTTGACCACGGTCATCATCGGGATAATCGCGCTGAATGCCACCAGCAGAAACACCGGCATCACCAGCCACCAGGCTTTGTTGTTCTGCACCTTACGCATGGGACACCTCACTGACCGGGCCGGCTTCAAGCAGGTAATCGTCGGCATAGAGCATCAGCCATTGACCTGGAAAGCTGATCCAGGCCTGACCGTGCGGCACCGGTTTGTCTTCCTGCAAACGAACCTTGAGCAGTTGCCCGGCCAGTTTCAGGGTAATGATCTTGTAGGTACCGAGGTCTTCCACATAGGTCACGTCGGCGCACATCGCATCGTCGTAAGGCCCGTCCCAGACATGCACGAACTCTGGACGAATGCCCACTTTCAGACTTTTCCACGGTGTGCTGGCAAGCTTTTGCTGCAACGACTCAGGCAGCGGCAGATGAATGTCGGCAAAACCGACACCGCCCGGTTGAGGCGTGACGTCAATCAGGTTCATGCCAGGGCTGCCGATGAAATAGCCGACAAAGGTGTGCGAAGGCTTTTCAAACAGCTCCCGCGGTGTGCCGAACTGGACGATCTGTCCGCCATACATCACCGCAATCTTGTCGGCGAAGGTCGACGCCTCCAGTTGATCGTGGGTGACGTAGACCATAGTGATATTGAATTGCTCGTGGATCTGCTTGAGCTTGCGGCGCAGTTTCCATTTCAGGTGCGGGTCGATCACGGTCAGCGGCTCGTCGAAGAGGATCGCCGACACGTCATCGCGCACCAAACCGCGACCCATGGAGACTTTCTGCTTTTCGTCCGCGCTGAGGTTGCGCGCTTTCTTTTTCAGCAGCGGCTGCAGGTCCAGGACATCGGCAATTTCGTTGACCTTGATGAGAATCCGCGCCTCGTCCAGGCCCTGATTGCGCAACGGAAAGGCCAGATTATCGAACACCGTCATGGTGTCGTAGATCACTGGAAACTGGAAAACCTGAGCGATGTTGCGACGCTCCGGGGGCAGCTCATTGACTACTTTCGAGTCGAACAGCACCTGGCCCTGCGACGGACTGAGCAGCCCCGAAATGATATTGAGCAGGGTTGACTTGCCACACCCGGAAGGCCCGAGCAGCGCGTAAGCCCCGCCCTGCTCCCAGATGTGACTCATCTCGCGAATTGCATAGTCGTCAGGACCAGGCTTGGCGCTGTAACTGTGCGCCAGGTTCTGCAAGCGGATCTCGGCCATCAGGCAACCCTCGCCATACGCAGGCCCGGCGCCTGAATCAGGCCGCCCTGCTGATCGAATACAAATAATTTGTGAGTCGGGATGTACACCCGAATCGATGCGTCAACGTCGTAGGCATGCACGCCCGGCAGGTGCAAAACCAGTGAAAACAGCTCGTTGCGCACATGCAGAAAGGTTTCCGAGCCGCTGATCTCTGCCAGCTCGACGGTGACCGCCAGCTCCAGATCATCATCGTTGGAAGGCACAAGGCTCAAATGGCTGGGACGCACACCAAAGCGGTATTCACCATCACCGACGGCCCGCAGGTCGACGTTGAGCGGGAAATGCACAAAGTTGGCGAAGCTGACTTCATTGCCGTCTATACGGCCCGGCATCAGATTGATCGGCGGTTCAGAGAACAGCTCGGCCGCCAATACCGTGCTCGGCCGGTGATAGACCTCGGGAGTCTTGCCGCTCTGCACCACCCGCCCTTCATGCAGGATGGTGGTGGTGCCACCCAGCGCCAGCGCTTCATTGGGCTCGGTAGTGGCATAGATGGCAATGGTATGGCGGGCTGCAAACAGCTCGCGCATTTCCTGACGCAGCTCTTCACGCAGCTTGTAATCAAGGTTGACCAAAGGCTCGTCGAACAGGATCAACTCGGCGTCCTTGACCAGCGCCCTGGCCATCGCGGTGCGCTGCTGCTGCCCACCGGACAATTCGAGCGGGTGGCGTTGCAGGAACTTTTCGATGCGCAGCATCTTCGCGGTTTCCTGCACACGGCTGTGGATCACGTCCTTGGACAGACCGGCCTGACGCAGCGGCGAGGCGATGTTTTCGAACACCGTCATGCTTGGGTAATTGATGAACTGCTGATAAACCATCGAGACATTGCGCAGACGAACCGGTCGATTTGTAACATCGACCCCGTTCATCAGCACCCGCCCGCTGTCAGGCTTGTCCAGCCCGGCCATCAGGCGCATCAGGCTGGTTTTGCCGGACAGGGTTCGCCCCAGCAGAACGTTGAAAGATCCTGGCTCAAAGCTCAGGGAGGCGTCGTCGATCCAGACCTGACCATCGACCGCGCGACTGACGTGCTCTAGCGTGAGAGACATGGCGTGCCCTTTGTTGTTTTTTTCTTAAGGGTGAATGCGTGACTGTTTGCAGATAGCGACATTCGTGCCAGTTCGGCCAGATTGCTTGCGAGCCGCGAAACAGAGCCTTCCCCCGTATTCAGGGGGCGAAAGCCCTTTCACAGCTGAACAATAATGAACAGTAAACACTGAACACTTGAACAAAATGAACATTGACTTTGAACAAAACTGAACGACACTGGACGGACGTTGCGGGCAAGGATGGTCACGCCGACGGGACCTAAAAACAAAAACAACACGTCATATTCGCAGGCATCCTCATGTCTCAATCCAGCGCTTCGCTCGTTCACGACATCATCATTCAGGATTCATGGAGGCGCTGCCGGGATTTCGGTCTCAGCCATCAGACGCGTCCTTCATTCGGCCAACTGCCGGGCGCTGAGGTTTCCAGGCTGCTGGAGCGCCATCACGGGCTGGTGCAGACCACCCATCAGGAAGTCCTGCCGGTCTACGAAAACATTCTGAGCAACTCCAATTGCCTGATTCTGCTGGCCGACCCTCAAGGCCAGTTGCTCAAATCCTGGGGCGCGCAACGCTTCGTCGAGTCTTCCCAGGCACAAGGCTTCATGGCTGGTGCCAGCTGGAGCGAACGGGGCACCGGCACCAATGCCATCGGCACAGCACTGGCCTGTGAGCAGGCCATTCACATTGAACCGGACGAGCATTTCCTCAAGGCCAATCGCTTCATGACCGGTTCGGCTTCACCGATCTTCGATGCTGATCGACGCATCATTGCCGTGCTGGATGTGTCCAGTGACAGTTTCCTGCCCCCCTCGCATACGCTGGGTATGGTCAAAATGATGAGCCAGTCGGTGGAAAACCGACTGATCCTCGATCAGTTCCGCGACTCGCACTATCAGTTGATTTTCAATACGGGCCTGAACAATCTCGACAGCCAATGGGCAGGCCTGCTGATTTTTGATGAAAGCGGCCAGATCCTTTGCGCCAATCGACGCGCTGACAATTTGTTGGGGACGACGCCGTCCGGTGCCAGTATCGAAACGCTGTTCAAGTGCCCTATCCTGCAACTGCTCAGCGAGACAGAAGCGCGGCCGTTTGCACTGCACGCGTTTGGCAATAATCGCTTTCAATGTCTGCTCAAGCGTCCGACCCGCAAGCCGCTGAAGCTGCACAGCGTCCAGCCGGTTCAGGCACCTGTCGCGCCGCGTAGCCTGGACCTGGAAGCGATCAGCTTGGGTGACGCAAAAATCGAGAAAGCCGTGAATCAGGCGCAGCGGCTGCTGGAAAAAGACATTCCGCTGCTGATCCACGGGGAAACCGGGGTCGGTAAGGAAGTGTTTGTCAAAGCCCTGCATCAAGCCAGTACCAGAGCCACTCAGCCGCTGATCGCTGTCAACTGCGCGGCGATCCCGGCCGAACTGGTCGAAGCCGAGCTATTTGGCTATGAAAGAGGGGCGTTCACCGGTGCCAGTCAAAAAGGCAGCATTGGCCTGATCCGCAAAGCCGATAAAGGCACGCTGTTTCTGGACGAAGTCGGCGACATGCCCCTGCCGGTACAGGCGCGACTGTTGCGTGTGCTGCAAGAGCGCTGCGTCCAGCCACTAGGCAGCAGTGAGTTGTTTGCGGTAGATATACGCTTGATTTCAGCCACCAATCGCAGCCTGCGCGATCAGGTTCAGACGGGGCACTTTCGCCAGGACCTTTATTACCGGATCAGCGGCTTGAGCATCGAACTCCCGGCACTGCGCGAGCGCACCGACAAACATGCACTCATCCAGCGTATCTGGGAGCGGCATCGCGACGCTCATCAACGGGCGGGGTTTTCCAGAGAAGTGCTCGAACTATTCGAACATCACCCGTGGCCGGGCAACATTCGTCAGCTCAACAGCGTGATTCAGGTGGCGCTGGCTTTGGCAGATGAACAGCCGATCAGCACCGAGCACTTGCCGGAGGATTTTCTGCTGGATATGGGCATGGATGAGGACTGCCGAGAGCCGGTGAAAACTCAGGAATCCACTGTGCGGCTTCACACGACAGAAGACCTGAGCCAACTGTTTCAAGCGGCTGGCGGAAATATTTCACAGCTGGCAAAACGCCTGGGGGTAAGCCGCAACACGCTGTACAAGCGGTTGCGGGAACAGCGGATTGTCTAGTTTTTGGCTTTTGGCAGACCGTACATCGAGGATCGGACGCGGAGCGTCCAGAACAGCATGCCCACGCGGAGCATGGGCACGATAGTCTTCCGGGTCATTATCGTTCACATGCTCCGCGTCACTAGCCGCCTTGCTTGATCAGTCCGCAAGGCGCCAGGTCGTGCCGCCCTTGCCGTCTTCCAGCAGTACGCCCATGGCGGTGATCTGGTCGCGAATCCGATCGGATTCGGCCCAGTCCTTCGCCGCGCGCGCAGCCAGACGTGCCTGAATCAGCGCTTCCACTTGCGCTGCATCGACCCGCCCTTCCGCGCCAGCGCGCAAAAAGTCGTCGGCTTCCAGCTGCAGAACACCCAGCACACTGGCCAACTGCTTCAAGCGCGCCGCAAGACCCGCCGCTGCGGTGACATCGGATTCACGCAGGCGGTTTATCTCACGGACCATTTCGAACAGTACCGCACACGCTTCCGGCGTGCCGAAGTCATCATTCATCGCCGTGCTGAAACGCTCGACGAACGCTTCCCCACCCGCAGGCTCGGCGAGCGGCAGGCCCTTGAGCGCGTGATAGAAACGCTCCAGTGCCGCCTTCGACTCACGCAGGCTGTCTTCGGAATAGTTGATCGCGCTCCGGTAATGGCTGGATACCAGCAGGTAACGCACCACTTCCGGATGGTATTTCTCCAGCACGTCACGAATGGTAAAGAAGTTGTTCAAGGACTTGGACATCTTCTCGCCGTTGATGCGGATCATGCCGCAGTGCAACCAGGCGTTGGCGTAGGTCTTGCCAGTGGCCGCCTCGCTCTGGGCGATTTCGTTTTCATGGTGCGGAAACTCCAGATCGCTGCCGCCACCATGAATATCGAAGGTGTCACCCAGGCAGCAGGTCGACATGACCGAGCATTCGATATGCCAGCCCGGACGCCCTGCGCCCCACGGCGACTCCCAGCTCGGCTCGCCGGGCTTGACGCCTTTCCAGAGCACGAAGTCCAGCGGGTCTTCCTTGGACTCGTCCACTTCGATCCGCGCACCAATGCGCAGGTCTTCGATCTTCTTGCGCGACAGCTTGCCGTAGCCCTGAAACTTGCCGACCCGGTAATACACATCACCGTTACCCGGCGCGTAGGCATAGCCCTTGTCGATCAGGGTCTGGATCATGGCGTGCATGCCAGCGATGTGATCGGTGGCACGCGGCTCCATGTCCGGCTTGAGGATGTTGAGGCGCGCCTCGTCCTCGTGCATGGCGTCGATCATGCGCGCAGTCAGCGCGTCGAATGACTCACCATTGTCACGCGCACGATTGATGATCTTGTCGTCAATGTCGGTGATGTTGCGCACATAGGTCAGTTCATAACCGCTGAAGCGCAGCCAGCGCGTCACCAGATCGAACGCCACCATGCTGCGGCCATGGCCCAGGTGGCAGTAGTCGTATACGGTCATCCCGCAGACGTACATGCGCACCTTGTTACCATCCAGCGGTTTGAATACTTCTTTGCTCTTGGTGAGCGTGTTGTAAATAGAAAGCACTATCTGCCCCTCGGACATCTCAGGTCCAGGAATCCCGCAACGTGACCGTGCGGTTGAAGACTGGTTGACCGGGTTTCGAGTCCTTGATGTCCGCGCAGAAATAACCTTCGCGTTCGAACTGGAAACGGTCTTCCGGTTGCGCGTGTCCCAATGATGGTTCAGCACGACAACCGGTCAGCACTTGCAGGGAATCGGGGTTGATATTGTCCAGAAAGCTCGCGCCGTCTTCGGCTTTTTCCGGGTTGGCGGAGCGGAACAGGCGGTCATACAGACGCACTTCACATTCAACGCTCTCGGCCGCAGGCACCCAGTGCACAACGCCCTTGACCTTGCGGCCTTCGGGGTTCTTGCCCAGGGTGTCAGGATCGTAGGAGCAACGCAGTTCGACGATGTTGCCCTCTGCGTCCTTGATCGCTTCGTCGGCACGGATCACATAGCTGCCACGCAAGCGTACTTCACCATTGGGTTCAAGACGTTTGTAGCCTTTTGGCGGCTCTTCCATGTAATCGTCGCGATCGATGTAAATCTCCCGCGAAAACGGCAGCTCGCGCATGCCCAGGTCTTCTTTCGGATGGCGCGGCAGTTCCAGCTTCTCGACCTGACCTTCCGGGTAGTTGGTGATGACCACTTTCAGGGGGCGCAGCACACACATTGCGCGCGGGGCGCTGTGGTCCAGGTCATCGCGAATACTGAATTCGAGCATGCCGAAATCGACAACGCCGTCAGAGCGGTTGGTGCCGATCATTTCGCAGAAATTGCGAATCGATTTCGGCGTGTAGCCACGGCGACGGAAGCCCGACAGAGTCGACATGCGCGGGTCATCCCAGCCATTGACGTGTTTCTCGTCAACGAGTTGCTTGAGCTTGCGCTTGCTGGTGATGGTGTAGTTCAGGTTCAGGCGCGAGAACTCGTACTGGCGCGGCTTGCACGGCACCGGCAGGTTATCGAGGAACCAGTCGTACAACGGACGATGGCTTTCGAACTCCAGGGTGCAGATCGAGTGGGTGATGCCTTCGAGGGCATCCGACTGACCGTGGGTGAAGTCATAGATCGGGTAGATGCACCACTTGTCGCCGGTCTGATGGTGATGCGCATGACGAATGCGGTAAATGATCGGGTCACGCAGGTTCATGTTCGGCGAGGCCATGTCGATCTTGGCTCGCAGTACACGAGCGCCGTCTTCGAATTCGCCCGCCTTCATGCGCGCGAACAGGTCGAGGTTTTCCTCGACGCTGCGCTCACGGAACGGACTGTTCTTGCCCGGCTCGGTCAGGGTGCCACGGTATTCGCGCGCCTGCTCGGGGGTCAGATCGTCAACGTAAGCCTTGCCTGCCTTGATCAGCTCGACCGCCCAGTCGTGCAACTGGTCGAAATACTGCGAGGCGTAGCGCACTTCGCCCGCCCACTCGAAGCCCAGCCACTTGACGTCGCTCATGATGGCGTCGATGTATTCCTGGTCTTCCTTGGCCGGGTTGGTGTCATCGAAACGCAGGTGCGTATCGCCACCGAACTCCTTGGCCAGACCGAAGTTCACGCAGATCGACTTGGCGTGACCGATGTGCAGGTAACCGTTGGGCTCTGGCGGAAAGCGCGTGATGATTTTGCTGTGCTTGCCCGAGTCCAGGTCTGCCTGCACGATAGGACGCAGGAAATTGGTCGGTACGGCTGGGCCTGCCTTGGAATGGGCAGCGGGTTCTGGAGTGGGCTTGCTCATAGGATCCTTGGACATACGTGCGCGGCCAGGGTAGGCCGACTAAATCAAAGCGCTTATCATAGCCGAAGCTGTCAAGTCCCTGACAACAGAGTGCACATTTGAGGGCATAAAAGCTGCAAAAGCGCTGAAAAATGTAACCTCGTCCGTAAACTGCGCGTCAGGGTCATAATGTGCCCATTCATGCATGACTATAGAGCGACTTTCCACATGTCCAAAGTAAAGCTGACCACCAACCACGGCGACATCGTTCTGCAACTGAACGCAGAAAAGGCGCCACTGACTGTAGCCAACTTCATCGAATACGTTAACGCTGGCCACTACGAAAACACGGTTTTCCACCGTGTAATCGGCAACTTCATGATCCAGGGCGGCGGTTTCGAGCCAGGCATGAAAGAAAAGAAAGACAAGCGCCCGAGCATTCAGAACGAAGCCGATAACGGCCTGCCGAACAAGAAATACACTGTGGCCATGGCCCGCACCATGGAGCCGCATTCGGCCTCTGCGCAGTTCTTCATCAACGTGGCTGACAACGCCTTCCTGAACCACAGCGCCAAGACCGTTCAGGGCTGGGGTTACGCGGTGTTCGCCGAAGTCATCGAAGGCACCGACGTCGTCGACAAGATCAAGGGCGTTGCGACTTCCAGCAAAGCCGGTCATCAGGACGTGCCTGTAGAAGACGTGATCATCAAGAAAGCCGAGATCGTTGAGTGATACTGCTGATCTCCGATCTGCACCTTGAACAGGAGCGCCCGGACATTACCCGGGCGTTTCTGGATCTGCTCGCGGGCCGCGCCCGCGAAGCCGAGGCGCTGTATATCCTCGGGGATTTCTTTGAAGTCTGGATCGGTGACGACGCCATGTCACCGTTTCAGCTTTCAATCTGCAAAGCCCTGCGCGCATTGAGTGACAGCGGCACACGAATTTTTCTGATGCACGGCAACCGCGACTTCATGATCGGCAAGGGTTTCTGCAAGGCAGCGGGTTGCACCCTGTTGAGCGATCCGAGCGTCGTGCAGTTGAACGGTGAGCCCGTGTTGTTGATGCATGGCGATAGCCTGTGCACCCGCGATGAAGGTTACATCCGGATGCGCCGTTATCTGCGCCATCCGCTGACGCTTTTCATTCTGCGCCATTTGCCGCTGGGCACCCGGCACAAGCTGGCGCGCAAGTTGCGCAATGAAAGCCGTGCGCAAACCCGTATGAAGGCCAATGATATTGTCGATGTGACGCCAGACGAGGTGCCGCGGATCATGCAGCAGTTCGGCGTGCGCACCTTAGTACACGGCCACACTCATCGCCCCGCGATTCATAAGTTGCAGATTGGCGATCAGGCAGCCAGACGCATTGTGCTGGGCGACTGGGATCGTCAGGGCTGGGTGTTGCAGGTGGATGAGCAGGGTTTCAGTCTGAGCTCATTCGACTTTGTGCCCGAGACGACTGCGCTGTTGAATTGATGGCGCGGGAACGCGGCTGAGAGCACAGCAGTTCTGCGATGTCAGGTGGATTGGGGTTCGACTCAGGTCACCTTTTTCGCCCCTCGGCGAGTTACTTTGAGGGGCCATAGTAACCAAAGCCCCTCGCTCCTGTTTCCGGCCCGACTTCGTCGGATTCCATCGCCCTGTCACTAAGGTCGCACTCTGCGTCGCCAGTGCCATCGCGGTTGAAACGCACTGCGTTAGTAGCTGCTATTTATACGGCATGCCGATCGTGAAGCTCAGGCAATCGACCGCGTCACCGGCTCATCGCCTGTAACAGGCACATCATGCAACGATATTTTCGAGGTTTCCGGCAAGGACAGGCCGCCAGCCATCGCCAATACGGCTACGGCGATGAGGTAGAACGCTGGCGACAGGTTGCTGCCCGTGACACCGATGAGCCAGGTCGCCACCAGCGGCGCGGTGCCGCCGAACAGGGTGTAGGCCATGTTGTAGGTGATTGCCGAGGCGGTATAGCGGGTGCGGGTCGGGAAGGTTTCCGATAACAGCGCTGCCGTCACTACACCGCACAGCACTGCGCCCACAGCAAGCAGCATGACCCCGACGATCGAGGCAATGAACGAGCCGGAGCTGGCCATCAGGAATGACGGAAAAACCACGACCATCAGCAGAGTACAGGCGGTTGCCATGGTGACCCGACGGCCTACCCGATCCGAATAGGCACCGGCCAGCGGACAGAGAGCAGCCGCAAAGGCCAGTGCGATCAACGACACCAGCAGCGCCGTCGCCCTGCTCAACCCGCCAGCCACTTGCAGGTAGGTCGCAAAGTAAGTGGTGAACATATAGAACGACAGCGCCGTCAACGACACGAACGCTCCCAGACAACACATGGCCGCTGCATGATGGCGCAAGGTGTCCTTGAGTGGCGAGTGAGCCACGGCGTGCTCTTGCGTGACAGCCTGAAAGGCCGGGGTTTCGTCGAGCTTCCAGCGCAAGTACAAGCCGACCAGCCCCAAGGGCGCTGCAATCAGAAACGGCAGGCGCCAGCCCCAACTGCCCATGGCCTCGGTCGACAGTGACGACTCCAGCGCGTAAGCCACCACTGCTGCGGCAGCAAAGGCGGAAAACGTCGACACCGGCACAAAGCTGCCATACCAGGCCCGCTGCGTGCGCGGCGCATGCTCCATGAGGTAGGCGCAGGCCCCGGCATACTCGCCACCGGCCGAGAAACCCTGCGCACAGCGAATCACCGTCAGCAGAATCGGTGCCATCACGCCAATCGCCGCATACGTCGGTAATAAACCGATCAGCGTGGTCGCGCCTGCCATCAACAGGATGGTCATCGCCAGGGTCTTCTTGCGCCCGATGCGGTCACCCAGCATGCCAAAGAAAATCCCGCCCAATGGCCGGAATGCGAAGGCCACGGCAAACACGGCGAAGGTTTTCAACAACGCGGCGCTGCTGTCACCGCTGGGGAAAAATTGCAGCGCGATGGTGGTTGCCAGAAAGCCGTACACGGCGAAATCGAACCATTCGACGAAGTTGCCGATGGCCGCCGCGACGATGACCTTTTTCAGCGTGGCAGGATCGACTTGCTCTGCGGCGGTAGTTGTCATGGCTGACCTCAGCGTATTGATCTGGAATGGATCGATTATCGAGACAGCGACCCGGATGCCTCACTCCAGAAGTGTCATCCACGTAGTCATAGCCGACGTCTCGCCACCGATCTGCGCAGAATTCATGCCAAAGGCTCTGCGACAAGGCTTACAGGCCCATCGCGCGCCGCCCCTGCAGGCCACCGGTATGGACGAGGACCAGACGGCCGCCTGACTTGAACCGACCGGCCAGCACCTCATCGTGCAGGGCCAGCAAAGCCTTGCCGGTGTACAAGGGCTCCAGCGGTATGCCGCTATGCGCCTCGCTGCTGGCGATGAAGTCGAGCAGCGCGGCATCGGTTCTGGCGAAACCGCCGCGGCTGGCCTCCAGCAGAACACAGGCAGCGGGCAGGTTCGGCGAGGCGTTCACCTGCGACCCTGCGGCTTCTTTCAACACAGCCATGATGTTTTGAGCGACGCCATGATCGTCCGGCACCGCCATCGCGCCATATACCGGATGGGCGCCGGCCTCGGCCAACAGCAAACCGGCAAGCGTTGTGCCGGTGCCGACTGCCAGCCACCAGCCGTGATAATCGTCCCAGCCAAGGTGCCCGAGCTGGCTATCGACCATCTCCCGCAACCTTGCGCAGCCCAGCGCACCGGCAAGCCCGCCACCGCCTTCGGCAATCGGATACAGCTCAGGATATTGCGCCTGCCAGGGCAGCCAGAAATCTGCAGCATGTCGTGCTCGATAACCCGCATAGCCCAGCCAGTGCAATTGCATGCCAAAAGCTTGCAGGTCCAGTACCGTCGGCGTCTGCTGGGCGTGACCACGCAACAGGCCCACCGTCGGGAAACCGAAGCGCTTGCCCGCTGCCGCCAGCGCATGGAGATGATTGGAGTGTGCGCCGCCCAGGCTGATCAATCCCTCTGCACCCGCCTCGACAGCCTGGGTCAGGTGTTCGCTGAGCTTGAACCATTTGTTGCCGCTGATCAGCGAGTCAATAAGGTCCAGGCGCAGGATTGACACCTCCACCCCGGCATCTTGCAGCCAGGGCAGGTTCAAGCGTTGCAGCGCAGCAGTGGGCTGCCAGTCAAGGGCGTCAACAATCATCCGCGCAGTTTACAGACAAGCTGAATCAGAGCGCAGCGGCCAGACGCGAACCTTGATCGATAGCGCGTTTGGCATCCAGCTCGGCGGCAACGTCTGCACCGCCGATCAGATGCACGCTTTGCCCGGCGCTGACCAGATCGTCATACAGCTCGCGCAGCGGGTCCTGCCCGGCGCAAATCACAATGTTATCTACCGCCAGCAGCTTTTCCTCGCCGTCTTCACCAATACGAATATGCAAACCGGCATCGTCGATTTTCAGGTACTGGACGCTATTGAGCATCTGCACCTGTTTGTTTTTCAGCCCGGTGCGGTGAATCCAGCCGGTGGTCTTGCCCAGGCCGTCGCCCACCTTGGAGCTCTTGCGTTGCAGCAGGTACACCTGGCGTGCCGGGGCGTGCACATCAGGTTTGATCCCGGCCACGCCGCCGCGCGCTTCAAGCGTGGTATCGATGCCCCACTCCTTCCAGAACGCCTCGCGATCCAGGCTGGTGGCCACGCCCTGATGCACAAGAAATTCCGACACATCGAAACCGATACCGCCTGCGCCGATCACTGCCACGCTGCGCCCGACCGGCTTGCGCTGCAAAATGACATCCAGATAGCTGAGCACTTTTTGGTTATCGATACCTGGGATGGCAGGAGTGCGCGGTGCGATGCCGGTTGCCAAAATCACCTCGTCAAAGCCGGCCCCCAGCAAGTCTTCGGCTTTTATGCGAGTGCCAAGGCGCAATTGCACGCCGGTTTCTTCCACTTTGTTGCGGAAGTAACGCAGCGTCTCGGAGAACTCTTCCTTGCCCGGCACGCGCTTGGCGATATTGAACTGGCCGCCGATTTCGCTGGCCGAATCGAACAACGTCACCTCATGTCCGCGCTGTGCAGCAACGGTTGCAGCAGCCAGACCGGCAGGACCGGCACCCACCACGGCAATTTTCTTCACCTGCCGGGTGGGCAGGTAGTTGAGTTCAGTCTCGTGACAGGCGCGCGGATTGACAAGGCAACTGGTGAGCTTGCCGCCGAAGGTGTGGTCAAGGCAGGCCTGATTACAGCCGATGCAGGTGTTGATCCGTTCGGCGTGCCCCGCCGCGGCCTTGTTGACGAATTCCGGGTCGGCCAGAAAAGGACGAGCCATCGAGACCATGTCGGCGTCGCCCTCGCTGAGGATGCGCTCGGCAACTTCCGGGGTATTGATGCGGTTGGTAGTGATCAGCGGCACCTTCACCGAACCTCGCAGTTTGGCAGTGACCTTGCTGAACGCTGCACGCGGCACCTTGGTGGCGATGGTCGGAATACGTGCCTCGTGCCAACCGATCCCGGTGTTGATCAGCGTCGCACCCGCCTGCTCGACCGCCTTGGCCAGCTGGACGATCTCTTCCCAGGTGCTACCACCCTCCACAAGATCCAGCATCGACAGTCGAAAGATAATGATGAAATCCGCACCGACCGCCTCACGCACCCGCGTAACGATCTCGACCGCCAGGCGCATGCGGTTTTCATAGCTGCCGCCCCAGCGATCGGTGCGGTGGTTGGTATGGGCGGCGAGGAATTGATTGATGAAATAGCCTTCCGAGCCCATGATTTCGACACCGTCATACCCGGCACTGCGGGCCAGCGTGGAACAGGTCACGAAATCAGCGATCTGCTTTTCGATGCCCTCTTCGTCCAGCTCACGCGGCGTGAACGGGTTGATCGGCGCCTGAATGGCACTTGGCGCAACCTGCTTGCGGCTATAAGCGTAGCGACCGGCATGCAGGATCTGCAGGCAGATCTTGCCGCCAGCCTCGTGGACCGCACGGGTAACGATGCGATGCTGCTCCGCCTCTTCGGCATTGGTGAGTTTTGCCGCACCGTCGTAGACACCGCCCTCTTCGTTTGGCGCGATCCCGCCGGTCACCATCAACCCGACCCCGCCGCGTGCCCGCTCGGCAAAATAAGCCGCCATGCGCTCGAAACCACCCGGCCGCTCTTCAAGACCAGTGTGCATCGAGCCCATCAAGGTCCGGTTGCGCAAGGTTGTGAAGCCCAGGTCCAGCGGGGCCAGCAGGTGCGGGTAATGAGCAGCAGTCATGGCGAAGCTCCATCGAGGCAATCACGGGAAAACAAGGACCTCTGCGGGTCCTCTCATGGGCAACAGTAAAGACGCATCCAGCCCCACACTCAATGACCGAAAGTGACAAGTTATTGATCCAAACGCGCAGCGGCACTTGGCAAGCGCCTGACGTCGTCCTACCCTAGTCGACAATTTCCTGATGGCAGCCAGCCGGCCTTTTTATGCGCAAACTCTTCGCCATCTGTCTGATCCTGCTGAGCGTAGCCAGCCTTGTCAGTTACGCAGTCTGGACCGGACAACGTCCGGCGGGCCATTACCTGTCCGATCTGCGCATTCGCCTGGCAATCAATGAAGGCGAGCCCAGTGAACGCGGAAACCTGCTTGGCATCGAGCCGGAGCTGTTCCCCACGGACTACCAGAACACTGACCGACTGCACCGCAAGCTGGCAGCCTATCTGCAACAGGCCCGCGATTACGGGCTGATCAACCACAGAACGGTGGTAGTACTCCCCGAGCATATCGGCACCTGGCTGTTCGCCAGTGGCGAGAAGGATGAGCTTTATCAAGCCGCAACGGTCGATGAAGCGATGGACTGGCTGTCCTGGAGCAATCCGCTGCAATTCATCATGGCGATGCTCAGTGCCGAAGGCCGAGACCGTGTAGATGACGCCCATCTGCGCCTCAAGGCAAGATCGATGGCACGTGACTACCAAGCACTGTTCGGCGGCCTGGCCAAAGAGTTCGGTGTAACACTGGTGGCAGGCTCGATTGTGCTGCCGGAACCGAGTGTCGAAAACGGTCAGTTGAAAGTCGGTAAAGGTGCCCTGTACAACAGCAGCCTGACATTCGGCAGCGATGGCCAGCCGCTCGGCCAGCCTCAGCGTCAGCTGTACCCGGACCGTTTTCAGAAACGCTACGTGCACACGGCGAGCGACGCCCCATTGAATGTGCTCGACACGCCCGCAGGGCGTCTGGCCGTGCTGATCGGCAGCGACAGTTGGTACGCGGACAATTACGCACGCTTGAATCAGAGCGGCGCGCAACTGATTGCGGTGCCTGCTTTTGTGATCGGCAAGGCCGCCTGGTCCGAACCGTGGCGCAAGCCTCGGCACTCAGACATCGATATGGCAGCCGACAATCCCAGCGAGGGCGAAGCCTGGCATCGCCTGACCCTGATCGGCCGTCCTGCGCAAAGCAGTGCACAGGCAGGAGTCAGCGTGTTCATGCGTGGGCAGTTCTGGAATCAGGGCGTTGCCGGGCAAAGTTTTGCCAGCCACGCAGGTCAGACAATTGCCGAACCGTCGTCTGACAATGGCCCCGCTGGCGGTGCCCGTCTGATCAACCTCTGGCTTTGACGATGCCTACCTTGACCCTGCGCCTTGGTGACCTGTCGGTCGGCTACATCCAGAGTCTGGCCGGTGCGGTCACTCGCTTAGGCAAGAATCCTGATCCGCTGCTCGAGCAGTACGGTCTGGACCCCGCCCGCCTGAGTCAGGCGGGTGCGCGACTGTCGATCCCGCGCTATATGCGCCTGGGACATGCTGCCATACAGCTTACCGGCCAGCCCGGGCTCGGCTTGCACATGGGCCAGCTCAGTCGTTTAGCGCATGCAGGTCTGGCGGGCGTGACCGCCGCCCAGGCTCCCACAGTGCGCGAGGCCGCCCGCACGCTGATCCGTTTCGAGCCATTGTATGCGTCCAACTATCGCGGTCAGTCGAGCTTTCACGAGGATGCGCAAGGCGCCTGGATGCGCTTCTATTCAATCAGCCCCTATAACGCGTACAACCGCTTTGTTGTGGACTCGATCCTGGCGGGCTGGCTTGCTCAGCTCTCGACACTGGCGGGCACAGGGCTGCGTGCACAACGCGTCGAGATCGAATTCGAAGCGCCTGACTACGCCGCGCAATACGCCAGCCTGAGCGACAGCCCGGTGATATTTGCCGCCGCCACCAATCAATTGCGCCTGGATCAGAACTGCCTTGCATTACGCAACCCGGACCACTGCCCGAGTACCTGGCGGCATCTGCTGCAATTATGCGAAGCCGAGCTGGAGCAACAGACCCGTACCCGCAGCTTGCGTGAACGCATCATTCAACTGCTTGGGCCGCTATTGAACGGCGGCAGGGAACCGGATCTGGAAGAAGTGGCGGCAAGGCTCAAGTTGCCGACCTGGACACTACGACGCAAGCTGGCCGAGGAAGGCACATGCTTTCGCGCCGTGCTCAATGACACGCGGCGTGATCTGGCGATGACTTATATTCGCGACACTGAACTGGCGTTCGGGGAGATCGCCTACCTGCTGGGGTTCGCTTCTGCCGAAGCCTTTCAACGCGCCTTCAAACGCTGGAACGGACAGACTCCGGGAGAGTTCCGCCGCAGCCAGCGCCAAAGCGCATGAAGCCGTTCATAGCTCGGTAGCGTCGTCGGCAGGCTCTACCGGGTCCAGCTCCGATGCACGGTATTCAAGCAGTTCTTCCTGGTATTCGTCCATTTCTTCGCCCTCTTGGCTGATTGAGTATGGGTGATAATTAAAGCTGAAATAACTGACCGCAAGATCAACATTAAAGTGCCAATGTGAAATAAAAATGTTGATCCCTATCAAACAGACGAAAAAGATCGTCGCCGATTCAGCACGTGTCGCTATACGCTGCCAGTCAGGCACTATTGACTTGCAGGCCCGTGTCGACCTAACCTCAGGGCCATGAACCTCATCAAGCAAAACCTCGGCCAGATTATTATTACCGTCATTCCAGTCATGGCGGGTTAGCCGACGTTTGCAAAAACCCGCCCTGGAGGCGGGTTTCTTCTGTCTCCTGGGCAACATTATTGAACCAGGAGTCAGACATGATCGTTATCCCTCGCTCTATCGCCCTTCGTGCTTCACTGAACCTGATTATCGCTCTGCCATCTGTTGCGGCGCTGCGCATGTATGAGGGATCAACGCGATGAGCCAAGGCCAGCACGATCTGCTCAACCATTACGCCCGCAAGATCCTCACCTCCCGCGTTTATGACGTGGCTATCGAAACCCCGCTGCACGGCGCCCGCCAGCTGTCAGAGCGGCTGGGCAATCAGGTGCTGCTAAAACGCGAAGACCTACAGCCGGTATTCTCCTTCAAGATTCGCGGTGCGTACAACAAGCTGGCGCAATTGACCGCAGAAGAGGCCGCACGCGGCGTGGTCACGGCCTCGGCGGGCAATCACGCGCAGGGCCTGGCGCTGGCCGCGCGTGAACTGGGCATTCTGGCGACCATCGTCATGCCGCGCACCACCCCGGAAATCAAGGTCGAAGGCGTGCGCTCGCGGGGCGCCACAGTGGTGCTGCACGGCGATTCATTCCCGGAAGCGCTGGCCTACTCGCTGAAGCTGGTCGACGAACAAGGCTTCGTCTACATCCACCCGTATGACGACCCCGACACCATCGCCGGGCAAGGCACCGTGGCGATGGAGATTCTTCGCCAGCAGCCGGGGCAACTGGACGCTATCTTCGTACCGGTCGGTGGCGGCGGTCTGATCGCGGGTATCGCTGCGTACGTGAAATACCTGCGCCCGGAGATCAAGGTCATCGGTGTAGAGCCGGACGACTCCAACTGCCTGCAAGCGGCAATGGCCGCCGGGGAGCGCGTGGTGCTGAGCCAGGTCGGGCTGTTTGCCGATGGAGTGGCGGTGGCGCAGATCGGCCATCACACCTTTGAAGTGTGCCGTCATTATGTCGATGAAGTGATCACCGTCAGCACCGATGAAATATGTGCGGCGATCAAGGACATCTACGACGACACCCGTTCGATCACCGAGCCCTCCGGCGCGCTGGGCGTGGCCGGGATCAAGAAATACGTCGAGCAGCGCGGCATCAGCGGCCAGACGCTGGTGGCGATTGATTCAGGGGCCAACGTCAACTTCGACCGCTTGCGGCACGTGGCCGAACGTGCAGAGTTGGGCGAAGGCCGCGAGGCGATCATTGCCGTGACGATTCCTGAACAACCGGGCAGCTTCAAGGCGTTCTGCGAGGCCATCGGCAAGCGCCAGATCACTGAATTCAACTACCGCTACCACACCGACCGTGAAGCACACATCTTCGTCGGCGTGCAGACTCACCCGGAGAACGACCCGCGCAGCGCACTGATCGCCAGCCTGACCGGGCAGGGTTTTCCGGTGCTGGACCTGACCGACAACGAACTGGCCAAACTGCACATCCGCCACATGGTCGGCGGGCATGCCGAGCGCGTCGACGATGAAGTGGTGCTGCGTTTCGAATTCCCTGAGCGGCCGGGCGCGCTGTTCAACTTCCTCAACCGCCTGGGCGGACGCTGGACCATCTCGATGTTCCACTACCGCAACCACGGCGCAGCAGACGGCCGTGTGGTCGCTGGTCTGGTGGTGCCGGAGGAAGAGCGGCATCTGGTGGGCGCAGCGCTGGACGAGATTGGTTACCCGTATTGGGACGAGAGCGAGAACCCGGCGTACCGCTTGTTTCTGGGCTGAGGACGTAGATACTCCTCGTTCCTCATGCGGACCGGCATAGCTACGCGGAGCATGGGCGCGATAGAGGTTCTCTGGACACCTTGATTATCGTCCCCACGCTCTGCGTGGGGATGCAGTTCTGGACGCTCTGCGTCCGCCGTGCATGATCACGACAGCCGTTATTGAGCGGGCTCAGCCTCGGCTGGCTTGGCGCTGTCTGCTGGCTCGGCTGCCGGTGTGTCGACCGTTTCCGCCTTGAACGATGCAGGCTCGGCTGGCGCTGGCAATGGTTCGCTTGCCGCAGGCGGCGTGGCTGATTCGGCAGCGGGTTCGGCCTTGGCGGGCGACTCCGTTGCTGCTGGAGCCAGTTTGGCGGGTTCGGCCGCCTTGGCCGCCTTGGCAGGCTCGGGTGCGGCAGGGGCTACATCAGGAACACCCAGATCTGCCTTGGGCTTCTCGACAATATGCGCAGCCTTTTTCACTTCCGGTGGCAGGAAGTTTTCCACCAGACCGAAAAAACGCTCGTAGAACTTCGCCGATGACACGGTTTCACTGGCCACCTTGACCATCGAGTCATCAGTGGAGCCTATCGGCATCGAGACGGAACCCAGCACTCCAACCCCGAGGCTGGCCGAGTTGTTGGTCTTCTTCAGCGCATAGCGGTCCTGCAGAGCGTTGGCGAACATGGTGGAACTGCCATCCTTCGCATCAGCAGCGCACACCAGATTGAAGCTGATTTCAATATGCGCATCGCCGGTCTGTTGAAAGCTCTTGCGACCGGCAATCATCTTCGGATCGCTGCTGGTGATGATATAGCCCTGGCTCAACAAGGCACGCCGCCCCGCTTCGCAATAAGCCAGGTCGGTGGCGGGATAACTACGCGAGAAGGTCCCGGCGTCATCGAAATGTTCGTGGTCATACACCGCCTGCTTCGGCGATGAACAACCAGCTGCCATCAACACGGCAGAGATCCAGAATGCGGTACGAACGTTCAGTAGCTTAAACATCGAAAATCCTGAGGAAGGAAAAGACTGCCAGCAAGACTGCGAACTGGGAAATGGCGGTAAGTCTGCAACAAGGCCGACGCTGGATCAACGTACAGATCAAAAGGATTTGGATACAACACGTGTTCAGGACAACCACCCTACTCGCCTACGGACAAAACGCAGACAACAAAAAAGCGACCCGAGGGTCGCTTTCGTGTTTGCTTCAAGGAGTTCAAGGGCCTTGAAGCGATGTATGGCGCAGCGGACGGGACTCGAACCCGCGACCCCCGGCGTGACAGGCCGGTATTCTAACCGACTGAACTACCGCTGCGTATCGCTGTAAACCTGTTTGAAACAAACCTTCGGTAGTTTGCTTCCTGTACTTCTGATTAAAAGACCCTTGGGCTTTTCAATCGCAGACCCGGCGAACCCGATCTGTACAAATATGGCGCAGCGGACGGGACTCGAACCCGCGACCCCCGGCGTGACAGGCCGGTATTCTAACCGACTGAACTACCGCTGCGCATTGTGGACTTGCGTCCTTTTGATACTTTGAAAGCCCTCGTACTTCAGCTTTCAAACTCAACGATGGTGGGTGATGACGGGATCGAACCGCCGACCCGCTGCTTGTAAGGCAGCTGCTCTCCCAGCTGAGCTAATCACCCTTTGCTTCGTTGAGGCCGCGAAATTTACGCACCTAACGAACCTAAGTCAATAGCCTGATTGAAGTTTTTTAAAAAACAGGCTCAATCGCAAAACCGCTACCACACATCAAAAGCACAACAAAGAGTCAATGTAGGCAGACTGCACAAAACTATTCGGCGTAGACCATCTTGCGCGTCATGCCACCGTCGACCACAAATTCCTGCCCGGTCACGAAACCGGCGTTTCTGGACAACAACCACGCAACCATCGCGGCAACATCTTCCACCGTCCCTACCCTGCCGGCAGGATGCTGGGCGTGATCGGTCTCGGACAACGGCTCGGCCTTGCGCAACGATGGGTCGCGCGCATCAATCCAGCCGGGACTGACGGCGTTGACACGTATCTCCGGCCCCAGACTGATTGCCAGTGCGTGCGTCAGCGCCATCAGGCCGCCCTTGCTGGCCGCGTAAGCTTCGGTATCGGCCTCGGACTGGCGGGAGCGAGTCGATGTGAGGTTGACGATGCTGCCACAGTGCGCGCGCAAGTAAGGCGCGCAATGCTTGGCGAGCAGCATCGGGCCACCAAGATTGACAGCCAGCACCCGATTCCAGTGCGACAGCTCAAGACTTTCAAGCGTAGTGTTATGCGGGTCGGCGATCGCTGCGTTGCACACCAGCGCATCAAGACGGCCAAACTGCCTGAGCACCTCGGCCACACCTGCGGCAACCTGCTCTTCACTGGCAACGTCCATGGCAATGAACAGGGCGTTTTCACCCAGCGCACCCGCCACCTTGACGCCCCTTGCACGATCCAGATCGGTCAGCACGACTTGCCAGCCCTCGGCAATCAGCCAAGCCGCGATGCCAAGCCCGATGCCGCGCGCGGCACCCGTCACCAGCGCGACACGGCCGTTGTGGGTGCTGGCAAATTTCAACGCCCACTCTTCGCCCGTCTCGCCACTGTTTTTGTTACCGGCCTTGTCGCTCACAACGCCGCCAGACCACGAGCCAGGTCGGCTTGCAGGTCAGCCACATCTTCCAGGCCCACAGCAACCCGTATCAGACTGTCGCGAATACCCGCTGCCTCACGCTCTTGAGGCGCCAAACGACCATGAGACGTGGTGCTCGGGTGGGTAATCGTGGTTTTGCTGTCGCCCAGGTTGGCTGTAATCGAGATCAGCCGCGTGGCATCAATGAAGCGCCATGCGCCATCCTTGCCACCCTTGACTTCGAAACTTACCACCGCACCAAAACCCTTTTGCTGACGCTGCGCCAGCTCATGCTGCGGATGGCTCTTGAGCCCGGCGTAATGGACCTTTTCAATACCGTCCTGCTGCTCGAGCCACTCGGCCAGCGCCTGGGCATTGGCACAATGGGCGCGCATCCGCAGGTTCAGGGTTTCCAGGCCCTTGAGGAAGATCCACGCGTTGAACGGGCTGAGTGTCGGCCCGGCGGTGCGCAGGAAACCCACCACTTCCTTCATCTGCTCGCTGCGGCCGGCAACCACGCCGCCCATGCAGCGACCCTGGCCGTCGATAAACTTGGTAGCCGAATGCACGACGATATCAGCACCCAGCAACAGCGGCTGCTGCAAGGCCGGCGTACAGAAACAGTTGTCGACGATCAGCATCGTACCTTTGGCGTGAGCGATTTCAGCCAATGCAGCGATGTCCACCAGCTCGGCCAATGGATTGGACGGCGACTCGACAAACAGCATTTTGGTGTTGGGCTTGATCGCCGCGTCCCAGCCGCTCAGCTCTGCGAGCGGAACGTAATCCACCTCGATGCCAAAGCGTTTGAAGTACTTGTCGAACAGGCTGATGGTCGAGCCGAAGACGCTGCGCGACACCAGCACATGGTCACCGGCACTGCACAGGCTCATCACGACCGCCAGGGTCGCCGCCATGCCGGTGGCCGTAGCGACGGCCTGTTCGGCGCCTTCCAGCGCGGCAATGCGCTCTTCAAAAGAGCGCACGGTCGGGTTGGTATAGCGCGAGTAGACGTTGCCGGGCACCTCGCCAGCGAAACGCGCGGCCGCATCGGCAGCCGTGCGAAAGACATAGCTGGAGGTAAAGAACATGGGGTCGCCATGTTCACCTTCCGGGGTGCGGTGTTGCCCGGCACGTACGGCAAGGGTATCGAACCCCACACCTTCAAGGTCGCTGTCCAGCCGACCTGCATCCCATTCCTGAGTCATGCCGCCCACTCCTTGTCCAATTTAGTTGTTGTACAGATCGATGATCGCGCTCACGGCCTGAGTCTTGATCTTGGAGGCGTCGTTACGCGCGCTCTCGATCCTGTTCAGATAATGCTCGTCGATGTCACCGGTCACGTACTTGCCATCGAAAACCGAGCAGTCGAAGTTATCGATCTTGATCTTCTTGCTGCCACTGACCGCTTCGATCAGATCATTCAGATCCTGATAAACCAGCCAGTCGGCACCGATAAGGTCGGCAACGTCCTGAGTGGAGCGGTTGTGGGCGATCAGCTCGTGAGCACTCGGCATGTCGATGCCGTAGACGTTGGGGTAGCGCACGGCAGGGGCCGCCGAGCAGAAGTAGACATTCTTGGCACCGGCTTCGCGGGCCATCTGGATGATCTGCTTGCAGGTCGTGCCGCGCACGATGGAGTCATCCACCAGCATCACGTTCTTGCCGCGGAATTCCAGCTCGATTGCGTTGAGCTTCTGACGCACGGATTTCTTGCGTGCTGCCTGGCCCGGCATGATGAAGGTCCGACCGATGTAACGGTTCTTGACGAAACCTTCGCGGAACTTGACGCCCAGATGGTTGGCCAGTTCCAGCGCAGCGGTACGACTGGTGTCCGGAATCGGGATGACCACATCGATGTCGTGATCCGGACGCTCGCGCAGGATCTTGTCGGCCAGCTTCTCGCCCATGCGCAAGCGCGCCTTGTAGACCGAAATGCCGTCGATGATCGAGTCTGGACGTGCCAGATAAACGTGTTCGAAGATGCACGGTGCATACTTGGGGTTGGCCGCACACTGGCGGGTATGCAGCTTGCCGTCTTCAGTGATGTAGACCGCTTCGCCCGGTGCCAGGTCGCGAATCAGGGTAAAGCCGAGCACGTCCAGCGACACGCTCTCCGACGCGATCATGTATTCGACGCCTTCGTCGGTATGACGCTGGCCGAACACGATAGGACGAATGGCGTCCGGGTCACGGAAGCCGACAATGCCGTAGCCGGTGATCATTGCCACGACCGCATAGCCGCCACGGCAGCGATTATGCACGTCGGTCACTGCGGCGAAGATATCCTCTTCGGTGGGCTGCAACTTGCCACGCACGGCCAGCTCATGAGCGAAGACGTTGAGCAGCACTTCCGAATCGGAATTGGTGTTCACATGGCGCAGGTCGGATTCGTAAATCTCCTTGGCCAGTTGTTCGACGTTGGTGAGGTTGCCGTTGTGCGCCAACGTGATGCCATAAGGCGAGTTGACGTAGAACGGCTGGGCCTCTGCTGACGTCGAGCTGCCCGCCGTTGGATAGCGCACATGACCGATGCCCATATGCCCGACCAGGCGCTGCATATGACGTTGATGAAACACATCACGCACCAATCCGTTGTCCTTGCGCAGGAATAACCGGCCATCGTGGCTGGTTACGATACCGGCAGCGTCCTGGCCGCGGTGCTGGAGGACGGTAAGCGCGTCATACAGCGCCTGATTGACGTTCGACTTGCCGACGATACCGACGATGCCACACATGCGACACAACCCCTACTTAGTGGAACTGGATTTACCGAGCACATCCTGCGGCATTGTAGACGGCAGGATCTGTTCCTTGAACGGCAGATCAGCGGGTACGCTGATGCCGCTGGCGAGCCACTTGCTGGACATCCCTAGAATCAGGTTTTTCGACCAGTCAGCGACCATGAGAAATTGCGGCACCAGCCTGGACTGCTGCCACCATTGATCCTGTTGCACCGGCCCCAGGCTCAACAGCCCTACCGCCACAACGACAAGCAGGCCTCCGCGCGCTGCGCCGAAGACCATGCCGAGAAAACGATCGGTCCCGGAAAGCCCGGTGACGCGAATCAGCTCGCCTATCAGAAAGTTGACCATGGCGCCTACCAGCAAGGTGGCGACAAAAAGAATGGTGCAGCTCGCAATCACGCGGGCCGAGGGTGTTTCTATGTAATTGACCAGATACTGCGACAGCCCTGCGCCGAACATCCAGGCCACAACGCCTGCAATGATCCACGTCGTCAACGACAGTGCTTCTTTTACGAAGCCGCGCTTCAGACTGATCAGGGCGGAGATGGCGACAATTCCCAGAATTGCCCAGTCAACCGGAGTAAATGGCACGTTGCAGCCTGCAGACGGATAAGGCGGCGCATTTTAGCAGAGCGCCCGCCTGCCGGTAAGCAGCGATTACCGGCGCGAGGCATTTTCCTTTGATGCAAGGGCACAAGGTGCCGAACGGTCAGCCCCGCTCAGGCTGAAAGCGCACCACAATGCCTTTGAGCTTTTGCTGTTTGTCGAGCTGATCACGCAGACGATCAGCTTCGGCACGCTCGATAAGCGGGCCGACAAATACCCGATTAACGCCATCGGCAGTGCGAATGTAGGCATTGTAACCCTGAGTTCGCAGGGTCTTTTGCAGGTTGTCGGCGTTGGCACGGTTGGACATGCTTGCCAGTTGAACCGACCAACTGATCGACAGCCCGTTGGCATCGACGCCAGCAGGTGCTGCTGGCTTGGCGGGTGCCGCCGGGGCTGCGGGGGCTGCCGCAGGCGCAGGTGCAGGTGCCGGCTTGGCAGCAGGCTTCGGCGCCGGGGCGCTGGCAACCGGGGGTGCAGCCGGAGTGCTTGGGGCAGGCGCGATCGGCATGGACGGCGGCTGGCTGCTGCTCATGTCATCGTCGTTGGGCACAGGCTCCTGAGGCAGGGCCTGAGGCTCCGGAACAGGCACCGGGTCGACACGGATCTGCGAAGCAGCAGGTGCCTGGGGTGCGGACGGTGCATCGACCCGCACCTGACGCGTTTCATCTTCACGTGTGAAGAGCATGGGCAAGAAGATCACCGCCACAGCAATCAGTACCAGTGCGCCAACCATTCGCTGCTTGAATACGTTATCCAGCAAAGCCATTTGCAGCGTCCTCATCGGTGTACCGGGCCAACCATTCCAGGGCCTCGGCAACACAGTAAAATGATCCGAACAGCAGAATCTCGTCATCGGGCGTGGCGTGCGCGCACTGAGCTTCCAGCGCCAACGCAACACTCTGATAGGACGTCACGCAGGCGCCAAGGTTCTGCAAGGCCGAATGCAACTCTTCTGCGGGTCGGCTGCGCGAGGTAGGAAGCGGTGCAACGGCCCACTCATCGATGACCGGGACCAGATGCGCGACTACACCTTCAAGGTCCTTGTCACTCAACAGGCCGAATACGGCGCGACGCTTGCCGGCAACCGGTTGGCGCGCGAGGCATTGCTCCAGAAATTGCGCCGCATGGGGGTTGTGCCCCACATCGAGGAGCAGATTGAGCCGCTTGCCTTGCCAGCTGACAGTTCTGCGATCAAGACGACCGGCGAGCCGGGTCTGCGCCAGAACCTGCCCTACTGCATCCGTTTGCAGCGGGTACCCCAGCAAGGCAAACGCCTGAAGTGCCAACGCTGCGTTCTGCATAGGCAGGTCCAGCAGTGGCAGACCGCGCAGTTCGACCTGTTCGCCGTGAGCAACACCACGCCAGTCCCAACTGTCCTTGCCTATCGAGAGGTCGAAATCACGACCACGCATCAGCAGCGGGCAACCCAACTCACGAGCCTTGGCCAGCAGCGGCTCGGGTGGTTCCGGATCGCCGCACAACGCTGGGCAACCGGCACGAAAGATTCCGGCCTTTTCGAAGGCGACCGACTCACGGGTGTTACCCAGATATTCGGCGTGATCAACACCGATACTGGTGACCAGCGCGAAATCCGCATCAACAAGATTTACCGCATCCAGGCGACCACCCAGACCGACCTCCAGAACCACCGCATCCAGCCGGGCCTGTTCGAACAGCCAGAATGCCGCCAGCGTGCCCATTTCGAAATAAGTCAGGGTTACATCACCACGCGCCGCTTCAACCGCCGCGAACGCATCGCATAACTCCAGGTCGGTGGCCTCGACACCCTGCACTTTCACCCGCTCGTTATAGCGAATCAAATGTGGGGAGCTGTAGACACCGACTTTCAAGCCCTGAGCCTGCAACAAGGCAGCGACAAAGGCACAGGTTGACCCCTTGCCGTTGGTGCCCGTCACCGTAATCACCCTGGGAGCCGGACGCGTAAGCCCCAACTGCTGCGCTACCTGCCGGGAACGATCCAGCCCCATGTCGATGGCGGATGGATGCAGTTGCTCCAGGTAAGCGAGCCAGTCGCTCAGGGATGTAGAGGTCATATCGTGGCCGGTGCCGGTGGAACGACGATAGGCTCGATGACCGGCGCTACAAAACGAGGCGTCGGCAGGTTCATCATCTGCGCCAGCAGGTTACCCAGACGCGGACGAAGCTCGCTACGCGAGATGATCATGTCGATAGCACCGTGATCCAGCAGGAACTCGCTACGCTGGAAGCCCTCTGGCAGCTTCTCGCGAACGGTTTGCTCGATCACGCGAGGACCGGCGAAACCGATCAGCGCCTTGGGCTCGGCAACGATGACATCCCCCAGCATGGCCAGACTGGCGGAAACGCCGCCGTAGACCGGGTCGGTCAACACCGAGATAAAGGGCAGGCCTTCTTCACGAAGACGTGCCAGAACGGCCGAGGTCTTGGCCATCTGCATCAGCGAGATCAGTGCTTCCTGCATGCGTGCACCGCCGGAAGCGGCGAAGCAGATCATCGGGCAACGATTTTCCAGGGCGTAGTTGGCGGCGCGCACGAAACGCTCGCCGACAATGGCACCCATGGAACCGCCCATGAACGAGAACTCGAACGCTGAAGCCACCACCGGCATGCCCAGCAACGTGCCGCTCATGGAAATCAGCGCATCCATTTCACCGGTCTGTTTCTGCGCAGCGGTCAGGCGGTCCTTGTATTTCTTGCCGTCACGGAACTTCAGACGGTCGACCGGCTCAAGATCGGCACCCAGCTCTTCGCGGCCTTCGACATCCAGAAAAATGTTCAGGCGGGCACGCGCGCCGATACGCATGTGGTGGTTGCACTTGGGGCAGACGTCCAGGGTCTTTTCCAGCTCCGGGCGATACAGCACCGCCTCACAGGACGGGCATTTGTGCCAGAGGCCTTCGGGAACCGAGCTCTTCTTGACCTCGGAACGCATGATCGATGGGATCAGTTTGTCTACCAACCAGTTGCTCATGCTTTATATCTCCAGTACCGGTGTGGCTCGAACGACTGACAAATCAAACGCCAGTCGCATGCCCTCAGATAAATTCGTATATGGACGACGATGAAAGGATAGCGATCGACCCAAGGCCGGACCTGCACACCCCTCACCCCCGATTTTTCACAACGACGGCGTTGCACCCTGGCACCACCGCTTACTTGATTCGACCCGCATGCCTTGTGGCAGGGACAGGCTTATGGACGGCGGCCGACCGGCAACCGTCACATCAGGTGCCATGCACTGCACTCATGAACGCAAGGATTTTTTCCCGATCCTTGATGCCCTTGCTCTTTTCGACACCGCCGCTGACATCCACGGCGTAGGGCCGGACCTGGGCAATGGCCTGTGCCACATTCGCCGACGTCAGCCCGCCCGCCAGAATGACCGGTTTATCCAGATCGTCCGGAATCAGCGCCCAATCGAAGGTTTCCCCGGTACCGCCAGGAACACCCTCTACATAGGTATCGAGCAGCACGCCTCGCGCATTGCGATAGGTACGGCAAACCTGAGCGATGTCATCCCCCGCCTTGACCCGCAAAGCCTTGATGTAGGGACGATGATAACCGTCGCACTCCTCCGGCGTTTCATCGCCATGAAACTGCAGCATGTCCAGCGCAACCGCATCCAGCGTCTCGTTGAGTTCGCAGCGGCTGGCGTTGACGAACAGGCCGACAGTGGTGATGAACGGCGGCAACGCGGCGATGATGGCGCGAGCCTGCAACACCGTTACCGCACGCGGGCTTTTCGGGTAGAACACCAGGCCAATTGCATCGGCTCCCGCCTCGGCTGCAGCCAGAGCATCCTCTATGCGGGTAATCCCGCAGATCTTGCTGCGAACGGCTGACATGTAGTGAGTAACCTCAGACCTTTCGGAAAGTCCCGGATGTTAGCAAATGCTGCTCGGGTCGTCAGCCGTCCAGTTCTGCAAAGCCCGTAAGAAAATGCGGACCTACAAAACGCTCGGGCAGCGGAAATTCATCACGGTACTCGACCTGCACGAGGTACAGACCATAAGGATGAGCCGTCACACCACCGGTACGCCGAACCCGGCTTTCCAGCACATCCCGCGCCCACTCGACCGGACGTTCGCCAGTGCCGATGGTCATCAGAACACCGGCGATGTTGCGCACCATATGATGCAGGAAGGCATTGGCGCGCACGTCGATCACGATCATCTTGCCGTGACGCGTCACGCGCAGGTGGTGCAACTGTTTGACTGGCGACTTGGCCTGACACTGGCCGGCGCGAAAAGCGCTGAAGTCATGAGTACCGACCAGATACTCGGCTGCCAGTGCCATGCGCTCCACATCCAGCGGGCGGTGATTCCACGTGATTTCCTGATTCAGGTGCGCCGGGCGAATCTGATCGTTGTAGATCACGTAGCGATAACGACGGGCAATGGCCTTGAAGCGGGCATGAAACGTAGCGGGCATGACCCGGGCCCAAGTTACGCTGACGTCATGGGGCAGATTGATATTTGCGCCCATGACCCAGGCCTTCATGGTGCGCTCGGCCTGCGTATCGAAATGCACCACCTGCCCGCAGGCATGCACGCCAGCATCTGTGCGGCCGGCACACATCAGTGATACCGGTGACGCAGCCACTTTTGACAAAGCG
Source organism: Pseudomonas syringae group sp. J248-6 (assembly GCF_032586995.1). Lineage (NCBI taxonomy): Bacteria > Pseudomonadati > Pseudomonadota > Gammaproteobacteria > Pseudomonadales > Pseudomonadaceae > Pseudomonas > Pseudomonas syringae group sp. J248-6. The sequence goes on along the minus strand of NZ_JAWHOP010000004.1, from coordinate 139,264 downwards.
TCTTCAAGAGTTTCCTGCACGGTCAGCACACCGGATGCCTGACGTTGCCAGCCGCAATAGCGCGAGCCCTTGTATTCAACGCCCAGCGCGATTCGGGAAAAGCCCTCGGCAGCCATTTCAGCTGCCGGGTTGTCTATGTTCGCCAAAGTGGTACAGCCTGTCGGTTCGCGAAAAGTCGGTCATTATACGGTCGCAAGAAAAACACGCTACCAAGCCGGACAATTGAAATGCAAACGGCCGCATAAGCGGCCGTTTGCAGGTTGCCTTAGTGGGATCAGGCCAGCCGCGAAAGCATCTCACGCGCTTCGCTTTTCTGTCCGTCATCGCCCTCGGTGACCACTTCGTCAAGAATATCCCGGGCACCGTCTGCATCGCCCATGTCGATATAGGCGCGCGCCAGATCAAGCTTGGTTGCGGCTTCGTCAGTGCCGGCCATGAAGTCGAAGTCCGGTTCGTCATCCAGTGCCGCGGCATCTTCGGCCGTGAACCTTGGTTCATCGAGCGGCGGATGCTCGAGATTCTGCGAAAGCCGGTCCAGCTCGGCATTGACGTCGTCGATTTCGGTCGCGAATGCCTGACTGGCCTGATCGGTTTCAATCTCGTCCGCCAGCGACAGATCAAAGTCTTCCGGAAGCTCGAGATCATCACTGACAGGCGGCACAGAGGGCGTTTCACCCAGATCAAGCGGGTCACTACCAAGGCCGAGCAGGAAGTCATCTTCGTTCTTGAGCGCCGGATCTTCTTCGGACAGGTCCAGATCGAAGTCGGCAAGGTCTTCCGGCGTAGTCGCCGCACGGGCCTCTTCCTGTTGCTGCATGATCGACTCGAAGCTCAGCTCCTCGTCATCCGCTGCTGCCGACACCTTCGGCTCATCCAGCATCAGGTCGTCAAGCTCGTTCACAGTGGTGACTTCAGGCGTGGGCGCTTCTTCGAACTCGTCCAGGCTCAAGTCAAAATCGTGATCGAACGGGTCCGCCTCTTCGGCAGGTTCAGCGGCCAGCGGCGTAACCACTTCAGGTTCGGGCTCGGGATCTGCTGTTACAGCGATTTCAGGCTCAGGCTCAACCTCTTGCTCTGCCGAATCATCGGCCAACAGCTCTTCAACATACTTGGCGTCAAGCTCTGCAACCAGCGCAGCAGCACTGGCAGCTGCTGCCGCCGCGGCCACTGCCGGAGCAGCCGACGCAGTGGCAGATTCAGAAACCGCTGGCGCAGCAACAGGCGCTACCGGTTTCAGGGTCGAGTTAAGTTCTTCCTGCTGCTCGACCTCAGCTTCACGCTTTCCCGCTGCCACCAGTTTGCGTTCGTGGGCTGCGTAGGCTTTGTTATTACCCTGCTCGGCGTAGATTTCCATCAGCTTGAGGCGAATATCATCGCGCTTCGGATCTTCCTTCACCGCTTCCTCAAGCAATTCGACAGCCTGATTCATGCGCCCGTAAGCAATATGAATCTCGGCCTGAAGCAACGGATCGGCAGGACGCTCGCGAGCCGCGGTGGCAGCGGCGGCGGCACCAGCGGCCCCCATGCGAACATTCGGTGGTGGCACGTCCAGGCCGTCGAAGCTGGCTGGCGGTGCATTCATGTCCATGTCTGAAACAAAATCCGACTCCTCAGCCAGAGCACGCGCCATGCGCTTGTGCTTCTCGGCTTCGGCCTTCGCAGCGCGACGACGCGCCAGGAACAACAGCAACAAGGCCAGAATCAACAATACGGCACCGCCGATCAGGCCAAGCAGTACTGGGTTGTTGAGGATCTTCTGCAGCGCGTCTTCATCTTCGGCTGCAGCCACCGGCTCCACAGCCAGCGGCTGATCGGCTGCCGGAGTCGCAACCTCGGCGGCACCTGCCGGCAATGCATCTTCAGGAGCAATCTCGCCAGCCGGTTTGACCGGAGCACCATTGGCATCGACCAGCGAAGCAGGCACTGCCGCATTGGCAGGTGTGGTTGCTTGCGGGGTGGCAGCAGCCGGAGGCACAGTTGCACCGGCGGCCTGCATTTTGGCCAACTGACCGTTTTTCAGCTCAATCAGGCGCTGTAGTTTGTCGAGCTGGCTTTGCAGGTCGTTCATGCGGCTTTTCAGCTCGGCATTATCACGACGCGTGGTGTCCAGCGCTTCCTGAGCCACCGCCAGCTTGTTGCCAAGATCACTGTCGCCAGCTGCACCTTTTGCCGCAGGCTTGCCGCTTGCCGAAACCAGGCTCAGGTTGTCGGAGGTATCGACCTTTGAAGGAGCAGCGCCAGCGCGATCACGGCGGGTCGCATCGACCTGGCGCGTGCCGGCAGGCAGGCGACGGCCTTCACGCCAGGCGCTGTACTGCCGGGAAACTTCTGCAACTGCCTGCGGTTGTGGCAACGCGGTGGTTTGCTGCGGAGTCGGAAGGCGCAGCACCTGCCCTTTCTTCAAGCGGTTGATGTTGCCACCGATGAACGCTTCCGGATTCAACGCCTGAATGGCCAGCATGGTTTGCTGGACAGTGCCGCCAGTACGTACCTTCGCGGCAATTTCCCACAAGGTATCGTTATTGGCGGTGACATATTGTGCCTGTTTGTCCGCGGCGGGCGGCGGCAATGCTGGCGCACTGGCGGCAGGTGCTGGAGCCTCGGGTGCCGCAGACTCTGCCGACGGCGCTACCGTCGCCAGTTGCGCGGGTGCGGCAGGAGCAGCAGCTGGTGCCGGGGCGGCGGCCGCAGCGGCGGCCTCTGGAGAAAACTTCGGAGGATCGAGCAGAAGGCTGTATTCACGCAGCAACCGGCCATTTGGCCAGAGCACCTGAACCAGGAACTTCACATAAGGCTCGCGCACCGGCTTGCTGGAAGTAATGCGCAGGACACTTTTACCGCTGGCGTTGATAACCGGGGTAAAAGTGAGATCGTTGAGAAATGCCTGACGGGTAACACCCGCCTGAGCGAAGTCGGCAGTGGTCGCCAGGCTCGGCACAACTTGCGTTGCGTTAAGCCCCTGCGCCTCGGTCAACTCGATTTCCGCTACCAAGGGCTGATTCAGGGTCGACTTGACCGACAATTCCCCGAGCCCCAGCGCCTGCGCCATACCCGATGACAGCGCTGAAGCCGCAGCGATTGCTAATACCAGTTTACGAACCTGAACCATAGCCCATCCCTTGTTTAAAGATTCCCCGAGATCCGGGGAGGTAGTCCTGCATTTGGGTGTAAGGCGTATCGCCGCTAAAACAATTATTCAAATTGTTGCCAAGTATCTTTTACACATAGTCTTTTATCAACAATTCGCCAACCTGCACAGCATTCAGCGCAGCACCTTTTCGCACATTATCTGATGTCAGCCACAGATTGAGCTGCTCGGGATCGTCGGTTCCCGCCCGAACGCGTCCCACATAAACCACGTCCTGCCCCACAGCATCACCCACCGGCGTAGGGTAATCACCGGCATCGACCAGTTCGATTCCGGCGGCAGACTCGAGTGCCGCACTGATTGCCGCAACATCGACCGAACCTGCGGTGCGCAGCGTTACGGTAAAGCTGTCGCCAAAGAACACCGGCACTTGAATGCAGGTGGCAGAGACTTTGAGCGATGGCAGCGTCAGCAGTTCGCGTAATTCATCAACCAGACGCCGTTCCAGCGGCAAATGCCCCGACTCGTCAGGCGTACCCACCTGGGCCAGTACGTTGAACGCCATCTGACGATCAAAAAAGCGGGTTTCCAGCGGACGGACATTCAACAGCTCGGTAGTCTGACGCGCCAGCTCGCTGACACCTTCGCGCCCGAGTGCTGAGACCGCGAGACAGGCCGTGACTGTCACGGACTGGATATCGATCAACCCGCGCAACGGCGCCAGAGCCAGTGCGACTGCAGTGGCAGAGGCGCTCGGGCTGGCCACCAGCGAGGCGACCGCGCCGCTGTGCAAAAGCGTAGCATTTATTTCCGGCACGATATTAGGTGCCTGCACGGCGGAAAATGCACCGGACAAGTCGACGACCGAGCACCCCGCCGCCACGGCCTTTTCGGCGTAACTGCGGCTTACCGCCGGGCCAGCGGCGAAGAATGCCAGGCGCACCTTGCTGAAGTCGAACTCATCGACTTCCCGTACGCGTACATTCTTGCCCCGAAACGGCACCGAGTGACCCGCAGACTCGATACTTGCCAGCAGGTGCAGATTGCCGACCGGGAAGTTGCGCTCCTCCAGCACCTGGACAACGGTTTCGCCGACAGTACCGGTTGCGCCGATTACGGCGATATCAAAGGACTGGCTCATGCAAAAACCTCAGGGAAATCAGGGAGCGGCACTTTAACTGTCGCACTGGCGACAGGCAATTCAAGCCGGCAAATAGCCGTGTTTTTCAAGGTTCAAGACCCACCGGAAAAAACACGCCATGACTCCAGACACCCAGCCAGCGCTGCCCGCTGATCTCGCGGGAGACCGCCAGCTCGACCAGTTGATAAAAGACATTGCGGTGAATCAGCGCCTCAAGATTGCTCCGCACATGGATATACGGCGCTGGCTCCTGAGTATCAGGGTGTGTCACAACCCGCAAAGGGTGCTCCGGCCCCGCTTCAGTCTGATCCTCGACATTGGTCAGGAAGCGCAGCACCTGACCCTCACCCTCTCCCAGCACCTCAAGGGTGACGGCGACAAAAGGCGCATCATCGACCTTGATGCCGACTTTCTCGACAGGGGTGATCAGAAAATAGTCATCGCCGTCGCGACGCATGATGGTCGAGAACAACCTGACCATCGGTTTGCGGCCGATCGGCGTGCCCAGGTAATACCATGTCCCGTCCCGGGCGATACGCATGTCGATATCGCCACAGAAATCCGGATTCCACAAATGAACAGGCGGCAACCCCTTGGTTTTGGGGATCTGCGCAAACAGATCACCCGCCTTGTTTGAATCGGTCACTCCACTCTCCTGACGCTGGCCTAACGTTCGACGCCCAATAAGGTACGAGCGTAGTCCTCAAGAGGCGGACCCAGCAAATCTTCGGGGCTTTTGTCGTAAAGCGTCAGCAATCCGCCACGGCTGCGAATACGCGCGCTGTCGATAAGATAACGGGTGCTGGTTTCGATCAGCATCAGTTGAATGACACCGCTGTCGACACCCAGACGGTCCACGGCTTCCTGATCGGCCCACTGATCGCCGGTACCGATGCGATCATCGGCCTTGGCGAAACGGGTGTAGAGCAAATAGTGTGCACCTGCACTGCGCGCCTCGATCATGGCCTCATCCAGGCCCATTGGCCCACGGGCACGGCGAACCATCGGGAAGTACTCGATGAACCCCTTGAAGGCCTCTTCAGCCACCACATTGGGCCGTGGGTAGGCATTGCCTGGCGGCACGAAGGCACCTTGCGCGATGTAAATGAACGAGTCGGGCTGCACACGCCAGTTGGCAGTACGGCGAGTGTCACTGTGATCGAGCAGACCCGCATCGCTGAATTGCTCGCGAACACCCTCGCCCATGTCACTGACTTTCATGCAGCCACTCAACGCCAGAAGCGCGAGCAGCATAACCAGGCTACGCATTATCCCCTCCCAAATGCCGGTGACGGAAAACCGGCGAATGGTCGTCGGATGCAGCTTCCGCGCCATCTCTGGCACAGCAGGCACCAAAGCCTTGAAGCAGATGCTCAAGACCTGGCCGGAGCGTTATTCCGTAGCAGGGTCAGGCTTGGGCTCGGCGATGACGTCGGCATCGCGCTTGCGCTTGTTGCCCATACGCACGCCGATGTCCATGAGGAAGTGGAAGAAGCCTTCCTGATCTTCCAGCACATTGCTCCAGAACGGCGAGTGGTACAGCGCAACGGCGCCATGCACCAGCGCCCAGGCAGCACAGTAGTGGTAGTAAGGCGGGACATCTTCAAGCTTGCCTTCGGTGATGCGGCCTTTGATCAGCAGCGTCAGGTGTTCGAAGTTGGAGGCGCGGATCTTGTGCAGCTCTTCGACCAGCTCGGGCACCTGATTGCCCTTGACCACTTTTTCCTCCAGGCGGTCGAACAGACGATAGCGCTGAGGATCACGCATACGGAATTCGAAGTAGGCACGTGAGAGCGCCTCCTTGTCCTTGTCGACATCAGCGGAGTGCAGCAGCTCGTTCAGGTCCCGCTCATAGTCGAGCATCAAGCGCAGGTAGATTTCTGCCTTGGACTTGAAGTGCTTGTAGATGGTGCCTTTGCCAATGCCGACGGCGTCCGCGATCATCTCGACGGTGACGCTGTCTTCGCCCTGCTCCAGGAACAGCTTTAGCGCGGTGTCGAGAATTTCCTGCTCACGGCGGCGAAATTCACGGACCTTACGAGGTTCTTTCTGCATAGAGAGGTCTGTCAGGATCGAAATCGAAGCCGGGTATTATGCCCAATCGGCGCTAAATTGCACGGATCATCCTTACTTGTCGACCTTTATGAACGAAACCGGCAAAAAATTCGAAGTCTGGCGTCCGCTTCGCAAACCGGATACACGACGGCATGCTACGACGCAGGCAGTACCGGAGATGCAGCGACAAACTCCAGGTAACCCGTGATCACTACATACAACGTGAAATAGGCAAAGATCAGCGCCGAGGCAATGTAGGACCAGCGCAACATACGCTCCCCCATGAAACGCCCACCCTGATGTGCCAGCGCACACAGCGAGATCGACCAGACCACGCCCGCCGCACCGAACCCGGCAAGAAAGGTCGAGGCACTGGCAAGATCAGAGCCCTGTCGAGCAATCAGCGCACCGCCGACTGCAGCAAACCAGAGAATGGCGCTGGGTGATGACATCGCCAGAAAAATTCCGTGCAGGAACAACGCCACGCTGGATTTTTCCGATTGAACATCCTGATTATCGAGACCGGTGCTGACCGCGGTGGCGCTCATGACCATCCTGAAGCAGAACCAGGCTAACACCGCCGTACCGCCGAGCCAGAGCACGTAGCGTACGGCTTCATATTGCAGCAACACCGCCATGCCGAGCATGGCCAGCACCGCATAGACCAGATCGCCGACACAGGTTCCCAACCCAAGCCATAGGCCCTTGGAAAACCCGCGCTGCATGGACAGCGTGATCATGGCTATGTTTGCCAGGCCAATATCCAGGCATAGCGACAGACTCAGTAGAAAACCGTTGGAAAACTCCACTCGAACACTCCGACCAGGCACTGAAAAACCTCGGCATGCCTGATCTGCTGGCGTACACGGGCTAATTTGATGCGATGGCCTTGTATCCCGTCCGGCAAAAAGTGCTCATCAAGGACTCAAGAATCGCTTTAGTATTCCAAAACTGTTTAAAAAACGATCAAAAGGCACTGGACGGTACGCCATGCTGGGCAATACTTAAGCCGCTGACGGGTCATCATTCCCCAAATGACTCGCCAGTAAAGGTGCCTAAGGACTAGCGTGCCTTTGTTTTACTCCTAATGGTCTTAACCCGGCTTCACCCCCCCAGAATCCGGGTTTTTTTTGCCTGCAATTTGCCGCCGGTCAACGTGTACGCCACTCAGCGTTGAACATGCGCCAGCGGGAACAGGCGAGCGAAGTTAGCGGTGGTCTGCTCGGCGAAATGCTCGTAGGACTCGCCCCGTAGCATCGCCAGAAACTCGGCAACTTCGCGTACGTACTGCGGCAGATTCGGTTTGCCCCGATAAGGGATAGGCGCAAGGTACGGGGAATCGGTCTCGACCAGCAGCCGGTCAGCGGGGACTTGCCTTGCGACATCCCGCAGGGCGTCGGCATTGCGAAAGGTCACGATGCCGGACAGCGAGATGTAGTACCCCATATCCAGCGCCGCCCTGGCCATCTCCCAGTCTTCGGTGAAGCAATGCAGAACGCCCGCCTGAGGCAGCGCCGCATCACGCAGAAGGCTCAATGTATCGGCGCGCGCGCCACGGGTATGGATGATCACCGGCTTGCCAGTGACACTGGCTGCCTCCAGATGCAACCGAAAAGAAGCCTGCTGCAGCTCGGCAGCTTCGGGTTCGTAGTGATAATCCAGACCGGTTTCACCTATCGCCACCACTCGCGGGTGATCCAGCTCCTTGAGCAACCAGTCCAGAGGCGGCATCTCACCGGGCTTCACGTCCAGCGGATGAATGCCTACCGAGCAGTCGACATCGGCGTAGCGCTCGGCGAGCGCCTTGACCGCGCCCGCATTGTCGGCGCTGACACCGATGCAGAGAAAATGCCCGACTCCCCTGCCACGGGCGGCTTCAAGGGCTGCATCCAGCGAGCCGTCGTGCTGGGCAAGGTCAAGGCGATCAAGGTGACAATGGGAATCTACAAGCATGGGTTAAAACACAACTACATCGTATGGGTTGGACGATCGGACTTCAGAGCACCGACCAGATGAGTTTCGATCAGATTGCGCGCGGTATTGTCGCCATCATTGAATTGCACGCCGACACCGGCAGTCCGGTTGCCCTGCGCACCTTTTGGCGTAATCCAGGCGACGCGGCCAGCCACCGGAACCTTCTCCGGCTCGTCCATCAGATTGAGCAGCATGAACACTTCATCACCCAGCTTGTAGCTTTTGCTGGTGGGGATGAACAGCCCGCCGTTTCTGATGAATGGCATGTAGGCAGCGTAAAGCACGGATTTGTCCTTGATGGTCAGGGACAGAATGCCATTACGTGGACCTGTGTTCAGCGGCAGACTCATGACAACACCTCAACGGTTCCGGATAACGCAGAGTCTACGCCTGTCCCGGCAGGCCTGCCCACTGCACCAGCAATGCTTCAAGCAGCAAGACCCGGTTTAGATTGGCCTTGGACATGACTTTTTGCCTCTGTGCCAGAATCCAGTCCTGGATCTCCAGCACTTTTGCGCGAGAAGACTTCTGCGCCAGGTATTGAACGACCTTGCGCATGTCGCCCAGACCAAGGCCTTCCTCGTCCTGCGTCATCTGATAGCGCAGGATCAGGTGCGACCAGTCACAGAACCAGTCGAACAACAATAACAACGGGATATCCTTCCAGCCTTCGGCCAGTTGGGTAGCCGATTGCTGTTGCTTGAGTAGCTTCTTGACACCATCCACCACCAGCGCGCGTTGTTCGCGAACGCCTTGCGTTTGGAGTGCCACAGCAGCCAGCGGCGACCCCGCTGCCAGCGTCAGTAATTCGAACCGTTCTTCCTGCGTGCAATCAGGCAGGGCATCGCCCAGCCAGTCCAGGCTCATCTGTTCGCTGGGCAATGGGCAGGCTTGCTGCACACAGCGACTCTTGACCGTTGGCAGCAAGCGGCTGGGTTGATGGCTGACCAGCAACAGAACGGTATTGCCCGAAGGCTCCTCCAGACTTTTCAACAAGGCATTGGCAGCGTTGATGTTCATCGCTTCCACCGGCTCGACAAGCACCACCTTGCGACCGCCCATCTGGGCGGTCTGCACCACAAAGCTCACCAGGTCACGGACCTGATCAACCTTGATCGGCTTATCTGCTTCTTCCGGCTCCAGCACATAGTTGTCCGGATGACTGCCTGCCGCCAGCAGCAGGCAGGATTTGCAATGCCCGCAGGCCTCAAGCGCTTCGGGAGCCTTGCACAGCAGGCTGGCCATCAGGCGCTCGGCCAGTGCCCGCTTGCCGATACCGGCCGGACCGTGCAGCAGATAGGCATGAGCGTGCTGAGCACGACCGGCCATCTGCTGCCAGAGTGATGCCTGCCAGGGGTAGGCTTCAGCCACGTCGCAGCTCCAGCAAATGCGGCAGCAATGCATCAAGGGAAGCCTGAACGTCGGCCAGCGGCTGGGCCGCGTCCACCAGAAGATACCGAGCAGGATCAGCCTTCGCCCGCTGCAGATAAGTCGAGCGCACCGCGTCGAAGAAAGCCCGACCTTCCTGCTCGAAGCGATCCAGTCGGCCACGTGCTGCGGCGCGTGACAGACCGATTTCCACCGGCAGGTCAAACACCAGCGTCAGATCAGGCCGCAGATCGCCTTGAACAAATTCTTCCAGCACGGCAATACGCTGCTGAGACAGGCCGCGGCCCCCACCTTGATACGCGTAGGTTGCGTCGGTAAAGCGATCACAGAGCACCACCTCGCCACGCGCCAGAGCCGGGCGAATGACCTCGGCCAAATGCTGTGCACGCGCAGCAAACACCAGCAGCAGTTCGGTGTCGGCGCTCATGGCTTCGTCGCTGGGCGCCAGCAGCAGCTCACGAATGCGCTCGGCCAGCGGAGTGCCGCCCGGCTCGCGGGTCAGCAATACCTGAACGCCCTGCGCGCGAAGCTGCGCCGCCAGGTATTCGCGATTGGTACTTTTGCCAGCACCTTCCGGGCCTTCAAGGGTGATAAACAAGCCAGTCACAGGTAATCCTTAATTGTTTCCATCATTGCGCATTCAGCTCGGGCTGCGGGGCATCCGGTGCAGTCGCGGGCTCGGGCTCTGAAGAGGGAGAATCAGTTGATGGTGCCGGTGCAGCAGGTGCCGGGCTAGAGCGATAATCTGCGCGGCGCTTGAGCTGATAGTCACGCACCGCTGCGTTATGGGCATCCAGATCGTCCGAGAACACATGGCTGCCGTCCCCCTTGGCCACGAAATACAGGCTGCTGCCCGCTACCGGGTTGAGCGCGGCATGAATCGCCTCGCGCCCCACCAGCGAAATCGGTGTCGGCGGCATACCGGCTATCACGTAGGTATTGTAAGGCGTGGGCTCCTTGAGATTGGCCCGGGTCAACTTGCCGTTGTAGCGCTCGCCCATGCCATAGATCACGGTCGGATCAGTCTGCAACTGCATGCCCAGCTTCAAGCGACGCACGAACACACCCGCAATCTGGCCGCGCTCCTGAGGTACGCCGGTTTCCTTCTCGACCAGCGACGCCATGATCAAGGCCTGATAAGGGTTTGAATACGGAGCCTCCGACGACCTGGCGTTCCATTCTTCATCCAGCACTTCTTCCAGACGACTGTAAGCCTGCCTGAGCAATTCGGCATCGGTCATGCCGCGCACATAGCGATAGGTGTCAGGAAAGAAACGCCCTTCAGGGAATACATCGGGATGGCCGATTTTTGCCATCAGCTCGCCGTCGGACAAGCCAGCCAGCGTCTGATCGAGCTTGGCCTGTTTGGCCAGCGCAGCCCGCACCTGACGGAAATTCCAGCCCTCGACCAGGGTCAGGCTGTATTGCACGACCTCCTTGCGCTTCCAGACGTCGAACAGGCCCTTGACGTTCATGCCCGGCACCATGCGGTATTCGCCGCTGTGCAGAGCCTGTCCGGAGAGATTGAAACGCCAGTAAAGGCGCAACCAGAAAGCGTCCTTGATCACGCCATCGGCCTGCAGTCGATTAAGTACGCCAGTCGGCGTTGAACCGGCCGGAACATCCAGCAGTTGCTCCTGAGCCACTTCGAGCGGCTGGTTCAGCGCCTGATATTGCTGCCAGAACGCAAAGCCGAGCAGAAGGCCTGCCAGAACGACAGCTGTTTCCAGCAACACCAATATTTTTCGGATCACAAATCAGATATCCAGAAGGGTGCGAGCAATACCTTGCAGTTTACGGGTGAGCGGCCCGACCGGCCAGCTCAAGACAGTAAAGCCGCGAACCGGCCAGACGCCGTAGACGCTATTGCATAGAAACACTTCGTCCGCCGATTCAAGGTCGGACAGGTGCAAATCACGGATATCGACAACCAGACCCAGGTTTCGTGCCTGATCCAGCAACTCGGCACGCATCACTCCAGCAACCCCGCAGCGGCTCAGATCGGCAGTCAGCAGGCGTCCCTGACTGACCAGAAACAGATTGCTGTAAACACCCTCGATCAATCGCCCGGAGGTATCGCGCATCAACCCCTCGGCGTGCTCGCTGTCACTCCACTCGGAGCGAGCCAGTACCTGCTCCAAACGATTGAGGTGCTTGAGTCCAGCCAGAAGCGGCTGTTCCGCCAGACGCGTCTGGCAGGCAAACAGGCGCACGCCCTGCTCGGCATGTGCACCGGGGTAGGCCGGTGCAGGACTGCCTTGCAGGATTCGGCGAGGTTGGGTATCGGGGGCCGGCGCATAGCCGCGCTGGCTATCGCCACGGGTGAGTATCAGCTTCATGACCCCGTCGCCGAGCTCAGCGGCGAAGCGGGTCATTTCTGCGCGAACCAGTGCATGATCGACTGCAATCGACAGGCGCTGACACCCGCTTTCAACACGCTGCAGGTGGCGCTCCAGTAGCAATGGCTGCCCGGCCCTCACCGCGATGGTTTCAAACAACCCATCGCCGTAGGCCAGCCCGCGATCCTTGAGGGGCAAGGCGTCTGCGGGGCAGCCATCGACCCAGCTTGGCATTACTCGGCGAACCGACGGAATACCAGCGAGCCATTGGTGCCACCGAAACCGAAGGAGTTCGACAGAACAACATCGATCGGCATGCGGCGCGCTTCGTGAGGCACGAAGTCCAGATCGCAGCCTTCGCTTGGCTCATCCAGGTTGATGGTCGGCGGAGCCACCTGATCAACCATTGCCAGCACGCTGAAGATCGCCTCGACAGCACCGGCGGCGCCCAGCAGGTGGCCGGTCATCGACTTGGTCGAACTGACAGCCAGCTTGTAGGCGTGATCACCAAACACCGACTTGATCGCAGAGGCCTCGGCCAGATCGCCCGCAGGCGTCGACGTACCGTGTGCGTTGATGTACTGCACCTGATCGGCATTGACCTTCGCATCACGCAACGCATTGACGATGCAGCGTGCAGCACCGGCACCGTCATCAGGTGGCGAGGTCATGTGATAAGCATCGCCGCTCATGCCAAACCCGACCAGTTCAGCGTAGATGGTCGCGCCGCGTGCTTTGGCGTGTTCAAGCTCTTCAAGCACCATCGCACCGGCACCGTCAGACAGGACGAAACCATCACGGCCTTTGTCCCAGGGACGGCTGGCACGCGTCGGGTCGTCGTTGCGAGTCGACAGCGCACGTGCGGCACCGAAACCACCCAGCCCCAGGCCACAGGCAGCCATTTCAGCACCACCGGCAATCATCACGTCCGCTTCGTCATAGGCGATGTTACGCGCCGCCATGCCGATGCAGTGGGTTGCCGTGGTGCAAGCCGTCGCAATGGAATAGTTAGGCCCCTGTGCACCCAGATGGATAGACAGGAAACCGGAAATCATGTTGATGATCGAGCCCGGCACGAAAAACGGTGAAATCCGTCCTGGGCCTTGCTCGTGCAGCAGACGACTGCTGTTTTCGATGTTGGTCAGACCACCGATACCCGAACCCATAGCGACGCCGATGCGCTCACGGTTTGCATCAGTGACTTCGAGGCCTGCATTACGCACCGCCTGAAAGCTGGCCGCGAGGCCATACTGAATGAAGAGATCGAGCCGGCGCGCTTCTTTGGGCGCGAGGTATTCTTCGACGTTGAAACCCTTGACCGAACCGCCGAAACGGGTGGTGAAGGCTGACAAGTCCGTGTGCTCGATAAGGCCAATGCCACTGCGGCCCGCCAGAATGCCCTGCCAACTGCTGGGCACGTCATTGCCCAGTGGCGAAAGCATGCCCATCCCGGTGACCACGACGCGTCTACGCGACACAGGACTCTCCTTCTCTCTTGTTTACGGAACAATCATTTACGAACAATCACAGCGTTTTCTAAAGAAAAAACCGCACGCCGGTTAAAGCAGTGCGGTTTTCCCGTGACAGCAGTCAGCGATTACAAATCTTAAGCCTGGTGGCTAGTGACGTAGTCGATTGCTGCTTGAACGGTAGTGATCTTTTCCGCTTCTTCGTCAGGGATTTCGGTCTCGAATTCCTCTTCCAGAGCCATTACCAGCTCGACAGTGTCCAGGGAGTCAGCGCCCAGGTCTTCAACGAAAGAAGCAGTGTTGACAACCTCTTCTGATTTGACGCCAAGTTGCTCTGCAACGATTTTCTTGACGCGCTCTTCGATGGTGCTCATACCTAGTTTTAACTCCTAGTGGAAATGTTCAGGCATCTGGCCAGTGGGTAAGTGTATAGAAGAGGTTTTGCGAATTTCAAGCTTAACGCTCTCCCCTTATGCCCAACCGTACCTTTGCCCACGCATAGATTGCAGCTTTATAACGGATTTTAGACAGCTCGTATGACATTTTTTTGAAACAGGTGGTCACATTAGCTCATGTACATGCCGCCGTTAACAGGGATTGTGGCCCCGGTAACGTACCCTGCGCCTTCGGAGGCAAGAAAAGCGACTACATGCGCAATCTCTTCGGCCTGCCCCAGACGGCCCAGGGGTATCTGGGTAATCAGTGACTCACGCTGAGCCTCAGGCAGCTCACGCGTCATATCGGTGTCGATGAAACCAGGCGCAACCGAGTTCACGGTTACTGCCCGCGAGCCCACTTCACGGGCCAGAGCCCTGCTGAAACCTTCCAGCCCGGCCTTCGCGGAAGCATAGTTTACTTGACCGGCGTTGCCCATGGCACCCACAACCGAACCAATGCTGATAATACGGCCCCAACGCGCTTTGGTCATGCCGCGCAAAACACCCTTGGAAAGGCGGAAAAGGCTATTCAGATTGGTGTTGACGACGTCATACCATTCGTCATCTTTCATGCGCATCATCAGATTATCACGGGTGATGCCGGCATTATTGACCAGAATCAACGGTGCACCGACGCGCTCCTGAATGGTCGACAGGACCGAATTCACAGACTCGGCATCGCAGACATCGAGCATCAGGCCAAAGCCTTCGATGCCGTTTTCCTTGAACGTCGCACTGATGCGCTCGGCGCCGGACTCAGAGGTCGCGGTGCCCACAACGAGAGCACCATTGCGACCCAATTCCAGGGCGATGGCTTGACCAATACCGCGACTCGCACCGGTTACCAGTGCAACTTTACCTTGAAGGCTCATACAGGCTTCTCCTAATCAGGCCAGTGCCGCGCGCGCGGCGGCAAAGGCGTCCGGGGTATCAAGGTTGTAAGTAATCACGCCTTCGGCGCAACGCTTGTTCAGACCGGCCAGGACTTTACCCGGCCCACACTCCACAAGCTGGGTCGCACCACGGCTCGCCAGGCATTGAATGGATTCAACCCAGCGAACCGGCTTGTACAGCTGTTCCAGCAAGTCACGCTTGAGCGTCGCCAGGTCACTGACTGCGCTGGCACTGACGTTCTGTACCAATGCGATTTCAGGCGCTTGCCATTCAATGGCTTCAACAGCCTCGGCGAAACGCTCGGCGGCCGGACGCATCAGTTCGCAGTGCGACGGCACGCTGACCGGCAACGGCAATGCACGCTTGGCACCCCGCGCCTTGCACAGCTCCATGGCGCGCTTGACGGCCTCGGCGGAACCGGCGATCACCACCTGGCCCGGCGAGTTGAAATTAACCGCACTGACAACTTCGCCCTGTGCTGCTTCGGCACAGGCAGCGATAACGTCGGCATCATCAAGACCCAGAATGGCGGCCATGCCGCCTTGACCGGCCGGCACCGCTTCCTGCATCAACTGACCGCGACGCTCAACGAGCTTCACCGCATCAGCCAGACTCAGGCTTTGCGCAGCTACCAGCGCACTGTATTCACCCAGACTGTGACCTGCGACGAACGCGGGAACGGCGCCGCCCTCGGCCAGCCACACATGCCACAAGGCTATGGAAGCAGTCAGAATGGCAGGCTGGGTCTTGTCGGTCTGATTGAGCAACTCGACAGGACCGCTCTGGGTCAACGCCCACAGGTCATAGCCAAGGGCTTCGGAAGCCTGCTCGAAAGTATCGAGAATCAACGGATGTTGCGCGCCTTGCTCGGCGAGCATGCCGAGCGATTGCGATCCTTGACCCGGAAAGACGAATGCGAGGGATGCAGACATTTGACAAGCCTCTGAATTATTGTCGCCAAAATGGGCGTCCGGACAGGCCGAACGCGGGTATTCAAATTTATATGACTGATCGGTTGGATGACTGACCAGTCTGATGCGTCACATTTTCAGGTTTGGCCGTTCTGAAGCAGCAATTCAAGCCGCCCCTTCAGGCGCTGCGGCAGGTTTTCACGGGATTCAACGATCGCTCGCTGAATCGCACTCTGGAACCCTGAAACACTGGCCGAACCGTGGCTTTTCACCACAACCCCCTGCAACCCGAGCAAGCTCGCGCCATTATGACGGGCAGGTGCCAGATCAGTCTGCAGTCGCCTGAGCAACGGCAACGCCAGCGCTCCGACCGCCCTGCTCAGCAGGTTGCGGTTGAACAGTGTATCGATTCTGGCGGCAATCATGGTCGCCAGCCCCTCGCTCGACTTGAGCAATACATTGCCGACAAAGCCATCACACACCACGACGTCAGCCTCACCCCGGTACAAGCCATCGCCTTCGATGTAGCCAATGTAGTTGAGCCCCTGAGCTGCCTGCAAAAGACCGGCGGCAAGCTTGACCTGCTGATTGCCCTTGATGTCTTCCGTGCCCACGTTAAGCAAGGCAACCCTGGGTTTTGTGACGCCCAGGGTCTCGGCAAGAACAGAGCCCATTACCGCAAACTGATAAAGCGCCTCGGCGCTGCAATCGACGTTCGCACCCAGGTCGAGCAACTGGCAATGGCCAGAACGGGTGGGAATGGCTGCGATCATCGCGGGACGGTCGATACCGGGCAAGGTCTTGAGCACAAACCGCGAAAGCGCCATCAACGCACCGGTATTACCAGCGCTGACACATGCCTGGGCCTGCCCGCTCGCAACAAGCTCAAGCGCAACGCGCATGGACGAGTCAGGCTTGCCACGCAGGGCCTGGGACGGGCGCTCGTCCATTGCAATGGCTTCATTGGCGTTTACGACACGCAGGCGCGAGCGATCCACAGCACCACGACGGGCAATGAGTTCTTCAATCAGGGAGGCTTGGCCGACGAGGACCAGATGAAGCGAGGGCGTAGCTGTCAGGCACGCGAGGCTTGCCTGAACAATGTTGCGGGGACCGAAGTCCCCGCCCATTGCGTCGATCGCGATGATCGGAGCGGACAAGAAATTACTCGTCAGCGCCCTTGTCGATCACTTTACGACCACGGTATACGCCTTCTGGCGATACGTGGTGACGCAGGTGAATTTCACCAGTGGTCTTTTCTACCGACAGAGTGCTTGCCTCAAGAGCGTCGTGCGAACGACGCATGTCACGGGCAGAGCGGGATTTTTTGTTCTGCTGAACAGCCATAATTGATTAACTCCTAAACGTTTGGGTCACGCTTTAACTGCGCCAATACACTGAACGGGTTGGACCGCGTTACCTCGTCCACGCTCGGTTCGGGCTCATCGAGACCCGCCGGTTGCTGGCATTCTTCAGGATGATGAGCAGGCACAATGGGCAAGGCGAGCAATAGCTCCTCCTCGATCAATGCCAGCAGATCCAAAGGATCTTCGCCCAGTTCCAGCACGTCATAACCTTTCGGTAACGACTGGGTATTCGCACCCTCCTTCACCACGGCGTAACTGCATTCGCTGTGGATCGGCAGGGTCACCAGCTCAAGACAACGCTGGCAAACCATCTTGACCGGGACGTCTATCGAACTGTGTATAACCACAGAACGGCGTTCGTCACGCTCAAAAACGAATTTCGCCTGCACCGTACCGACAGTATCGGCAAGCGGGTCGCAGAGTCTCTTCAAATCGCCCAGCAGCACTTCACCCTGAAGGGTAGTGCCGCGATCAGACAATTTGCGCGGGTCAACGTGAGATGGAATCGGGTCATTCAACATAGGCGCAGCATTCTAGGGATGCCCCCTTGGCATGTCAAAGGAAATTCAGGCCTGTTCGTCACTCCGGCCACTCTTTAGAATCGACGCTCAGCCTACGGAGATCCGCATGCCATCCCTGCTCCTTGCCTCCAGCTCTTCATACCGGCGCGAACTGCTCACTCGTCTGCGCCTGCCATTCACCTGCAAGTCCCCGGACATTGATGAAAGTCACCGACCGGACGAGACCGCACACGACCTCGTTCGGCGCCTTGCCTTAGAGAAAGCCGAGGCGCTGGCGGGCGAATATCCGGCCCACCTGATCATTGGCTCCGACCAGGTCGCCGTCCTGAACGGACAGATACTCGGCAAGCCCCACACCTTCGAGCGTGCACTTGAGCAACTGACGGCTGCCAGTGGCACCAGCGTGACCTTTCTGACCGGACTGGCCCTGCTTAATAGCTCGACAGGCAAGTACCAGGTCGATTGCGTACCCTTTACCGTGCACATGCGCGAACTCGATCAAGCCAGCATCGAACGCTATCTGCATGCAGAGCAACCTTATGACTGCGCCGGCAGCTTCAAGGCTGAAGGGTTGGGGGTCAGCCTGTTTCGCAGCACCGAAGGCAGCGACGCGACCAGCCTGATCGGCCTGCCACTGATACGCCTTGTGGACATGCTAATAAAGGAAGGGATCAGCGTACCCTGACGCTCAGACAAAGAACCCGGCCATTGGCCGGGTTCTTTGTTTCTACATCAAGCCGTCAGCGCAGGCTTGGACCGTTGAAGCCGACCAGCATGGCAATGCGCTCAGCGATACTGGTGCCCAGCTTTTTCGAAAAGCGATCAAAAGGCGACTCTTCGACGGTGTATTCAACGATATCCTTTTCCTTGATCACATCCCGCGCGACATAACTAGCGCTGCCCAGACCGTCCACCAGACCGAGCGCAACGGCCTGCTCACCGGTCCAGATCAGCCCCGAAAACAGCTCGGGATGATCCTTGTCCTTCAGACGATCGCCACGACCCTGCTTGACGCTGGCAATGAACTGACGATGCGTTGTGTCCAGCACACCTTGCCAGAACTGCGTCTCATCGGCCTTCTGCGGCTGGAACGGGTCAAGAAATGCCTTGTGCTCGCCCGACGTGTAGGTACGACGATCAACGCCGAGCTTGTCCATGGCACCGACAAACCCGAACCCGGCCGCCGTCACACCGATCGAACCCACCAGACTGGCCTTGTCGGCGTAGATCTGGTCGGCAGCGCTGGCGATGTAATAAGCACCCGAAGCACCCAGGTCGGTAATGACCGCATAAACCTTGATGTCCGGCTTTGCAGCACGCAGACGACGGATTTCGTCATAGACATAGCCCGACTGCACAGGACTGCCGCCCGGGCTGTTGATACGCAGAATCACGCCCTTGGTTTTCTCATCCTCGAACGCCTTCTGCAGCGCCGTGACGATATTCTCGGCACTGGCCGACTCCTTGTCGGCAATCACCCCCTGCACATCAATCAGCGCAGTGTGGCTGGAGCGGCGCGATGTACCACCTTCGAAATCCAGCATCGGAACAACCACTGCAACGAACAGAAACGCGAACGTCAGCAGCTTGAAGAAGATCCCCCAGCGACGCGCACGACGCTGCTCCTGAACGCTGGCCAGCAGCGTCTTTTCAAGAAGTTTCCAGCTTTTTGCTTCTTCCTTGCCATTGACGCCCTCGTCCGCACTTTGCGAGACGGGTGCCTTCCATTCGTCAGACATGTTCCAATCACTCCAACCCTAAAACTAGACGCCGCGCCCATTCAACCAGGTGCGCAGCTCGGAAAAATGCTCAATAGCCAATCGTGGCTGAAACTGGCGCAACGACTCCAGCGACTGAGCGCCATAACCCACCGCAACCGAATCCATACCTGCGTTGCGGGCCATCAGCAGATCGAATGACGCATCGCCAATCATCAACGAACGCTGCGGCGCAACATCACAATGCGCCATGATCTCGTTCAACATCAGCGGGTCCGGCTTGCTGGCGGTTTCGTCGGCAGCCCGGGTGGCATCGAAGTAATCGCCCCAGCCATTGGCTTGTAGCACCCGATCCAGCCCACGGCGCGCCTTGCCGGTAGCGACCGCCAGACGATAGCCGTCCTCGCGAAACGCCTGCATCGACTCCAAAACGCCCTCGAACAGCGGCGAAGGCACGTTATCCATTGCCATATAGCTGTCAGCATAGCGCTGCCGAAAGTCGATCACCTGATTGTCACTGATCTGCGGATAAAGGGTTCGAATCGCCTCGGGCAGACCCAGACCGATAATGCCCTTGATCGCCGGATCGTCACGAACCTCAAGATCAGTCTCGATAGCCGCGGTACGCATGGCCAGAACAATTCGCCCCACAGAGTCGGCCAGCGTGCCGTCCCAGTCAAAAATCAACAGATCGTAATCACGGCGCACTCAAACGCTCCACTGTCTTGGCCCACATTTCATCCACAGGCGCCTGCACATTCAGTTTGCTGCCATCGGGCATCGGCACCGTCAGCATGTAGGCGTGCAGAAACAGACGCTTGCCGCCCAGATCGCGAATTTCGCGACTGAAATTCTCGTCACCGTATTTGGTATCACCTGCAATGGCGTGCCCCGCATGCAGCGTGTGCACGCGGATCTGGTGCGTGCGCCCGGTCACCGGCTTGGCTTCGACCATGGTGGCAAAGTCACCGAAACGACGCAGCACCTTGAAAATCGTCAGGGCCTCCTTACCCTCTTCATTGACCTCGACCATGCGCTCGCCGGAACGCAGATTGCTTTTCATCAGTGGCGCACGCACCTGCTTTTGAGCCGTTGCCCAGTTACCGCGGACCAGCGCCATGTAGCGCTTGTCGACACCGTCACCGCGCAAGGCTTCGTGCAGGTGGCGCAGCATGCTGCGTTTCTTGGCAATCATCAGCAGGCCCGATGTATCGCGGTCCAGGCGGTGCACAAGTTCAAGCTCCTTGGCATCCGGACGCAACTGACGGAATGCTTCGATTACCCCGAAGCTCAGGCCGCTGCCGCCATGCACAGCGATACCCGCAGGCTTGTTGAGCACGATCAGCGCCTTGTCTTCGTAGACAATCGCAGCCTCGAGGCGCTGCAGCAGAGCCTGCGCAACCGGCACCGGCTCGTCGCGCTCAGGCACGCGTACAGGAGGAATGCGCACGATATCGCCTGCCTGCAACTTATACTCCGGCTTGATCCGCCCCTTGTTCACACGCACTTCGCCTTTGCGCAAAATGCGGTAAATCAAGGTTTTGGGCACACCCTTGAGATAAGTGATCAGAAAATTATCGATGCGTTGACCGGCAAGTTCCGGGGCAACCTCAACCAGCTGGACGCCGGGGGTTGGAGGGGCAATATTCGTCATGTCGCAAATGATAACAATTTTTTATGGATTTGAAGCACTTAATGATTGCTGCTATAGTCGCGAACGCCGCCAAAAGCGGCCGGACAGCGGACCAACGGTTGACAACCGGCCCTGACCAACGCAATTCACAAGGACGGGAGGCCGTCCTACGCAGTGTTCGGTGACAACGGAGCACGCTGAAAACGTAACGAGCGCAGGTGACATGAGGCCGGAAACACGCCTGACAGCAGAGCAGACAGCTCGCTGACGGTGCGGACAGTTCATGGCCAGTTCACAAAGTGCAGTCGCTTTCAGACGCTACGAGCGAATGCTTCGGGAACAACGCCTCAAGCCATGATGCGCGACCTTCCCTATCGAAGATCGCGGTAAATGCCAACCCGCTGCGGATTCTGCGCGCGGCAGCACCCGAATTATCAGGGATACGTGTAGGGTGGAGACGCACAACCATCGGACTGTGTAGCACAAGGCTTGTTCTAGACGCTTCATCTCGTCCGCTACCGATGGTCGATTCCTCCTCCTGACAAAGCTTTTGCTGAAAAGGGTGTCTTATGCCACCACAGCAAGCAGGAAACGTCGTCGCGACCCTCCGCCCCCTCTGGGCGAGGACCTCGCTAGACACTGGAGTGTCCAACCACTCCTGACGTGCCCTGACACCGACCGTGAGAAGTCGTGTGTGCCGAACGCCGTTTCCGGCAGCCCGGAAACCGACGGTACTACATGAAAAGAATGCTGATTAACGCAACTCAACCCGAAGAGTTGCGTGTTGCACTGGTAGACGGCCAGCGCCTCTACGACCTGGACATCGAGTCAGGTGCACGCGAGCAGAAGAAGGCCAACATCTATAAAGGCCGAATCACTCGCATCGAACCCAGCCTTGAGGCTGCCTTTGTCGATTTCGGCTCTGAGCGCCACGGCTTTCTGCCCCTCAAGGAAATCTCCCGCGAGTACTTCAAGAAAGCCCCTGAAGGCCGCGTCAACATCAAGGACGTCCTGAGCGAAGGCCAGGAAGTCATCGTTCAGGTCGAGAAAGAAGAGCGTGGCAACAAGGGCGCAGCCCTGACCACCTTCATCAGCCTCGCAGGCCGCTATCTGGTCCTGATGCCGAACAACCCTCGCGCCGGTGGCATCTCGCGCCGTATCGAAGGCGAAGAGCGCAACGAATTGCGTGAAGCCCTCAACGGCCTGATCGCTCCAGCCGACATGGGTCTGATCGTTCGTACTGCCGGCCTGGGCCGCAGCAGCGAGGAAATGCAGTGGGACCTCGATTACCTGCTGCAACTGTGGACCGCCATCAAGGAAGCGTCCCTGGACCGTTCGGCCCCTTTCCTGATCTATCAGGAAAGCAACGTCATCATCCGCGCCATCCGTGACTACCTGCGTCAGGATATCGGCGAAGTCCTGATCGACAGCGTCGAAGCCCAGGAAGAAGCCCTGACCTTCATCCGTCAGGTGATGCCGCAGTACGCCAGCAAGATCAAACTGTACGAAGACAGCGTTCCACTGTTCAACCGCTTCCAGATCGAAAGCCAGATCGAAACCGCCTTCCAGCGCGTGGTCGAACTGCCTTCCGGCGGCTCCATCGTCATCGATCCGACCGAAGCCCTGGTATCCATCGACATCAACTCGGCGCGCGCCACCAAAGGCAGCGACATCGAAGAAACCGCCCTGCAGACCAACCTTGAAGCGGCTGAGGAAATCGCCCGTCAATTGCGTCTGCGCGACATCGGCGGCCTGATCGTCATCGACTTCATCGACATGACACCGGCCAAGAACCAGCGCGCCGTGGAAGAAAAAGTCCGCGAAAGCCTGGAAGCCGACCGCGCCCGCGTTCAGATCGGTCGCATTTCACGCTTCGGCCTGCTGGAAATGTCCCGCCAGCGTCTGCGCCCATCGTTGGGCGAAAGCAGCGGCATTGTCTGCCCTCGCTGCAACGGCACCGGCATCATCCGTGATGTTGAATCGCTGTCGCTGGCCATCCTGCGCCTGATCGAAGAAGAAGCCCTGAAAGACCGCACTGCAGAAGTGCGCGCTCAGGTGCCGATCCCGGTCGCTGCGTTCCTGCTCAACGAGAAACGCAACTCGATCACCAAGATCGAACTGCGCACCCGTGCGCGCATCATCATCCTGCCGAACGACCAGTTGGAAACTCCGCACTTCGAAGTTCAGCGTCTGCGTGATGACAGCCCGGAAGCACACAACAGCCAGACCAGCTACGAAATCGCCGCGGCTGCAGCCGAAGTGGAAGAAATCGCCCCGCTGGCTGCCGCAACCCGCACTCTTGTTCGCCAGGAAGCAGCCGTCAAGACTGCACCTGCTCGTGCCAATGCGCCGGTTCCGGTAGAAGCCGTTGCGCCTGCCCCAACGCCTGCACCGGTCGCTCACGAGCCGAGCCTGTTCAAGGGCCTGGTGAAATCCCTGGTCAGCCTGTTTGCGACCAAGGAAGAGCCTGCCGCTCCGGTAGTGGTTGAAAAACCTGCTGCCGAACAGCGTCCGGCCCGTAACGAGGAACGCCGCAACGGTCGCCAACAGAGCCGTGGCCGTAACAACCGTCGTGACGAAGAGCGTAAGCCTCGTGAAGAACGCGCCCCCCGCGAGGAACGTGCCGAACGCGCGCCGCGCGAAGAGCGCGCCCCACGTGAGGAGCGTGCACCTCGTGAAGAACGCGCACCTCGTGAAGAGCGTACCGTTCGCGAACCACGTGAAGCCCGCGAGGATTCAGCACCACGTGAAGAGCGTCCAGCCCGTACTTCCCGCGAGCGCAAGCCTCGTGAAGCACGCGAAGATCGTCCGGTCCGCGAACTGCGCGAGCCTCTGGATGCAGCCCCTGCCGTAAACCTTGCTCGTGAAGAGCGTCCTGAACGCGCACCACGCGAAGAACGCCAGCCGCGCGCGCCTCGCGAAGAACGTCAACCACGCGCCGAACAGGCCGCGGCTGCCGTGAGCGAAGAGGAAGTACTGCTCAACGAAGAGCAGATCAATGACGAGAACCAGGAAGGCAACGACGGTAGCGAAGGCGACCGCCCTCGCCGCCGCTCCCGTGGCCAGCGTCGTCGCAGCAACCGTCGTGAGCGTCAACGTGATGCCAATGGCAACGTGATCGAAGGCTCTGAAGAAAACGGTTCCGAAGAAAACGGCTCGGCAGAAAATGCTGAACAAGGCAGCAGCGCCACCGATCTGTCGGCTGGTCTGGGATTCACCGCAGCAGCTGCGGCTGGCGGCGTGATCAGCGCCACAGCAGAAGCCGATGCACACCAGCAGGCCGAGCGAGCCAACAGCACTGTAGACGCTCCAGCCGTAGAGCCTGCACAGCAAGCGCCTGTTGCCGAAGCCAATACTGCCAAGGCACCGGAAGCTGACGCACCGGCAATTGAAGCATCCACTCCAGAAACTCCGGCAGCAGCAGAACCGGTCGTTGAAGCGCCTGCCGTTGAAGCGCCGGTTGCGGATAATGCGCCAGTCGCCAAACCGGCTCCGGAAGTAGAGGTTCAACCTGCTGCGGTCGAAGCACCTGCCATTGCCGCGCAGACCGAACTGTTCGAAGCGCCGCATGCCGAGCGCGTCGTACCGTTCACACCAACGCTAGAGCCAGCGCCACAAGCGCCTGTCGAAGCAGCGGCTCATGAAGAAGTGCCAGCCACTGAATCGTCCGAACTGCCAACGCCTGCCGCTACTGCTGCCGAGCCTGTCGTCGTGAAGGAGGAGCCTGCTCCTTACGTCGCGCCCAAGGCCGTCGAAGAAGCAGCGCCTGCACCTGCAGAGCAACAACCTGTGATCGTGGAAACACCGGTCGCACCGGTCAGCAGCACCGGCCGTGCACCGAACGATCCTCGTGAAGTTCGTCGTCGCAAGCGTGAAGAAGAAGCACGCCGTCAGCAGGAAGCCGCCGCGGCCAGCACTCCAGTCATCGCCGAAGCAGCACCTGTTGCCGCTGAAGCAGAATCGGTCCAGCCTTCTCAGGCTATCGAGGAAAAGACTGAAGAAGCGGCGACTGAGCAACCAGCAGTCAAACCGCAACATGAAGCCGAGAAAGAAAACGAGCCTAAACCACTCGCCTAACTCCGGCCCATGAAAAAGCCCCGCCTGTGCAGACAGACGGGGCTTTTTTACGTCTGTGACTCAGGGAAATACATCGACTGCAGGAGCGGACCGGGCGACGCTTCGCTTGTCCGCGAACTGCCGGGAACCGGCAGCAAAACCAGCTGCCTCGGTGCACCAGATACAAACAAGATGGCCGGTTTTGGGTCCGCTTCGCAGCCCATCGCGGACGAGTCCGCTCCTACATTTCCAAAGATCGCGGACGAGCAAAGCGTCGCCCGGTTTCACTACTAGGGTGGCAGTCAGACCTCAGTAGAGGTTCGGCTCCATTTCCAGCTCTACACCAAAACGCTCGACGATGTCGCTTTGGATGCGACGCGCAAGGTTCAATAGCTGCAAGCCACTGGCCTGCCCGTAATTGACCAGTACCAGCGACTGGAGCTTATGCACGCCAGCGTCGCCGTCACGATAACCCTTCCAGCCAGCCTGCTCGATCAACCACCCCGCTGCCAGCTTCACCCGGCCATCGTCCTGCGGGTAGCCGACGACACCAGGGTGCTGCTGTTTGATCGTCGCGTACAGTTGGGCAGGGATAATCGGGTTTTTGAAGAAACTGCCGGCATTGCCCAGCACCGCTGGGTCAGGCAGCTTTTCACTGCGAATGGCGCAGATTGCCCGGCTGACATCGAAAGGCGTCGGTTTATCGATATCCAACTCGTCGAGACGCTGACGAACCGGACCATATTCAAGGTGCAGATTGGCTACGCGGCTAAGCTTGAAGCGCACCCGCAGGATCAACCAGCGCGCGACCTGATGCTTGAACACGCTGTCGCGGTAGCCGAACGCACAGTCCTCCAGGGAAAACTCGCGCAATTCACCCGTTTCACGATCCAGCGCAGTCAGGCTATGGAATACATCCTTGATCTCGACGCCATAAGCACCGATGTTCTGCATGGGTGCCGCCCCAACGGTGCCTGGAATCAGACTGAGGTTTTCCAGCCCCGCCAGCCCCAGCTCCAGACAGGACTGCACGAACGGATGCCAGGGCTCGCCAGCCTCTGCCTCGACAATCGACTCGAGACAGTCCTCATGCACGATGCGAATGCCGCGACTGGCCATGCGCAGCACCAATGACTGCACGTCACTGCTGAGCAGCAGGTTACTGCCACCGCCAATAACCAGCAGCGGTACATCGTGCTCGACCGAATACGCCAGCGCCTCGCGAACATCGTCATCGCTATGCGCTTCGGCAAACAAGCGGGCCTGAACATCCACGCCAAAGGTGTTGAAAGGTTTGAGGGAAATCGCGGACTGCACCTGCAAGGTCATACTCTCGCCTTCCCGAACCACTGGACGAAGCGCATCAACCCTCCAGCAAGCGCCTTACGCGCTCCAGGTCTTCAGGCGTATCGACGCCACCGGGTGGCGCTTCAAGCGCGTCGGCAACGTGAATTCGCACGCCATTCCACAACGCACGCAGTTGCTCCAGGCTTTCTGTGTTTTCCAGCCAGCACGGACCCCAGCTAACGAAGTCATGAAGAAAGCCCGCACGATAGGCGTAAATACCGATATGACGACGATAAGGCACGCCAGCGGGCAACTCGTCCCTGTTTGCGGCCAGCGCGTCACGCGCCCAAGGCAACGGGGCACGGCTGAACGTCAGCGCCAGGCCGTTGATGTCTGTTGCGACCTTGACGATGTTCGGGTTGAACAACGCGGCCACATCGTCGATAGGCTCGGCCAGCGTAGACATGCCGGCTTCGGGGTGAGCCGCCAGGTTGGACGCCACCTGATCGATCACCGCAGGCGGGATCATCGGCTCGTCGCCTTGCACATTGACCACAATCGCATCAGCAGCCAGCCCCAGTTGCGCAGCCACCTCGGCCAGACGATCGGTGCCGGAATTGTGATCCTC
The DNA here is from genome assembly GCF_032586995.1 of Pseudomonas syringae group sp. J248-6. Lineage (NCBI taxonomy): Bacteria > Pseudomonadati > Pseudomonadota > Gammaproteobacteria > Pseudomonadales > Pseudomonadaceae > Pseudomonas > Pseudomonas syringae group sp. J248-6. The sequence continues at coordinate 112,357 of NZ_JAWHOP010000004.1, read as the reverse complement.
GCGGGTCAGCAGCACTTCTGCACCAAAAGCCTGACAAGCCTCGACGATGCGCGCATCGTCGGTGGCAATCACCACACGCTCGGCGCTGCTTTTGCACGCCTGCTCCCAGACAAGCTGGACCATGGGCTTGCCAGCAATGGTTTTCAGTGGCTTGCCGGGGAAGCGGCTGGAGCCATAACGCGCAGGAATGACAACGGTGAACGCTGCTGTCATTTTTCCAGCCGCTCATCGGTGCTCAAGGTGCGCGCTTCGCTTTCGAGCATCACCGGGATGCCGTCGCGTACCGGGTAGGCAAGGCCTGCCCCTTTGCTGATCAGCTCGGTCTTGTCGGCGCTGAGCTTCAATGGTCCCTTGCACACAGGGCAAGCGAGGATATCGAGTAGTTTGGTGTCCATAGGAGATCCTGAAGCAATCATGGAGAGAGACTTAGCAGTTGCTCATCGAACCAGTCGACAAAAGCATCGGACGGTACTGCATCCACTGCCAGATACCACCAGTCATCGGCTGCAAAGGCACGACATTTCACCGCATCCTTCTCGGTCATGACCAAGGGCAATGCCGGTGTAAATGTCAGCGCATGGGCACTGTAGACCGCATGGTCGGCGAACGCGTGAGCCACCGGCCGCCAGTGTAATCCTTCGAGGGTATTGAAGAAACGTTGAGGATTGCCGATTCCGGCGACCGCATGCAGCGCCTGCCCGGCCGGGAAATAATCCACCGGCTGGCGTTCGCCACTGCGAAGATTGATAAGGGCTGACGGTTTGAGCATAAATGCGTAGCCATCATCACGATCAGCCATCGCGCCGTTGTAAAGCAAAGCGTCGACACTGCCTAGGCGCTCAACCGGCTCGCGCAATGGCCCGGCAGGCAGACAACGAAGGTTGCCCAGCCCGCGGGCGGCATCGATCAGCACCAGCTCCAGATCGCGGGCCAGACGATAATGTTGCAGGCCATCGTCGGAAAGAATCAGATCCAGAGGCTCGGCAGCGAGCAGGGCCTGCACGGCGCGACTGCGATCCGGATCGATCATCAGCGGCACGCCACTGCGTTTGACGATGAGCAAAGGCTCATCGCCCGCCTCGCTGGCACTTTGGTCGGCCTTGACGCGCCACGGCAGGCTGGGAGGCTTGGCACCATAACCGCGACTGACCACACCGACACGCAGGCCACGACGACGGCAGTGCTCGATCATCCATAGAATCAGTGGCGTCTTGCCAGTGCCGCCGATGGTAATATTACCCACCACAATAACCGGCACCGGAGCGCGGTAGATGCTGCCCTCACCCGCCAGAAAGCGCGCGCGTTTGCCATCGACGACACGCCGATAAAGGCATTCGAGCGGACGCAAAAGCGCCAGCGCAGGGTGGCCCTTGTACCAGGCATCAAGCAAACGGTCGGTAAATGCCATCAGTTAGCCGGCGTGGCCTCGACAGTGGTCATGCGCAAATGGCTGAAACCCAGTTTACCCGCCGCATCCATGGCCGTAATCACCGATTGGTGCGGGGTCTTGCCGTCGGCACTGATCGACAACGGCAGGCTGGTATCGCCCGCCGACTCGCGTTGCAGCGCTTCGATCAGGGTTGCCAGATCGTTCTTGGGCAACAGTTGGTTGTTCAGCGAGAAGATCCCGTCGGCGTTGATGGCGATGTCCAGATGCTTAGCGCTGGCGTCCACCTCCGGCGTACCGGTGACCGCCTGTGGCAGATCCACCCGCAGCTGGGTTTCACGGGTGAACGTGGTCGTCACGATGAAAAACAGCAGCAGGATGAACACCACATCAATCAGAGAGACCAGATTGATGTCGATGTTTTCCCGGGGTCTGCGACGGCGAAATTTCACTTCTTCTTGCCCCCGCCCGCTCTGGCCAGCGACTTGAGATCGATTTTGGCGTCGATCAGATCGACATCGCGGTCGCCCTGCACCACTTCAACCAGACGAATGGCCTGCTGCTCCATGCCGACCACCAGCTCATCGACGCGACTTTGCAGAAAGCGATGAAAGAAGATTGCCGGAATAGCCACGATAAGGCCCGACGCGGTACAGATCAGCGCCTTGGAGATACCACCGGCGAGCACACCGGCATTGGCCGTGGCCCCCGAACTGTTGAACGAGCCGAAAATATCGATCATGCCCAGCACCGTACCCAGCAAGCCAAGCAGCGGTGCCATGGCGGCAATCGAACCCAGCGCGCTCAGGTAGCGCTCCAGTTCATGGATAACCCGGGCGGCGGCTTCTTCGATGCATTCCTTCATGATCTCGCGACCGTGCCTGGAATTGGCCAGACCTGCGGCGAGAATTTCACCCAGAGGCGAGTCGGCGCGCAGTTGCTTGAGCTTTTCGCCGTCGAGCTTCTTTTCCTGAATCCACTGCCAGACCTGTCCGAGCAGATGCGGCGGCGTGATACGGCTGGCACGCAGCGTCCACAGACGCTCGATGATAATGCCGGCAGCGGCGATGGAGCTCAAAATAATCGGCAGCATCATCCAGCCGCCAGATTTGACCAGTTCCCACACAGTGATCACTCCCTCGAAAAATTGGCGCCACTCTATCATAGGGTCGCCAAGTGCCGAACGCCGAGATCGATATCCCTTCACTCAGTCACGCCAGAAACGCCGTTGCGCGCGCTCTGCCTGCGGCGTGCCGAACGTACCCAGACGCAGACTGACAGCGCCCAGCTCAGCGCTGTCATAACTGGCCATACCCAGCCATCGATAACGCGCCATGACCAACGGATGCGGGTGGCCGAAGGCGTTGTTACGGCCACGGGAGATCAGCACGCCAACCGCTCCGACGGCCTGAAGAAATACTTTGGATGACGAGGTCCGGCTGCCGTGATGCGGGGACTGCAACCAATGGGCACGAAGGTCGAAACCGCTGGCGATTGCCGCACGTTCCGCGTCGACGTCGATATCACCCGTCAGCAGCAGACGCTCGCCCCCGGCGTCGACACTCAACATGCAGGATGCGGGATTGCCATCAGGCCCCTGCTCCCAGCGCCAGGTGGAGAACACCACCCCATCCCACTCCCAGCGCGCATCGCTCTCACACAAGCGCGCGTCGAGTTGCGGCGCGAGCCTGGCCAGCTCACCGCCCAGTACACGGTCAACCGGAAATGCCTGATGAACCGCCGCTGCGCCCCCGGCATGATCGGAGTCGGCGTGACTGATCAACATCAGGTCCAGATGACGCACACCGGCCTTGCGCATGGCGGGCACGACCACGCGCTGACCGATATCGAACTCGCCGAAACGTGGACCTGCGTCGTACAAGAGCGTGTGATTTCGAGTGCGCAGGAGAATGGCCAGGCCCTGCCCCACGTCCAACTGCAATACTTCTACCTGGCCTGCAGGCACTGAGTCGAGCGGCGGAAAAACGCACAACAACAGCAATGGCCAACCCAGCGGACGCATCGGCACGCCTTTGGGCAGTAATAAAATGAAGGCCCCGAGCAGACTAAGCAGCCACGTCCAGCCCGGCATTGCACTGGGCAACCAGGCGGGCAAGACCGCGGCAACCCAGCCGAGAAACATAAACAGCCACTCCAGCGCTCCTCCGGCCAGCCAGAGCAAGCCTTCGCCCACAACAGGGACCGGCAGCAGCAGTGTTCCAAGCAACGCAGGCGGCAGGACGATCAAGCTGACCCAAGGCACAGCCAGCAAATTGGCAAACGGCCCGCTGAGGCTGATCGGCAGGTTCAGCGCCAGCAGAACAGGCAGCAAGCCAATTGCGATCAGCCACTGCGCACGCGTCCAGCTTTGCCACCAATTCCAGGCACCGAGACGTCCACTGAAAATCAGCACCAGAATGCCAACCGCCGCGAAAGACAGCCAGAACCCCGGCTGCAGTGTCACCAGCGGCTCGAAAATCAGCACCGCGTTGAATGACAGTAACAACGGCCAGACAACGCCCAGGTGCCGAAAGCGCAAACGCCACAGCAGCACCATCGCGACCATCACACAGGCACGCCGTACCGGCACCTCGAAACCGGCCAGCAGCCCGTAACCCAGCGCAGCGATGAACGCCAGCGCACAGGCACAAGGCAGCCAGGGTAAAGCCCGTGGCCACAGCCCCCAGCGTGCAAGGCCTGCGACCAGCGCGTAAATCACCCCGGCCAGCAAACCGATATGCTGGCCGGAAATCACCAGCAGATGCACCGTGCCGGTGTCCTGCAGCACCTGCCAATCGGTGCTCGACAACCCGGAGCCATCGCCCAGCACCAGCGCCGCCAAGCCGCCCTCTCTGCCCTGCGCATCGACCGCCAGCAAGCGCTGACGAATAAGGTCGCGCCACGCCCCGTGCGCAGGTGTCAGCAGTTGACCATCCACCACCGTACCGGTGGCACCGATGCGCTGCGCCAACAGCCAGGCTTCGTAATCAAAAGCATCAGGATTGACCAGCCCGGCCGGCCGCTTGAGTTTGACCGCCATGCGCCAGCGCTCACCGCTGTTGACCTGCGGACCGCCGTACCACGCCACCCGGATGCGTGCAGGCAATATGGCCCTGCGCGACCTTGCCCCTTCCAGTTCGAAACGCACCACGCCCTCGGCGACACTGGGCAAACCGACTACCTTGCCTTGCAGCCAAAGCGTCTGACCGTCCAGACGATGAACCAGACGGTCATTCAACGCCCACTGCGCAGAAACACACGCCCAAGTAAAACCGAGCAGGAACAGCGCCAGTGGATAGGTACGAAGCGGTAGCAGCATCAACGCCAGTATCGGCATCAGCAGCAACAGCCAGGTCGGCGGCAAAGCAGGCAGAAAGCGTAAGGCCACAAGCCCCGACGCGAGCGCGATCATCCCTGTGCGCATGGTGATTCCTTGAAGCGGAAAGCTTCAAGGATCAGCGCAATATCGAAATGTCGGAAGTGATGGTGTGTTGCAAAACCTGAACAGCCGTTCTCGGCAGACAGGCGACCCGCCAGGCTGGCGGGTCGCAAAGCATGTGTTACTGACGCATACCGCGCCCGCTCACCAGCAACCGTGCGCAGCCGAAGTACAGCACAAACGTTGCCACGATCATGAACGCCAGGGCGATGCTGATCTTGATGTCGGAGACGCCCAGAATGCCGTAGCGGAAGGCGTTGACCATGTGCAGGACCGGGTTGGCCAGCGACACGGTCTGCCAGAACGGCGGCAACAGGTTGATCGAATAGAACACGCCGCCCAGGTAAGTCAGCGGGGTCAGGACGAAGGTCGGGATGATCGAGATATCGTCGAAGTTGCGCGCGAACACTGCGTTGATGAAGCCCAGCAGCGAGAAGATGGTGGCGGTCAACACCACCACCAGAATGGTCACGCCCAAGTGGTGCACTTGCAGGTCGGTGAAAAACATCGACAGCATGGTGACGATGAAACCGACCATCAGACCACGCAACACACCGCCCAGGGTGTAACCGACCAGAATGGTGTGCGGGGAAACCGGCGAGACCATCAGTTCTTCGATGGAGTGCTGAAACTTGGCACCAAAGAAGCTGGATACCACGTTGCCGTAGGAGTTGGTGATCACCGACATCATGATCAGCCCCGGCACGATGTACTGCATGTAGGTAAAGCCGCCCATGTCGCCAATCTGGCGGCCGATCAGGTTACCGAAGATCACGAAGTACAGAACCATGGTGATCGCAGGCGGCAGCAGGGTCTGCGGCCAGATCCGCATGAAGCGATGGACCTCGCGGTAAACGATGGTCTTCAGGGCAATCAGGTTGGGGCGCAACTCGCCGCTCTGCACAGTCATAGCGCCACCTTCGCAAGGTTTTTTTCCACCAGGGACACAAACAACTCCTCAAGGCGATTGGATTTATTGCGCAGGCTCAAGACTTCGATGTTCTGGAAAGCGAGCTGGCTAAACAGCGCGGTGATGCCGACATTCTTGTCGACCTGAACTTCCAGGGTGTGGCTGTCGAGCAAACGGCAAGGGAAACCGGGCAGCTGCGGCGCGGTCTGCCAGGACGCCTTCAGATCCAGCACGAAGGTTTCGACAGTCAGGGTGCTGAGCAATTGCTTCATGCCGGTGTTCTGCACGATCACCCCGTGGTCGATAATGCCGATGTTGCGGCACAGCTGCTCGGCCTCTTCCAGGTAGTGCGTGGTGAGGATGATGGTGATGCCTTTTTGATTCAGTTCGGTCAGGAACGTCCACATCGAACGGCGCAACTCGATGTCCACACCAGCAGTGGGCTCATCGAGGATCAACAGGCGCGGCTCGTGAATCAGCGCACGGGCGATCATCAGACGCCGCTTCATGCCGCCGGACAGCGAACGAGAAGGCACATCGCGCTTTTCCCAAAGCCCCAGCTGCGTCAGGTACTGCTCGGCGCGCTCCTTGGCGATTTTCGCCGGGATGCCGTAGTAGCCCGCCTGAGTGACGACGATGTCCAGGGTCTTCTCGAACTGGTTGAAGTTGAACTCCTGCGGCACGACACCGATGCAACGCTTGAGCGCGGCGGGCTCGCGATCCAGGTCGTGGCCAAAGATGTTCACCGTACCGCTGGTCTTGTTAACCAGCGTCGAAATGATACCGATGGTGGTGGATTTGCCAGCGCCGTTGGGGCCCAGCAAGGCGAAGAAATCACCCTCGGCGACGTCCAGATCAATGCCACTCAAGGCCTGGAAACCGTTGCCGTAGGTTTTGGTTAGCTGCCGAATGGACAGAGCGGAAGACATATCGGAAAGAGTACTCATCAGGAAAAAGGAATGAAGCAGACCGGGAACACACGCCTGTCATGACGACCCAGGCATGCAATGGTGCTTGGCTGGGTCATTCAAGTACAGACACATCTGTTAATAGTAAATATCAAGAGCCGGACATGAGCCCGGTCAACTATTTTAAAGGCTCAGACTGCATGCTCAGGTCAGCGGACTCATGACGGCCTTGCGATACGCCGGACGCGTCTTGAGGCGTTCATACCAGGCTTGGAGGTGGGGCAGCGGCGGACGTTCAATCGGCATTTCGAACCAGCCGTAGGCGAAGCACCCCAGGGGAATGTCGCCCATGCCGAAAGCCTCGCCGGACAGGTAAGGCTGGCGAGACAGTGCCTCATCGGCGACCAGCAGCAGGCTGTGCAGGGTCTTGATGCCTTGCTCGATGGCCGGCCAGTCCTGTTTCTCGGGCGGCGTGCGTACCACGCCCCAGAACACCGGGCTGAACGGGGCCGCGATGGTCGAGGAGGTCCAGTCCATCCACTTGTCGGCGTTGGCGCGGGCCTGAAGGTCAGCGGGGTACAGGTCCGAGTCCGGGGCATGGCGGGCGGCCAGGTAGCGTACGATCGCGTTCGACTCCCAAAGCACGAAGTCGCCGTCTTCAATCATGGGAATCCGGCCATTGGGGTTTTTCGCGCGGTAAGCCGCTTCATTGACCAGCCCGAATGCCCCACCGGCGTCCTGCGTCTCATAGGGCACGCCCACTTCTTCGGCAATCCAGAGTGCCTTGCGCACATTGCTGGAATTCTTCCGTCCCCAGATCTTGAGCATTGCGTTCCCCTCGCAGTCGCTGATAAATAAAGGCTCACAGTCTACCCCGAAGCGGCGGCAACTTCCTCGTCAACCAGGGGTCACTATCGATGTCGCCTCACCACTGCCCGGCGACCAGTTCTTGATCGCTGCCACGGCGGCGGTCATCACGGAGGAATACCTATGCTGTTGTTGTGGATTGTAGTGCTGGTCGTCGGCATTGCCTGGCTGGCCCATCGGCGTACCGCCCCGCTCCCGGCGCTTGGCGTGGTAGCCGTCTACCTGCTGGCCATGGGCATTTTCAGCCACGCGCCAGGATGGCTGCTGACTGTTTTCTGGGTGCTTTGGCTGGCAGTGTTCGTACCTGTTGTGCTGCCCGACCTGCGCCGTAAGCACTTCACTGCGCCCATGTTCAGCTGGTTTCAGAAAGTCCTGCCGCCCATGTCGGAAACCGAGCGCGATGCGATTGACGCCGGTACCGTCTGGTGGGATGGCGAGCTGTTCAGCGGTCGCCCGGACTGGGACAAGCTGCTGGCCTACCCAAAAGTCCAGCTCACCGAAGAAGAACAGGCCTTTATCGACGGCCCGACCGAAGAACTCTGCGCGATGGTCAGCGACTGGGAAATCGGCCAGGCAATGGACCTGCCGCCCGAAGCCTGGGCGCACATGAAAGAACACGGTTTCTTTGCCCTGATCATTCCGAAAGAATTCGGTGGCAAGGGCTTCTCGGCCTACGCCCACTCTCAGGTGGCCATGAAGCTGGCCACCCGCAGCGGCGACCTGGCCTCCACCGTGATGGTGCCTAACTCCCTCGGCCCTGCTGAATTGCTGCTGCATTACGGCACCGACGAACAGCGCAACCATTACCTGCCACGTCTGGCACGTGGCGAAGATATCCCCTGCTTCGCGCTGACGGGTCCATTGGCAGGTTCCGATGCGGGCGCGATGCCCGACACCGGAATCATCTGCAAAGGCCAGTGGCAAGGCGAAGAAGTCATCGGCCTGCGCCTGACCTGGGAAAAGCGCTACATCACCCTTGGCCCGGTCGCCACCCTGCTTGGCCTGGCCTTCAAGGCTTACGACCCTGAGCATCTGCTAGGCGAAGAAGAAGATCTGGGCATAAGCCTGGCATTGATTCCAACCGACACGCCAGGCGTTGAAATCGGCCGTCGCCACTTGCCGCTGGGCGCGGCGTTCATGAACGGCCCGAATTCGGGCAAGGACGTCTTTGTCCCACTGAGCTACCTGATCGGTGGCCAGCCAATGCTTGGCAAAGGCTGGATGATGCTGATGAACTGCCTGTCGGTAGGCCGTTCGATTTCGCTGCCCGCGGTCGGCACCGGCGCTGCCAAGTACACCAGCCTGGTCACAGGCCAGTACGCCAAGGTGCGCGAGCAATTCAATGTACCGCTGTCGGCGTTCGAAGGTATTCAGGAAGCACTGGCGCGTATCGGCGGCAACGCCTGGCTGATGGACAGCGCGCGCATGCTGACCGCCAATGCGGTCGATCTGGGCGAAAAGCCCTCGGTGCTCTCCGCGATCCTCAAATACCACCTGACCGAGCGTGGCCGCGAATGTATCGGTCACGCCATGGATGTGCATGGTGGCAAGGGCATCATCATGGGCCCGAACAACTACCTGGGCCGCAACTGGCAAGGCGCGCCGATCTTCATCACCGTCGAAGGGGCGAATATCCTTTCACGTAACCTGATGATCTTTGGCCAGGGTGCCATTCGCTGCCATCCATTCGTACTCAAGGAAATGGCCTTGGCCGGGCGCGAAGACAAGCAGCAGGCGCTGCTCGAGTTTGACGCGCTTCTGCTCAAGCATATCGGCTTTGCGGTGAGCAACGCTGCCAGCACACTGATTCTTAATCTGGGCTTTGGCCATTTCGAAAGAGCACCGGGCAACAGCCTGAGCCAAGGCTACTTCCGCGCGTTGAACCGTCAGGCAGCAGCGTTCGCGATGTTGGCGGACTTGAGCATGATGCTGCTGGGCGGCGAGTTGAAACGCCGTGAGCGCCTGTCGGCGCGTCTCGGTGATGTGCTCAGTCATATGTATCTGGCTTCGGCGGCACTCAAGCGCTACCACGATCTTGGCTCGCCGGATCACATGAGCCCGCTGTTTCGCTGGGCCATGGAAGAAAGTCTGGGCCATTCAGAACGTGCCATGGACGAAATTCTCGGCAACTTCCCTAACCGTGTGCTGGGTGGGCTGTTGCGTGCAGTGGTGTTCCCGTTCGGTCGTCGTCACAAGGGCCCTTCGGACAAGCTGGACGCCGAAGTTGCACAGGTACTGGGCCGCGCCAAGGGCGATCCGACACTGGAGGAGTTGCTGGCAGGCTGCTATCGCCCGCAATCGGCAGAAGATCCGGTCGGCGCGCTGCAACACGCCATCGACTTGCTGAGCGCCGCCTATCCGCTGCACAAGAAGCTGCAAGTGGCGCTCAAGAGTGGTCAGATCAAACCGGCCGCAGGCGAGCACGCCATCGACGCTGCGTTGCGCATCGGTGCCTTGCAGGCAGAAGAGGCACAGACACTGCGTACAGCCGAAGCCGCCCGTCGCAAGGTGATCGACGTGGATGATTTCGACAAGGAAGAACTGACCCAGGCAGCGGGCAAGATTCGCTGATAGTCAGGTCACACCACACAGCAGGCGCGTAGAGCTTTATACTCTCGCGCCTGTTTTTGCATTTGAGGATTACCCGATGGCCGACGCCACTCTCGATCACCAACTTGGCCTGCTGGCACACCTGCGCAGCATTCTGGTCGCGCTGGGCGAGGCCGAGCAGGTTCCGGAAGAAAGCCACGCGCTGTTCATGGAGCGCTTCGACGAACTGGTCGAGCAACTGCCGCAGGACCCGATAGAAAGCCAGTACCTGGGCCAGGACATCCTGTGTCAGGTCATCCAGCGCTACCCGCAAATCGCCCACCTGGTACCTCGCGACCTGCTGTGGTTTTTTGCCGGTGACTGCCTGCATTTCATGCCGGATGATGAAATCGAGCTGTATCAAGCGCTGGAAGAGCGCCGTTACGAAGCCGAGCAGAACGACGAACCGTTTGACTGGAACCAGGAAAAGCAACTGCTGGCCATGTCGACACAGGGCAGCAAACACTGATCACCCAGCGCTCTCAAGCCTGACCCGGAGGCTATTCCGGGCAGGTTGCCTGTTACTCACGCCAATACGTATCAGCAGGCAACACATCGACAAATACGATCATTCCGTTTCGGGATTCGAATCAGTTTATCGAATAGACAGGCATACCATGACACTCCCTGGCGCCTGAAAAGGCCACCTGATAAGGAGTGCTCTCTTTCCATGACTCAATTTCGTAAAGTCCTGTCGATTCAGGCAGGCCAACCTGCCTCTGACGGCGCGGGAGTCAAACTGACACGCGTTTTCGGCGGACGGGGCGTGGAACAATTCGATCCATTCCTGATGCTGGACGAGTTCGGGTCGGACGTGCCTGATGACTATATCGCGGGCTTTCCACCTCATCCGCACCGTGGCTTCGAAACCGTGACCTACATGCTTGAAGGCCGCATGCGTCACGAAGACCATATGGGCAATGTGGGCCTGCTGCAGGGCGGCGGCGTACAGTGGATGACCGCCGCACGCGGGATCATTCACAGCGAAATGCCTGAACAGGAAGAAGGCACCATGCGAGGTTTTCAGCTATGGCTGAACCTGCCGGGCAAGAACAAGCTGAACGACGCCAGTTATAAGGACATCCAGCCGGAAAACGTTCCTCGCCTGACCACTGCAGCCGGTGTGCAGGTGGTGGTATTGGCCGGGCATTTCGACGATGGCCAGGTTCAACAGGCCGGTGCGGTACAGCGCCCGGATACCGAGCCCCTGTACTTTGACTTCGACATGCCTGCCGGCAGTCGTATCAGCCCGCGCATGCCCGAAGGGCATCTTGCATTGCTGTACGTTTACGAAGGCAGTATCGAAATAGAAGGCAGCGCACAGTCAGTGAGCAAGCGCCATCTTGCGCGCCTGTCTGACACCGGTGATTTGCAGATCAGCAGCACCAAGGGTGCACGCGTCTTGTTGATTGCCGGCAAGCCCTTGCGCGAGCCGATCGTGCAGTACGGGCCGTTCGTGATGAACACCCGCGAAGAGATTGACCAGGCGTTGCGTGATTTCCGGGAAGATCGTCTGACGGCGTGACAGGCTAAAGTGAGCAGATACTCTCACGCAGGTAATCAGGAAACCGTGCACCTCGCTTGAAGTGCACGGTTTCGCAACTACTGTCTCGTGACAGAGACGAGCGCGACTCAGACCAGCACAGGGTTCTGCTTGCCTGGGTCGATCTTGTAGCGTTCGATGGCCTGGGCCACGACCTTACGCTCGACCTTGCCGTCATCGGCCAGCGCCTTGAGCGCAGCCACAGCCACGAAGTAACGGTCCACCTCGAAGAAATGACGCAGCGATTCACGGGTATCGGACTGACCAAAACCATCCGTACCCAGCGCCACGAAACGACGCAGGGGTACGAATGGACGGATTTGGTCAGCGAAAATCTTCATGTAATCCGTTGCTACTACGACCGGCCCTTCCCTGTCGGCGAGACAGCTTTCAACGTAGCTCAGGCGCGGCTCCTGCTCAGGGTGCAGCAGGTTCCAGCGCTCGACGTCCTGGCCTTCACGGCGCAGCTCGGTGAGGCTGGTAACACTCCAGACTTCACTGCTCACACCAAAGTCGTCCTCCAGCAATCTGGCGGCTGCAATGACTTCGAGAAGGATCGACCCGCAGCCCATCAATTGCACGTGTTTGCCGGAGTTGACCGACGCACTGGCCTGCAATGGGTACATCCCTTTGATAATGCCGGCTTCGGCGCCCTCGGGCAGATCAGGGTGCGGGTAGTTCTCGTTGAGCAAGGTGATGTAGTAATAGATGTCCTCATTTTCGGCAAACATGCGGCGCATGCCGTCCTGAATGATCACCGCCAGTTCGAAGGCAAACGTCGGGTCGTAAGACACACAGCACGGTATCGTCGACGACATCACGTGGCTGTGCCCGTCATCATGCTGCAGGCCTTCGCCCATCAGCGTGGTCCGGCCTGAGGTGGCCCCCAGCAGAAAGCCCCTGGCCCTGGCATCACCCGCCGCCCAGGCCAGATCGCCCACACGCTGGAAACCGAACATCGAATAGAAGATATAGAACGGCACGGTCATCACGCCATGGTTGGCGTAGGACGTACTGGCTGCAATCCATGAGGAAATGGCGCCGGACTCGTTCAGCCCTTCCTGCATGATCTGCCCGTCGGTGCTTTCCTTGTAGTAGCTCAGTTGCCCTGCATCCTGTGGCGTGTACAACTGACCGACATGGGAATGGATGCCGATCTGGCGGAACAGGTTCTCCATACCAAAGGTTCGCGACTCGTCCGGCACAATCGGCACAATCAACTTGCCGATGTTCGGGTCCTTGAGCAGCGTCGAAAGGATGCGCACAAAGGCCATGGTCGTCGATATACCGCGATCACCGGTGCTTTTCAGCTGGGTATCCAGCACCGAAAGCGGCGGAACCTGCAAGGTGGCCGCGTCACTGAAACGCGCCGGAATGTAACCGCCCAACTGAGCCCGGCGGGCCTTGAGGTACAGCGCTTCGGTACTGCCCTCGGCGGGTTTCAGATAAGGCATGTCGCCCAGTTGATCATCGGTGATGTCCAGAGAGAAACGGTCGCGGAAGGCCCTGATTGCCTCTGCCCCGAGTTTCTTCAACTGGTGATTGATGTTCTGCCCCTCGCCCGCCTCGCCCATGCCGAAACCTTTGACCGTCTTGGCCAGAATCACGGTCGGCCCGCCCTTGTGACGCATTGCGGCAGCGTAGGCGTTGTAGACTTTTTCCGGATCGTGCCCGCCCCGCGAGAGCTTCCAGATATCGTCGTCGCTCATGTCGCTGACCAGCTCCAGCAACTCCGGGTACTTGCCGAAGAAATGCTCACGCACGTAGGCGCCGTTCTGGGATTTGTAGTTCTGGTACTCGCCGTCCACGCATTCCATCATGCGCTGACGCAGCAGCCCGCTCTTGTCCTTCTCCAGCAGCGCATCCCAGCCACTGCCCCAGATGACCTTGATTACGTTCCAGCCAGCGGCGCGATACAGGCTTTCGAATTCCTGAATGACCTTGCTGTTGCCACGCACCGGGCCGTCGAGACGCTGCAGGTTGCAGTTGACCACGAAGATGATGTTGTCGAGCTTTTCGCGCCCGGCCAGCGCAATGGCCGCCTGAGACTCGGGCTGGTCCATTTCGCCATCGCCGAGAAATGCCCAGACCTTGCGGCCCTGATGCTCCTTGAGCCCGCGATTTTCCAGGTAACGCATGAAGCGCGCCTGATACGCCGCCGTAATTGGCCCAAGCCCCATGGAGACCGTAGGGAACTGCCAGAAGTCCGGCATCAGACGCGGATGTGGATAGGACGAAATGCCATCGCGATCCGTTTCGCGACGGAAGTTGTCCAGTTGCTCTTCGCTCAGGCGACCTTCCAGGTACGCCCTGCCGTAAATGCCCGGCGAAGAATGGCCCTGAATGTAAACCAGATCGCCAGCGAACTGCTCGGTACGGCCACGGAAGAAGTGATCAAACCCCACGTCATAGAGCACGGCGGCAGACGCGTAGGAGGCGATATGGCCGCCCACACCGGAATGCTTGCCGGCACGCAGTACCATCGCCAGGGCGTTCCAGCGGATGAACGCGTTGATACGCTTTTCAACCTGAAGGTCACCCGGATAAGGCTGCTGACGGTCGCTGGGAATAGTGTTGACGTAGGGCGTCGTGACCCGACCATAGAAATCGCCGTGTTGAGCGACATCGAAGTCCAGCAACTGATCGATCAGGTAGTGCGCGCGCGGGCGCCCTTCACTGTTGAGTACCGACTCAATCGATTCGAGCCATTCGCGGGTTTCTTGCGGATCCTCGTCAAGAAACCGGGGTTGCTGTGCCATCGTCGTCTCCTACTGTGATGCGGCAGTGGACGCCGGACAGGCGTCTGCCTTGAAAAATCTGATTGCAATTGCAATCACATGCCGGAATTTATCCCGTGCTCGGTTACTATTGCAACCCTCAAGAATTTCAGACAAAGGTGATTCATGTCGTCAGCCGAACCGGATACGTGGTTCAGATTCGTCAGGGCGCACCGCTGTCTTATTCGCGAAATCGAACGACGTCTGGCGGCGGCCGAGCTGCCCCCATACGCTTGGTATGACGCGCTCTGGGGTGTGGAAAGCGGGCCTCAGGGCATGCGCCGCATGCATGAACTGGCCGATGTCATGGCCATCGAACGCTACAACCTGACCCGCCTCATCGACCGCCTTGAAAGCGAAGGGCTGGTGGAGCGCCACAGGTCCGACAGCGACGGCCGGGGCGCTGTGGCAGCGATCACCGACAAGGGCCGGGCACTGCGCAAACAGATGTGGCAGATCTACGAAACGGCGGTTGACGAGCTGTTTCTGGCGCAATTCGACGCCCCGCAGCGCCGCGTGTTTGCTGATGCGCTGGAGCGTGCCGCACTGGCAGCCCGACAAAGTGGCAGTACAAGCTGACATCAGACCAGCCGATAGCGTTGCAGGGCGAGTTTCAGCGGCTCGTAACTCAGTTGCCCGCCCTCCGCAAGCGCGGTCAGGGCCTGAACGACAATCCACTCGGGGCTGATTGCAGGCTTACCTTGCGGCGCAGCGGAATCGGCTCCCAAGGCAACAAACCGTCCGGGGACATGTTCACGCAGTTGCTCGGCCACGGCCTGCGGATAACCGGTGACCGCCACCACGGCGTCGTGCCCTTCGCCGAGGCAATCACGCAGGTGCCAGGACCGAGGGGTCTTCAAGGGATGGAAACGATTCCAGCGTCGGCCAGAGCCGGCATCGCGCGCCAGTCGGGTATAGCTGGGGCAGCTCCAGATTTCGCAATCGACATTCCAGTGCTCCTTGAGCAGGCTTGCCGCCTGATGCACCGAACGCAGGGCCAGGCCCGCGCCCAGCAGGCGTACGCGACGGCCGTCATTGCCGGAAACGGCATCGCCAACCCGATACATACCTTGCACAGCCGCCGCAGCCTGCGTCTCGCTCAACGCACTGACCTGATCATTGGATTCGTCATGCAACGCCATGTAATAGAAACCGGCCCGGCCCTCAACATACAGGCTGTGCAAGGCGTGCAGCGTGATAGCCCGAGCCTCCGCGGCATCCGCAGGGTCATAAGGCTGACACTTGCGGTTTGAAAGGAGCCACAACGGCAGCCACGGATGAGCGCCCTTGGGCCAGCGAGATGGCAGCGTCTCGATGTCGTTGCAGAAAATTCCACGTTGGGATGACTCCGATGCCAGCGCGCTCAGTTCGGCCGAGGTTTCGCTGCTGATCATGTAGATCAGAGGCAATTCGACCTTGCCGGCCTGAGCAGCAAATCGCAAAGGCCAGGCGCTGGCGAGCACGCCCTCCTGCTCGCAGACCATGTGCTTGCTGGCTCGCACTACCGATATGCGCCGCGAGGTAGACGGGTCTCGCGTCAGGCGCTCAACGATGTCGGCCATTGCAAACAGGGGTGAACAGCACCCGCGCAGTGCAAGCCCCGCAGCCGCTTGAATCTTTTCCATGCAAGCCAGCGCTGCGACCCGGGTTTGCGGCGCCAACTGGTGGCCATTTGCGCTGTTCATCTCTACTCCTTGCTGTCGGACAAGCGTCCTTGCACCATAATGGAACGAAGAATATGATTGCAATCGCAACAAAATCATAATTGGTGTGCGTGATCACAGTGCAGGGCCCAACGCCCGAACACGCGTGCACTCGCATGCGAATGCTTCGACGAGCGCACTTTTTTACAGCCTAAACCTGTGTTCAAAATCAAAAGACACAGGTAGTCCATGTTTTCATGTACTACTTAAATTACAAATGAGGATAATGAGTACAGCCAGGCCGAGAACAAAACAATAAACAAGGTATTACATGGAGGTTCGTACCGTGAAAGCCCAACTTGACTGCCCACCGTTGAAGATAAACGGGGCCCCCGCCCCGCTCCGTCAACTGATCGAAGACTTTGAAAACGATCTGCACCACATTGGCGATTTCACTTATGCCTACTTTTCCACGCCCAAGACGCGTAATGTCAAACCCGTCATTTTGTCCAATTACCCCGACTCCTGGCTGAAATCTTATGTAGCCTCAAACTATCACCTCATTGACCCCATCATCAAACATGCCTGGCATAGCATTACGCCATTCTTCTGGAGAGAGGCCCGCAATGCCGCTCAAGGCGTCGAGACCGACGATTTCCTGAAACGATCGGCCAAATATCAACTGTCCTCGGGGGCCACTTTCACCCTGCACGATGCCAGCGGGCTTTTTGCCGCACTGAGTCTTTGCAATGCCCGGCAGCAGAATGATTTCGATCAGCGAATCCGCGAAAAGGCCGCCGATATCCAGATGAGTCTCATCCGCTTCCATGACCGTTTGATCAAGACCCGAGCGCCCCATGAACTCTTTCCGCAGCCCACCCAGTGCAAGTTGTCCACCCGCGAAACAGGTGTGTTGAAATGGGTGGCCATGGGCAAGTCGTACAGCGAAATCGCTGAAATATTTTCCATCTCGGAACGCACCGTGAAGTTTCACATGTCCAACGTCTCCAGCAAGCTCGAAGTGCGCACTGCCAAGCAGGCAGTCTACAAAGCAATCAACATGGGCATGGTCTGACTCAGGCAGCGCTGTGCATGCAGGCTGGCGGTGCGGGGTCTGACACGCCAAGCGCTATCGGCCAACGCAGCAGGTCATCCGTAACAGGCTGTCTGAGGGCAATATTCCCGAGCAGCCGCTGATGGTTGTCGGCCGTCACCGGCATCTCCAGCAGCAGCACTGTCTCGCCTGGCGATGCTTCACCGGTCGACAGCACATGGTGCTCCCATCCGGACTTGCGCACGATCCGCGCCATTGCCTTGCTGACCACCGTGATGATCGATTGCAAACCGGACAACGCAGCATGGTTGTGCATGGAGAACAGCAGCATTTCGGTCAGTGGTGCGTGCAGAATACCCAACGAGCGTGCCCGAGCCGTGTCGACAAAGAACCGACTCGACTCCGCCATGGCAGCATTTTTGGGCGCAGGGCAGTCAAAAAAACTGCGGAATGGGCCTTCCAGCATGTAGGGATCACAGGTGTTGATCAGCCTTAGTCCGGCCAGCGGAACCCCGTTCCAGCTTCCGACAAGGTAAGTGGTATTGGCATTGTCGTATTCATCAAATTCAAATGCATGACTCACACGAACTTTCCACTCAAGCCGATCTGAAAAAATCTTCTTGCGCATGGAATATAGCGTTTCCAGCAACGTAACGGGCATCGTCGTGTAACTGGCTAACTGAAACTCAAACCCGCTCGACATATAAACTCCACCTTGCACAACCAGTGTGAAGCATCGCGTATTTCAAACGGTAAATCTACTGTACCTAAGAACAGGTCCATACCTTGAAATATAACATTCTGTTATTTGCACTTAGGTACAGTGTTATTTCAGCCAAAAATAAGGAAATCTGCTTGGGCGTTCTGGATATCCAGGACGGCTGCGCCCCAAACAATAATGACTCCATAGGGATAATGGTATGAACAGTCTATATGCCGGTATCGACACCTTGAACGCGGTTCCTGTTCTGGACGATATTACCCAACACGAAATCTCTGCCCTCAAAACCCGTTTCAACCTGGCCGATGCGCACACTCATCAGGATCAGAGCGACACTCAGCGCATGATCGTCGCCAGCCTGCCCGAGCTGTGGTATCAGGCGCAGAACCAGACCCAATACCAGAGTGAGCAGGCCTTCATTCATGCCTTTTTCACCTTCCATGGCCAGCACCATGCGCTGAAACGCCACGACGAAATCTATCTCGTCTACGCAGCGTCCATCGCCATGCACATTACCGCGACCTACCTGCGCAAACAGAACATGAGTGTCGGGCTGATCGAGCCTTGCTTCGACAACCTGCACGATCTCTTGAAACACATGGAAGTGCCCATGTCGGCACTCGATGAAAGCCTGTTCACCTCATCGACCGAGGTGTACGCAAACTTGCAGAAAGCGGCCATCGGGCTGGATGCGATCTTTCTGGTCGATCCCAATAACCCGACCGGTTCCAGCCTGTTTGCCGGCGGACCGGATACGTTCGTCGAAGTGGCCAGATACTGCCGCGATTACAACAAACTGCTGATACTCGATTTCTGTTTCGCCTCGTTCTTCAAGGCGGCCGGTCGGGAACGCGTGGACGCCTACGCGATTCTCGACGATATCGGCACGCAATACCTGGTCATGGAAGACACTGGCAAGACCTGGCCGCTACAAGACACCAAATGCGCCACCCTCATGGCCAGCCAGGACATCAACGCCGATATCTACAGCATCGTCACCAGCGTCCTTTTGAACGTCTCGCCATTCATCCTCAATGTGGTTACCCGCTACATCGAGGACAGCAACGACGATGACTTCAACTCCGTGCGTTCGGTGCTGGACGTCAACCGCCGCATGGCCCGGGCGGGTCTTGAGGGCAGGGTTTTGCAGTATGTGGAACCGATGATCGACACCAGCGTGGCGTGGTTCGAGATTCTGCCCACTGGCATTAACGCCGATGAGTTGCAGGCTTATCTGCTGCAATGGGACGTGTACGTGCTGCCGGGCAAATATTTCTACTGGAGCCAGCCCGAAAAAGGCCAGCGTTACATACGTCTGGCACTGGCACGCAAACCGGACGAATTCGCGGCTGCGGTTCAGGTCATCGCCAAGGCACTGGAGAACTTCCATGTCTGACTTCGACCTGCCAATGATCGACGCAACAGTGTTCATGGGCATGCACCACGCCGATCCAGGTGTGCGTGACAAATCCCTGGGCTTCTTTTCCCGGTTCTACGAAAGCAGCGTGCAGATGAATTTCGCCCAGATAGGCATTTGCGACGCCATTATCTGGAAGAAAAGCCGTGCCTTGCAGGACGTGTACTACCCGTTCATGGATGTACTGCACACTGACATGGCCATCCAGCGCCAGGGCTGCAGCGAATACATACTCCAGCGCGCCGCGACGGACACACTGCTCAAAGGCCTGCCCGTCGAAAAGAAACTGCTGGCGGCGCAGGTACTGGAGCAGGAAATCCCGTTTTATACCCACGATCCGGAGCTGCTGCGCCTGCACGTCCTGCAGCCTTTCCTGCAGCCGTTCGAAAGCCCCGTCAGACAGCCTGCGTTCCCGGAGATGTTGCAACGTCTCTATGACCAGTCGAGTGCCATGGTGATCCGCAACGAGGACTTTGAACATGTCTGGTAAAACCATTCTGGTGCCGCTGGTAACGCCTCTGAACGAACAGGCGCAGGTCTGCGAAACCAGTCTTGAACGTCTTTTGAGCAGCCTCGCAGCCCACGTCGACGGCTACATTCCATGCCTGACCTCCGGAGAAGGCTGGCGGCTGTCGCGCCAGCAGTGGCTACAGATGCTGGAGCTGACCCTACGCCACGCAGGCGACAAGCTGGTCATCGCCGGGATTGAGCGCAGTTCGACGCAGGAGGTACTGGACTTTGCCCTGATGGCTCAGGATGCCGGCGCGCAAGCGGTGATGTTCACCTCGCCGTTTACACCCGGTATCAGTCAGCAGGTGATCATCGACCATTACCAGACCATTCATGACGCGACCCGTCTGGATATCTTCATGTACAACGAGGCCGCCCTGTCAGGCAACGAGAAGACCTTCGCCACCCTCGAAGCCATCGCGCAGTTACCCAGGGTGATTGGCCTCAAGGACTCGCCATCCATGCCTCGCTCGCAGGATCAGGTGGATGCCATTCGGCAACAGGGCGTCGACTACTTTATCGGCTGGGAAATGCAGCTGGCTGGCGAACTGGAGTCCGACGGCAACGTGGTGTCCCTCGCCAACCTGGAACCGCTGCTCTGTCGGCAAGCGGCTGACCGCCAACAGCCAGCGCTCAGTCAGGAAATCGCGACGCTCAATGAACGGTATCTGCTGAGTGCGTCCGACTGGTACGCCCAGGTCAAGCGCGAGCTTAAAGCCCGTGGCGTGATCGACAGCGACCGGGTTATGACCGAGGAGGCTGCTTAATGGAAAACATGCAAAAACAACTGTTTCTGGCCAATCGTGCACTTATCGAAAAACTCGTGCCTATCCCACAGGAACTCCTGGCATTCGAGCAGCGCTGGATCGACGACGCCATCGAACGCAGCATGACCGCGGATGTTCCTGGTGATCTTGCTGGTCTGCGCAGGATGCTGGCCGAACTGGTCGAGCTGGAGAGCAGCGAAGTGCCGCCCAGCGCGCACTATGTCGGCAGCGACATGACGCTCGATGAGTTTCGGATTCTGGTTCAGGAGTTTGCGTTGGATGGTCTGACCGAAGCGCAGGTTTTCTATCATTTGATGCCCAGGCTCAGCCTGCCCGCGCAAATGCCCATGCTGCGCATGATGATCGACGAGTTTGGCTCGGGAAACCTCAAGCGCTCGCATACCACGCTGTATCAGGACCTGCTGCGCGAACTGGACATGCCGCTGGACCTGCAATTCTATGTGGAGGCCAACTCCAGTGCCGGTTTCACCTTTCCCAACATGTTCTGCTGGCTGGCCATGCGCGCGGATGATCCATCATGGTTTGCCGGGGTCATTACCTACTTCGAGACCGTGGTGCCGTTCTTTTTCGAGTGTTACACCCAGCTCTGCGAGCGATTGCAGATCCAGGCTCATACCTACTACTCCGAACACGTTCATATCGACGTTTTCCATGCCATCGAGGGGCAGCGCCTGCTCAAGGCCATGGACGTCAGCGGTGATCTGGCCCCGGTGAAAGCCTGGCGAGGCATCTGCATGGGGCGCGAGATCACCAATCTGGCATTCGACCTGGCCGTAGAGAAAGCTCGCCGACTCAAGCACTTCAACAAGGAGGCCAACCTTGAACGAGCCTGCTGAGTTTCGTCGTCCCGACACGTTCACCGTGCATATCGGCCAGGAGCAATACCTGGTACCGAGTAGTTGCCCGCATCGTGAGGGGTGGCTGGAGCATGGAGTGGTCAACGAGAAACGCCGATCCATTACCTGTCCCCTGCACTTCTCGGTGTTCAGTCTCGAAACCGGAGAGCAATTGAGCGGCCCGCCTTGTGGCAACCTGCAGGTTCGGCGACTGAGGTAGAAGCGCGTCCCACGGCAGGATTGGCTCCTGCCGTGGAGGCGTCATGTGAGGCGCAGGAACCTTTTCAGTTCCGCACCCTGGGCAATCGCATCGTGTCGGCCCAATTCGATCAGTTCGCTGCAATAACCCGATTCGAACAACAGATAGCTCAGGACACTGGCGCCACTGCTTTTGGTCGCGCCCGGCCCGCGCAGGAACGTGCGCAATGCAGGCGGAAGTTCACGGCGGTGCCGGGCAGCGATTTCGTCCAGCGGGCGGCTTGGGGAAATCACCAGCACTTCCACCGGCTCCATACCCGGCTGCCTGATCTGATCGCAAGGCAGCAACGCGCTGGCCATGTTCAAGCGCTCCAGCAACTCGATATCGCTTTCCAGATTATCGATGAAGGTGCTGTTGAGCATGTGGCCGCTGATCTGCGCCAGACTTGGCTGTATGCCGATTGGCGCACGCGGTGCCGGCCTTTCGGTTTTCAGCCCGCGCGGATTGCCACTCACGCCTACGACCAGAACACGATTGGCGCCCAGGTGCAGCGCTGGACTGATCGGTGCCGACTGACGCACGGCACCGTCACCAAAGTATTCCTGATCCAGCATTACGGGGGCGAACAGCAAGGGAATGGCCGAACTGGCAAGCAGGTGATCCACGGTCAGCTGAGTCGGGCGGCCGATACGTCGATGACGCAGCCAGGGCTCGATGGTGCCGCGGCCCTGATAGAACGTGACTGCCTGCCCTGATTCATAGCCAAAGGCTGTTACCGCCACGGCGCGCAGGTGATGGGCATCAATGGCGGCCTCGATCCCGGACAGGTCCAGCCGCTCATTGAGCAGTTCACGCAGAGGCGAGCTATTGAGTAAGGCAACCGGGATATTTCGCCCGAAGCCCATCAGGCTGCGGCCGAAAAAACGGCTGGCCTGATGAATCACACCAGACCAGTCGCTACGCAGCACCTGATGGCTGCGGAACGACTGCCAGAACTCGGTCAACTGGTGAATGGCAATGCGAAAGTGCAGCGCGCCGCTGGCCAGTTTCACCGCGTTGATTGCCCCGGCTGACGTACCGACAATGACCGGAAAGGGATTGGGAGAACCGGGCGGCAGCAAGTCGGCAATGCCTGCAAGTACGCCAACCTGATACGCAGCACGCGCACCGCCACCTGACAAAATAAGCCCGGTCACGGGCTCGACTTCGGTTACAGCCTGGGTCACTACTGCGGTATCTGGCATCTACAACTGGCCTCGATGGTCAACGACGCTTTTTTATCTACGTTTGTTATATAGCTTCGGTTCGCCAGCCGGTCGACTCTTGAAGCGCCGATGCGCCCAAAGATACTGTTCCGGGCATTCAGTGATAGCACTTTCTACCCATTGATTGATACGCAAGCAATCGGCTTCGTCGCTCTCACCCGGAAAATCCTGCAGCGGTGGGTGAATCACCAGCCTGTAACCGCTGCCGTCAGCCAGACGCTGCTGAGTGAACGGCACCACTTGAGCACGGCCCAGACGCGCAAATTTGCTGGTAGCGGTCACGGTCGCGGCCTGAATGCCGAACAGCGGCACAAAGATGCTCTGTTTAGCGCCATAGTCCTGATCCGGTGCATACCAGATGGCCCGGCCGGCACGCAGCAACTTGAGCATGCCGCGCACGTCATCGCGCTCTACAGCCAGCGAATCAAGGTTGTGCCGCTCGCGTCCGCGACGCTGGACGAAATCGAACAGTGGGCTCTTGTGTTCGCGGTACATGCCGTCGATGGTGTGTTGCTGGCCCAGCAGTGCCGCACCGATCTCCAGCGTGGTGAAGTGCAGCGCCATCAGAATCACGCCCTCGCCTTTCTCCTGAGCATTCTGCAGGTGCTCGAGCCCTTCGACATGAGCAAGTCTGGCCAGACGTTTTTTCGACCACCACCAGCTCATGGCCATCTCGAAGAAGGCGATCCCGGTGGAGGCGAAGTTTTCCTTGAGCAGACGCTTGCGCTCGGCGGCGGACATATGAGGAAAACACAGCTCAAGATTGCGTGACGCGATATTTTTTCGATCAGTGGCCACTCGGTACATGACCGCACCCAATGCCCGACCGATGGCCAGCAGGGCGCGAAACGGCAACTGGACAACCAGCCATAAAAGCCCCAGCCCCAGCCACAACGGCCAGAAACGGGGGTGAAGGAAACTGGCTTTAAAGCGCGGGCGATCCATTTGGGCTTCCGTCAGAACAAAGGCCGCGCATTCTACAACGGTTCTACCTGCTTGCGGCTCGCGGGCGTTCTCGCTATAAGTCTCGGCACTTTTAGCGACAAGCTGTTGTGTATATCAACCATGAGCCAGATTGAATCGCAAAACCCGGAACCTGTATTTCAGCTCAAGGGCAGCATGCTCGCCATCACTGTGATGGAGCTGGCCCGGACCAACCTTGAAGCGCTCGACAGGCAACTGGCGGCGAAAGTGGCACAAGCCCCCAACTTCTTCAGCAATACGCCGTTGATCCTGGCTCTGGACAAACTCGCGCCGAACGAAGGCCCGGTGGATCTCCCCGGGCTGGTGCGTATCTGTCGCCAGCACGGTCTGCGCACCCTGGCGATCCGTGCCAACCGCATCGAAGACATCGCTGCAGCCATTGCCGTTGATCTTCCGGTGCTGCCGCCGTCCGGCGCACGTGAGCGCGTAATCGACCCGATTGAAGTCGAAGCGCCGAAAAAGATCCCGGAAAAACCACCCGAACCGCTCATCAAGCCGACCCGCGTGATAACCGCTCCGGTGCGCGGCGGTCAGCAGATTTATGCCCAGGGCGGCGATCTGGTTGTGGTTGCGCCGGTCAGTCCCGGTGCGGAACTTCTGGCCGATGGAAACATCCATGTGTACGGCCCAATGCGCGGCAGGGCACTGGCGGGAATAAAAGGCGACACGAAAGCACGAATCTTCTGTCAGCAGTTGAGTGCAGAGCTGATTTCGATTGCCGGGCAATACAAGGTTTCCGAGGACTTGCGCAGGGACCCTCTATGGGGCTCGCCGGTCCAGGTCAGCCTGTCAGGTGATGTGTTGAACATCATTCGTCTTTAACGGATACTGCCGCAATTTTCAAAGTATCTCTGATTCGTCGCGAAACCGTCGTGAAGGCGGCAGGAAGTTCTGACAAGCACTGCTTTTCAGCGGGTATATGAGTTGAAAGTAATAGCTTAACGCTACCTTTCCGGAATCAGACCCCAGAATTGACACAATGCTTCGACGGGCGCGGCGCCAGGAGATGCTCTTCAGGGACTTAATGTCCTTTTCCTCTAGGGGTGATACACCTTGGCCAAGATTCTCGTTGTTACATCCGGCAAGGGTGGTGTGGGCAAGACCACCACCAGCGCCGCTATCGGTACCGGTCTCGCATTGCGTGGTCACAAGACAGTCATCGTCGACTTCGACGTCGGCCTGCGTAACCTCGACCTGATCATGGGTTGCGAGCGTCGGGTCGTGTATGACTTCGTCAACGTGGTCAATGGCGAAGCCAACCTGCAACAGGCGCTGATCAAGGACAAGAAGATCGAAGGCCTGTACGTGCTGGCTGCCAGCCAAACCCGTGACAAGGAAGCACTGACCAAGGAGGGCGTTGAAAAAGTCCTCATGGAGCTGAAGGAATCGTTCGAATACATCGTCTGCGATTCGCCGGCAGGTATCGAGACCGGTGCTCACCTGGCCATGTATTTCGCCGATGAAGCGATCGTCGTGACCAACCCCGAAGTATCCTCTGTGCGTGACTCCGACCGTATGCTGGGCCTGCTGGCCAGCAAATCACGTCGTGCCGAACGCGGCGAAGACCCGATCAAGGAACACCTGCTGCTGACTCGCTACAACCCTGAGCGTGTCAGCAAGGGCGAAATGCTTGGTGTGGAAGACGTCAAGGAAATCCTTGCTGTTACCCTGCTCGGCGTGATCCCCGAATCCCAGGCTGTCCTGAAAGCCTCCAACCAGGGCGTGCCGGTCATCCTCGATGACCAGAGCGATGCTGGCCAGGCCTACAGCGATGCCGTTGACCGCCTGCTGGGCAAAGACCGGGAACATCGCTTCCTGGATGTGCAGAAGAAAGGATTCTTTGAACGTCTGTTCGGGGGTAATTAATGAATATTTTTGACTTCTTTCGTGACCGCAAAAAAGAAAGCACGGCCTCGGTAGCGAAAGAGCGTCTGCAGATCATCGTTGCGCACGAACGCGGCCAGCGCAGTACCCCGGACTACCTTCCTGCACTGCAGAAAGAGCTGGTGGAAGTGATCCGTAAATACGTCAATATCGAGTCCGATCAAGTTCAGGTTGCGTTGGAAAGCCAAGGCAGCTGCTCGATTCTGGAACTCAATATCACCCTGCCAGATCGCTGATCAGGCAGTCGCTTGCGGCGGTATCGGCGCACTTCTCAGGAAGCTGCGCCCTTACCGCCGTTGGCGTTTTTAGCGTTTCGAGGCCGTTGCATGCCGTTGTCGAACATCCGCATCATTTATCAGGACGCAGCCGTTCTGGTAATCGATAAGCCTACCCTGCTGCTTTCCGTCCCCGGCCGCGCCGACGACAACAAGGATTGCCTGATTACCCGCCTGCAGGAAAACGGCTTCCCCGAAGCCCGCATCGTCCATCGTCTGGACTGGGAAACGTCGGGCATCATCCTGCTGGCCCGCGATGCAGACACGCATCGCGAACTGTCGCGTCAGTTTCATGATCGCGAAACCGAAAAAGCCTATACCGCACTGTGCTGGGGTCAACCGTCGCTGGACAGCGGCAGTATCGACCTGCCGTTACGCTACGACCCGCCCACCAAGCCCCGGCATGTCGTGGATCACGAGGGTGGCAAACACGCGCTGACATTCTGGAAAGTCGTCGAACGTCACGACACCTACTGCCGGGTCGAACTTACCCCTATTACCGGCCGCTCGCACCAACTGCGGGTGCACATGCTGTCGATCGGTCATCCGCTGCTGGGCGATGGTCTGTATGCCCACCCCGAAGCGCTGGCGGCGTATCCGCGCCTGTGCCTGCATGCCAGCATGTTGAGCTTTACCCATCCGGGCACCGGCGAGCGGTTGACCTTCGAGTGCCCCGCGCCTTTCTGATCTGAATGACACGCTGGCTATCGTGCAGATGCTCCGCGTCATACAGCTGCTCTGACTATCGTTCCCACGCTCCGCGTCACACAGCGGTTCTGCGACTTCAGGTGAATTTAGGGTCGACTCAGGTCACCTTTTCGCCCCTCGGCGAGTTACTTTGATGGGGCCAAAGTAACCAAAGCCCCCCCGCTCCTGTTTCCGGCCCGACTTCGTCGGGTTCCTTCGCCCTGTCACTGATCCGGGGGTCGCCGGATCAGCGCCAGGACTCAGCCGTCACTAACGTCGCACTCTGCGTCGTCAGTGCCACCGCGGTTGAAAAGCGTTTCTGTGGCAGCGGCAACGACTGAGCCAATGGGGTAAACTCGCGCCATTGCTGTCTGGAGCTATTTATGCGCGCAGAGTTGAACAACGGCCTCATCGATTTTCTGAAGGCTTCTCCCACCCCGTTCCACGCCACCGCCACCCTCGTGCAACACTTCGAAGCTGCGGGTTTTCAGCGGCTGGATGAACGTGATACCTGGGCAATAGAAACTGGAGGTCGTTACTTCGTCACCCGTAATGACTCCTCTATCGTCGCCTTCCGCATGGGCCGTCAGTCGCCACTCACCGGCGGGATTCGCATGGTTGGCGCACACACGGACAGCCCGTGCCTGCGGGTCAAACCGCAACCGGAACTGCAACGCCAGGGCTTTTGGCAGCTGGGCGTCGAAGTCTACGGCGGCGCGCTGCTGGCACCGTGGTTTGACCGTGATCTGTCGCTGGCAGGTCGCGTCACCTTCCGCCGCGATGGCAAAGTTGAAAGTCAGTTGATCGACTTCAAGCTGCCGATTGCCGTGATCCCCAACCTGGCCATCCACTTGAACCGCACCGCCAATGAAGGCTGGGCGATCAATGCGCAAAACGAACTGCCGCCGATCCTCGCGCAAGTGGCTGGCGACGAACGCGCGGACTTCCGTGCGCTTCTGACTGATCAACTGGCCCGCGAACACGGGCTGAATGCGGACGTGGTGCTCGATTACGAGCTGAGTTTCTATGACACACAGAGTGCCGCCGTTGTCGGCCTCAATGGGGACTTCCTGGCAGGCGCACGCCTGGACAACCTGCTGTCGTGTTATGCCGGGATGCAAGCGCTGCTGAACAGCGAAAGTGACGAAACCGCTCTGCTGGTGTGCACCGATCATGAAGAAGTCGGTTCGTCGTCGACCTGTGGCGCAGACGGCGCAATGCTTGAACAGATCGTCCAGCGCCTGCTACCGAGCAGCGAAGACTATGTACGAACCATTCAGAAATCGCTGCTGATATCGGCTGACAACGCCCACGGCATACACCCCAACTACGCCGAAAAACATGACGCCAATCATGGTCCCAAGCTCAACGCCGGGCCGGTGATCAAGGTCAACAGTAACCAGCGCTACGCCACAAACAGTGAAACAGCCGGTTTCTTCCGCCATCTGTGCATGGCTGAAGAAGTACCGGTGCAGAGTTTCGTGGTGCGCAGCGACATGGCCTGCGGCTCGACTATCGGGCCAATCACCGCCAGCCATTTGGGGATCCGCACGGTAGACATCGGCCTGCCGACGTTCGCCATGCATTCGATTCGCGAACTGGCTGGCAGTCATGATCTGGCGCATCTGGTCAAGGTATTGAGCGCGTTCTATGCCAGCCACGAGCTGCCATAACGCCTGCAATGATTGATTCTCGTGGGGGCGGCGTGCTGCTCCCGCGTAACAGTTCTGACGCCCGGTCGAATACCCTGATTGAAAAAATAAAGTTTCGCGGCTTACACATAAAAAACAACGCAGGTTTTATCGGTTTTACCCCTGGCACCTTTGTGCCGTACACCGTTGGTTCGTTTATAAAGGGACATCATGTCCCGAACCGCACCGACGTACCCTGTCGATGATTCAGTACGAATAACCCGGTTACGTGACTCAGGTATCGTCCTCGTCGGTTTTATTGACGATATCGTCATCGTCGTTCACGTAATACGGAATGTCGGCTTCAACACCGTTCTCTCCCGTCCTGGCCACCAATTGTCTGTACCGCTTACCGTCCCAGAGCCTGAAAACAAGCGTGGAGTCTTCTCCTGCCGATAACGTGGAACCTTCACTGCCAATAAGTTTGCTGCGAGCGCCTGCTGTCAACACACTGTTCTTTCCAGCGGTCAGTCTGCTTTGGTCTCCCGCCATCAACGTGCAGTCATGCCCGCCGGTCAACTTGCTTCTGTCTCCAGCGGTGAGGTAACTGTTGTTACCGGCCAGTAGTTTACTGCGGTCCCCCGCCGTCTGATTACTGTCTGCACCGGCGATAAGTCTGCTGCGGTCACCTGCCAGCTGTACGCTGCCTGCACCGGCTATCAGCGTGCTGCGAAAACCTGCGGTCTGCGAACTGCCCTTGCCGGCGATAAGCATGCTTTTGTGTCCGGCCACCTGAATACTTTCATGGCCCGCAATCAACGAGCTGCCATAACTTGCAATCTGGTTACTGCCGTAGCCCGCAGTCAATGTGCTGCGAATGCCAGATGTGAGACTGCTGCCATAACCGGCAATTAACACACTGCGAAGCCCGGCGATCAGCGTACTGCCGTAACCTGCCGTCAGAAAACTTCGGATTCCGCTGGTCAGGGAACTGCCATAACCAGCGATCAATGAGCTGTCCTGCCCGGCTGTTGCCGTACTGCCATACCCCGCCGTCAGTGAACTTCCATGCTCGGCAGTCAGGGTACTGCCATAACCTGCCGTGAGCGTACTTTTATAGCCTGCCGTCTGCGTACTGCCATAGCCCGCGATCAGCGAACTCTCATAGCCGGCGGTAGAGGTACTTCCGTAGCCGGTGGTGAGCGAGCTTTTTTCCTGCGCGGTTTGCGTACTGCCATAACCGGCTGTCAACGTGCTCTCGTAACCTGCCGTCTGCGTGCTGCCGTAACCGGCAATCAGCGAGCTTGCATAACCTGCGGTGGAAGTGCTTCCGTAACCTGTAACCAGGTCACTGCGTTCCTGCGCCGTTTGCGTACTGCCATAACCCGCAGTCAACGTGCTCTCGTAACCTGCCGTCTGCGTACTGCCGTAACCCGCGATCAGCGAACTTCCATAGCCCGCAGTGGAAGTACTTCCGTAGCCGGTGGTCAGCGAGCTGCTGTCCTGTGCGGTTTGCGTACTGCCATAACCGGCTGTCAACGTGCTCTCGTAGCCTGCCGTCTGCGTACTGCCATAGCCAGCAATCAGGGAGCTTGAGTAACCCGCAGTCGACGTGCTTCCGTAGCCTGTCACCAGGTCACTGCGTTCCTGTGCCGTCTGGGTACTGCCATACCCGGCAGTCAATATGCTTTTGAAGCTGGCCGTTTGGGTGCTTCCATATCCGGCGATAAGCGAACTGTTTGATCCTGCCGTTGAGGTGCTGCCATAACCTGCGACCAGGTCACTGTATTCTCTGGCCGTCTGAGTACTCCCATAACCGGCGGTCAGCATGCTTCTGTAACTCGCGGTCTGGGTGCTGCCATACCCTGCGATCAGCGAACTGCCCGAACCTGCGGTTCCCGTACTGCCATAGCCCGCAATCAGGTCGCTACCGTCCCTGGCAGTCTGAGTGCTTCCGTAGCCAGCGGTCAGAATACTTTTGCGGCCTGCTGTCTGCGTACTTCCATAGCCCGCAATGATGAAGCTCTCATGACCCGCGGTGCCCGTGCTTCCATAGCCTGCGGTCAGGTTACTGTCAGCGCCGGCCGTTTGCGTGCTGCCGTAACCGGCAATCAGCGAGCTGTCGGCACCGGCTGTCCCGGTACTTCCATATCCGGCCGTCAGGGTGCTGCCTTCACGGGCAGTCTGGGTGCTGCCGTAACCTGCAGTGAGCGAACTGCCGCTGCCCGAGGTTTGCGTACTGCCGTAACCGGCGATCAACGAGCTGTCGGAACCTGCCGTGCCGGTGCTGCCGTATCCGGCGGTCAGATTGCTGCCTTCCTGTGCGGTTTGCGTACTGCCATAGCCCGCAGTGAGCGAACTGTCGCCTCCAGAGGTTTGCGTGCTGCCGTAACCGGCGATCAACGAGCTGTCGGAACCTGCCGTGCCGGTGCTGCCGTATCCGGCGGTCAGGTTGCTGCCGTCCTGTGCGGTTTGCGTACTGCCGTAGCCCGCTGTCAGTGCGCTGTCACTTCCCGATGTCTGAGTGCTGCCATATCCGGCGATCAATGAGCTATCCGCGCCTGCGGTGCCGGTGCTGCCGTACCCAGCCGTCAGGTTGCT
>NZ_JAWHOP010000004.1:0-81342 GCF_032586995.1 Pseudomonas syringae group sp. J248-6 | reverse complement strand
GCAGTCTGCGTACTGCCGTAGCCTGCCGTCAGTGCGCTGTCACTTCCTGATGTCTGGGTGCTGCCATATCCGGCGATCAATGAGCTATCCGCGCCTGCGGTGCCGGTGCTGCCGTACCCAGCCGTCAGGTTGCTGCCTTCCTGTGCGGTTTGCGTACTGCCGTAGCCTGCCGTCAGTGCGCTGTCCCCTCCTGACGTTTGCGTACTGCCGTAACCGGCAATCAGAGAACTGTCAGAGCCTGCTGTGCCGGTGCTACCGTATCCAGCGGTCAGGTTGCTGCCCTCCTGCGCAGTCTGCGTACTGCCGTAGCCTGCCGTCAGTGCGCTGTCACTTCCTGATGTCTGGGTGCTGCCATATCCGGCGATCAATGAGCTATCCGCGCCTGCGGTGCCGGTGCTGCCGTACCCAGCCGTCAGGTTGCTGCCCTCCTGCGCAGTCTGGGTACTGCCGTAGCCTGCCGTCAGTGCGCTGTCCCCTCCTGACGTTTGCGTACTGCCGTAACCGGCGATCAGCGAGCTGTCGGAACCTGCGGTACCGGTGCTGCCGTATCCGGCGGTCAGGTTGCTGCCTTCCTGTGCAGTCTGCGTACTGCCGTAGCCTGCCGTCAGTGCGCTGTCACTTCCTGATGTCTGGGTGCTGCCATATCCGGCGATCAATGAGCTATCCGCGCCTGCGGTGCCGGTGCTGCCGTACCCAGCCGTCAGGTTGCTGCCCTCCTGCGCAGTCTGGGTACTGCCGTAGCCTGCCGTCAGTGCGCTGTCCCCTCCTGACGTTTGCGTACTGCCGTAACCGGCGATCAGCGAGCTGTCGGAACCTGCGGTACCGGTGCTGCCGTATCCGGCGGTCAGGTTGCTGCCTTCCTGTGCAGTCTGCGTACTGCCGTAGCCTGCCGTCAGTGCGCTGTCACTTCCTGATGTCTGGGTGCTGCCATATCCGGCGATCAATGAGCTATCCGCGCCTGCGGTGCCGGTGCTGCCGTATCCGGCGGTCAGGTTGCTGCCTTCCTGTGCAGTCTGGGTACTGCCATAACCAGCCCTGAGCGAGCTGTCACTCCCGGAAGTTTGCGTACTGCCATAACCTGCAGTCAGCGAGCTGTCGGAGCCTGCGGTGCCGGTGCTGCCATACCCAGCGGTCAGATCACTATGGCTTCCCGCCGTTTCGGTGCTGCCGTAACCCGCGACAAGCTGGCTGTGGCTGTCACCAATCAACGTGCTGCCGTAGGTCGCTGTCTGCAGCGTCTGCGTGGTGACGGCGGGAAGATTGCCCTCCGCGCCGACAGGGGCACTCACTGATGCCACGTCAAATACTTCATGACTGACAACAAGCTCGCCACTGGCCGGACGAACCTCGACAGCCGCAGGGGGGCTTGTCGATGAGTAACTGGCCCGGTGCATCAAGAGGTAATGTGCAGCACTGCTTTTGTCACCGACATGAACGACTTGCGCCCGCTGGAATTTCACCATTCCGCTCTCGGACAACGCAATGAGGTCGGCAACGGCCACTTCACAAACAACCCATCGCGCATCGGCATGAACACTCAAAAAGGCGCTGGTTCCAACACCCCACAATAAACCTGCCAGTCCATTTTCATGTGCTTTTGTCGGTTGCCAGTGCCTGCACTCAACGGTCCCTGAGACAGGCCACACCAAACCACAGTGATCGGCCATGTTATTTGCACATGTCCGTAATACCAACGCTTTTTCAAGATTCATTACAGCGCCCTCATAGATCCTTTAAATGAAAGTAGCCGCACTCATCAATTCACACGTTAACGGCCAGCTACGATATCAACCTTCACATCCCACACGCGAAACTGCGCCAGGCAATCCACTTACCGACCACGCGCAATGACGCTCTAAAAACGTATCACACCCAACTAATAAATATTAATCAATACGGATTTTTACTATTTATTTTCGACAACCGGAATAAAAAAACCTTAACTTTTTCACCTCAAAAACTTTTTAAATTACGCCCCCCCTTTGCAGCTTAAAGTTATTTTCTCATTAAATTTTTAAATAAGCCGGACGTCTGCGCGCACGCACTCGACCTGAGCGGCCCGCACAGCCAAGGTTTTCAATGAAGAGGAAGGTCACGTCTTACTGGCTGACACCCGCAACTAACAACGCGCTGAATACACCGATATTAATTTACTGAAACTTGCCGCATGCCCGGAGTTTTTGAAGAGCCGCACTCAACTACAACTTGCCACGTACATTGGCGCGCACATGAATAGCATCATGGCGCCAGTATTCAAGATCGCAATCAATCAGTCGATCACGCTGGTCATAGTTTATTCTTGCAATACGCAGGCCGGGGCTGCCCAGGGAAACCTTCAAGGCGGCTGCAGCGTCGGCATGCAGTGCCGTGGGGACCATATCGAAACGTACTTGTCCGTAATGCAGGTCATAACAGCGGGCATAAAGCTCGGTGAGTGACTCGTTCAGGTCGTGATCGAGGATGCCGGGGAATAATTCCGGCCTCAGGTAGTGCTCGACATACAGCACCAGACGCTGATCGATCCGTCGCGCGCGACAGATCTGGATCACGCTCGACAGCGCCGGCAGTTCCAGCATTTCGCAGATCATCGCTGAAGCAGGTTGCAGGCGTGCAGACAGAAGCCGGGTGTGCGGCACCCTTCCCTGGGCACAGACCATTGCGTGGAAATGGCTGCGCCTGATCAGGTCATAGGCCAGTCGTGGCGGGGAAATGAACCAGCCGCGACGTTCTTCACGGTAAATAAGCCCTTGCGCCTCCAGTTGCACGAGAGCCTCACGCAACGTGATACGGGTGGTAGCAAACACCTCGCTAAGCTTGCGCTCCGCAGGCAGCTTGCTGCCATGCGGCAACAAGCCATGTTCGATCTGCTCTTGCAGAGCACTGCAAATCGTTGTTACCGCCCGTGGCACATCTTCGCGCATTCCGGTATCCGTCTGGACTAGACCAGCTCTGTTGCGGGGCACACATCAGTGCAACCGACGCCGTTAACTCCGTTGCTTCAAGCCTAGGCCGGGCACATGACCATTCTGTGACATGACAAAACACGATCCATGCCAACTGCTCTGAAAAAAGGTCTTTAACCGTTGAAAAGCAAGCATGTTCCCATGGTCTACGCTTAGCGCCAGGCACTGCCGAACCACGTTAAAAACAGCTTCTGCCACTGAACACGACACGAAAATGTCATGCAAAAAGCCTAACTTGGCTCAGGTAT
The DNA here is from genome assembly GCF_032586995.1 of Pseudomonas syringae group sp. J248-6. Taxonomy (NCBI): domain Bacteria; kingdom Pseudomonadati; phylum Pseudomonadota; class Gammaproteobacteria; order Pseudomonadales; family Pseudomonadaceae; genus Pseudomonas; species Pseudomonas syringae group sp. J248-6. Next base: position 78,131 of record NZ_JAWHOP010000004.1, on the reverse strand, counting down.
TGCTGATCTAGACCAAACAATCCGCAACGAACACTTCTTGCAAGAAGTGCACTAGGAGCTCCGAATGAAACATCTTTTGTTGGCATCACTCCTCGGTTCAGCCATGGCAATGAGTTCGCTGGCCATGGCTGCGGACACGGACCTTAAAACGCTGGAGGCTGCGGCCAAGGCTGAAGGCGCGGTCAATAGTCTCGGCATGCCGGATGACTGGGCTAACTGGGGTGGCATCTGGAAAGACCTGGAAACCAAATACGGCCTCAAGCACATGGACACCGACATGAGTTCGGCCCAGGAGATCGCCAAATTCGATGCGGAGAAGGACAACGCCAGCGGTGACATCGGCGACGTGGGTGCCGCGTTCGGTCCTATCGCCGTTGCCAAAGGCGTGACCCAGCCTTACAAGCCAACCACTTGGGATCAGATTCCGGAATGGGCCAAGGACAAGGACGGCCATTGGGCGCTGGCCTACACCGGCACCATCGCCTTTATCGTCAACAAGAACCTGTTGCACGGCTCTGAAATACCAAAAAGCTGGGCCGACCTTAAAACAGGTAAATACAAGGTTTCCATTGGTGATGTGAGCACTGCTGCGCAAGCAACCAATGGCGTACTGGCCGCAGCCATTGCCATGAAAGGCGACGAAAGCAACATCGAGCCAGGCCTGGCACTGTTCACCGACCTGGCCAAGCAGAAGCGCCTGTCGCTGGCCAACCCGACCATTCAAACCATCGAAAAAGGCGAAATCGAAGTCGGCGTGGTCTGGGACTTTAACGGTCTCAACTACAAAGCCAAGATGGCCAAACCGGATGACTACGTGGTGCTGATCCCTTCGGACGGCTCGGTAGTTTCCGGCTACACCACCATCATCAACAAATACGCCAAGCACCCGAACGCTGCCAAACTGGCGCGTGAATACACCTTCAGCGATGCCGGTCAGATCAACCTGGCCAAAGGCAATGCGCGTCCGATTCGCGTCGAACACATCAAGCTGCCAGACGACGTGAAAGCCCAGTTGCTGCCGCATGAACAATACCTCAATGCCAAGCCGATCAAAGACGCAGCTGCCTGGGAGAAAACCTCCAAAGCGCTGCCTCAGAAGTGGAACGAACAGGTCATCATCGAGATGAACTGATTCTCTCCTGCGGCTCAGGGATGAAGTCGTGTACATCGGGCGAGCCAGACTCGCCCGTTCTTTCAAAGCGAGTCGCCCATGAAACACAACGTCATCCTGATCGTGCTCGATGGCCTCAACTACGACGTGGCCCGCCACGCAATGGGCCATCTTCAAGCCTGGCATGATGCTGGCCGCGCCGCGCTCTACAAGCTGGAATGCGCGCTACCCGCCCTCTCCCGCCCCCTGTACGAATGCATATTGACCGGGGTCGCACCTATCGACAGCGGCATCGTGCACAACAACGTTTCACGCCTGTCTAACCAGCGCAGCGTCTTTCACTACGCTCGCGACGCCGGGCTGACCACTGCAGCGGCGGCCTATCACTGGTTCAGCGAGCTGTATAACCGCACGCCGTTCGACACGGCACGCGATCGTCATACCGAGGCAACGGAACTACCCATTCAGCACGGGCTGTTCTACTGGGCCGATCACTACCCGGACTCGCACCTGTTCGCCGACGCGGAAAGCCTGCGCCTTAAACATGCACCGAACTTTCTGCTGATTCACCCCATGAACATCGACGACGCCGGGCACAAGCACGGCCTCGACACTGCGCAATACCGCAACACCGCACGCAATGCCGACACCATTCTGGCTGACTACCTGCAACGCTGGCTGGACGCAGGCTATCAAGTGCTGGTGACCGCCGACCACGGCATGAACAACGACCGCTCGCACAACGGCCTGCTGCCGGAAGAACGCGAAGTGCCGCTGTTCGTGCTGGGTGATGCGTTCAGCCTGAATGTCGACGCTGCACCGCGCCAGATCGATCTGTGCGGCACCATCTGCGAGCTGCTCGGCGTACATCACGACAAACCGGTCTGCCGGGAGATGCTCAATTGACCCGATTTTCCCGAGGCAAGTGGCTGGGGCTGTTGTGCCTGGTGCCCTTTGCCGTGTTCTTCATTGTGTTTCAGATTGCGCCGCTGCTCTGGGTGGCGATCCACAGCCTGCAAAGCGACGCCGGTTGGGGCTGGGAAAATTTCACCAAAGCGTTCAGCTCGAAGTTCTATCGGCAGGCGATCCAGTACAGCCTGGAGATCAGCTTCTGGTCGAGCCTGTTCGGCATCATCATCGCCGTGCTGGGTGCCTATTCACTGCGCAAGGTAGACTCGCGGCTGCGGGATTTCGTCAATTCGTTCGCCAACATGACCAGCAACTTTGCCGGCGTTCCATTGGCGTTCGCGTTCATCATTCTGTTGGGTTTCAACGGCGCATTGACCCTGATCCTCAAGCAAACCGGGATCATCGATGACTTCAACCTGTACTCCAAAACCGGGTTGATCATCCTCTACACCTACTTCCAGATTCCGCTTGGCGTGCTGCTGCTCTACCCGGCATTTGACGCTGTACGCGAGGACTGGAACGAGTCGGCGGCACTATTGGGTGCCAGCGGTTATCAATTCTGGCGCTATATCGGCCTGCCGGTCCTGACCCCTGCGCTACTCGGTACGTTCGTGATTCTGCTGGCCAACGCGCTGGGCGCGTATGCCACGGTCTACGCCCTGACCAACGGCAATTTCAACGTGCTGCCGATCCGCATTGCCGCGATGGTGGCAGGCGATATCACTCTGGACCCGAACATGGCCAGCGCTCTGGCGATGATTCTGGTCGGCCTCATGACTCTGGTCACAGTCGTCCATCAGTGGCTGTTGAAGAGGAGCTACCATGTCGCGCGCTGAACGACGGCCTGCGGGCATTTACCACAAAACCGTGGTTTACCTGCTGTTCCTGATCCTGTTATTACCGCTGGCCGGGACCTTTCTGTACTCGATTTCCACCAGTTGGTCGGCGACCATTCTGCCCAGTGGCCTGACCTTCAAGTGGTACGTGGCGCTGTGGAGCGATCCGCGTTTTCTGGCGGCGTTCGGCCAGTCACTACTGGTATGCGTCGGCGCGTTGATACTCTCGGTGGTGCTGATTCTGCCGTTGCTGTTTGTCGTCCATTACTACTTCCCGCGCCTCGACGGGCTGATGAACATCCTGATCCTGCTGCCGTTCGCTGTGCCTCCCGTGGTCTCGTCGGTGGGCTTGCTGCAACTCTATGGCTCAGGCCCCATGGCCATGGTCGGCACGCCGTGGATTCTGATCGGCTGCTATTTCACTGTTGCCCTACCTTTCATGTACCGCGCCATCACCAATAACCTGCAGGCCATCAACCTGACGGACCTGATGGACGCCGCCCAATTGCTTGGGGCCAGTACCTGGCAAGCAGCGTTCATGGTCGTGCTGCCTAACCTGCGCAAGGGCCTGATGATCGCGCTGCTGCTGTCATTCTCGTTCCTGTTCGGTGAGTTCGTGTTCGCCAACCTGCTGGTCGGCACTCGTTATGAAACCCTGCAGGTCTACCTGAACAACATGCGCAACAGCAGCGGTCACTTCAACAGCGCGCTGGTGATTTCCTATTTCCTCTTCGTGCTGGTGCTGACCTGGGCCGCCAATCGACTGAACAAGGACAAAGACTGAAATGAGTTTTGTCAGCATTGAAAACCTGCAGAAAAGCTATGCCAGCACGTCAGTGTTCAGCGACATCAACTGCAGTATCAAGAAAGGCGAGTTTGTCACCCTGCTCGGCCCGTCCGGCTGCGGCAAGTCCACGTTATTGCGCTGCATTGCCGGGCTGACACCGGTCAACAGCGGGCGCATCCTGCTCGATGGCAATGACCTGGTGCCGCTCACGCCACAAAAACGCAACATCGGCATGGTGTTCCAGAGCTACGCGCTGTTTCCCAACATGACGGTCGAGCAAAACGTCGCGTTCGGCCTGCGGATTCAGAAAGTCAGTGCGTCCGAAAGCGAAAAGCGCGTTGCCGATATTCTGCGCATGGTCGAGCTGCACGACTTTGCCACGCGTTATCCGCATCAGTTGTCCGGCGGGCAATGCCAGCGCGTGGCTCTGGCGCGCTCGCTGGTCACTCGCCCACGCCTGCTGTTGCTTGATGAGCCGCTGTCGGCACTGGATGCGCGAATTCGCAAAAACCTGCGTGAGCAGATTCGCGCCATTCAGCGCGAGCTGGGCCTTACCACGATCTTCGTGACCCACGATCAGGAGGAGGCGCTGACCATGTCCGACCGCATCTTCCTGATGAACGAAGGCCGGATCGTGCAGAGTGGTGACGCAGAAACCCTTTACACCGCTCCGGTTGACGTGTTCGCTGCGGGCTTCATCGGCAACTACAACCTGCTGGAAGCCGAAGACGCCACACGTCTGATGCAACGCCCGATCACCAGCCGCATTGCGATTCGCCCTGAATCGATCCAATTGAGCCTGACCGGCGAACTGGAAGGCGAAGTACGCAGTCACAGTCTGCTCGGCAACGTCATCCGCTACCGGATACAGGCCCGCGGCGTGGAACTGGTGGTCGACGTACTGAACCGCAGCGCCGACGACCTGCACCCTGACGGAAGGCGTGTAACACTGAACATCGAACCGTCGGCGCTCTGTGCTCTGAACTGACCGTGCTCTGAACTGAATGTGTTCTGCACGGATAACGCCATACGCTTGCCGATCAAGACGCCAGGCGTGAAGCTGACAGCTGATTCAACAGACTTTTAGGAGAAACGCACATGCCCCTGGCAATTTTTGACCTGGACGAGACCCTGATCGGCGGCGATTGTGCCACGCTCTGGAGCGAGCAGATGGGTCGCCTGGGCTGGGTCGACTCAACCTCGTTCATGCAGCGCAACGACGAACTGATGGCCGCCTACAGCGCAGGCGAGCTGGCGATGGAAGAGTTCATGGCGTTCAGCCTTGAACCCATGGCGGGTCGTACGCCGGAAGAAGTCGATCATCTGGTGGGCCCGTGGGTTGAGGATGTGATCGAGCCGATTATCTACAGCGACGCCTGCAAATGTATTGCTCAGCATCGCGCCAAAGGCGACCGGATTCTGGTGATCTCGGCGTCAGGTGTGCACTTGGTAAAACCCATCGCAGAACGATTGGGGATCGACGAAGTGCTGGGTATCGAACTGGACGTGCAACATGGCGTGTACAGCGGTGCCACGGTCGGCGTGCTGACCTATCGGGAAGGCAAGATCACGCGCCTGATGGAGTGGCTGGACGCCGAAGGGGAAAACCTTGAGGGGGCGAGCTTCTACTCGGATTCACGCAATGACCTGCCGCTGCTGCTCAAGGTTGACCACCCCAATGTGGTCAACCCCGATGCCGTGTTACTGGAACACGCGCAGAAAGCAGGCTGGCCGGTGCACGACTGGAGCTGAGTCCAGAGGCACCACCGGGTCAGACCAGGCTTTCGTCGATGACCAGCACGATCTTGCCGGACACCGTGTTGGTCGCCAGCTCTTCGAACGCAGCGTCGGCATCCTTGATCGCAAAGGATTTCGCCAGTTGCGGCTTGAGGCGGCCTTCAGTGAACAACGGCCAGACGTGCTGGCCCAGGTCGCTGAGCAGGTCGGCCTTGAATGTGTCATCGCGACTGCGCAAGGTCGAACCCATCAGCTGGATACGTTTGCCCAGCACGTGCGCCAGATCCACCTGCGCCTCGCGCCCGCTCATGATACCGATCAGCACCCAGCGACCGTCCAGAGCCAGCAGTTTCACGTTGAGTTCGGCGTAGCTTGCGCCCACCGGGTCGAGGATGACGTTGAACGGTGCAAAATCGTTCAGGCCTTCAAGACTTTCGCTACGTACTACGCCCCCCTGTGCTCCCAGTTCGACGCAATAGGCCAGACGCTCGGTCGAACCGACGCTGACCCAGACCGGGTTGCCGAACGCTTTGCAAAGCTGAATACCGGCTGAACCAACCCCACTTGCGCCTGCGTGCAACAACACCTTTTCACCCGGCTTGAGGCCTGCCAGCTGAAACAGGTTGAGCCACGCGGTGGCATACACCTCAGGGATGGCGGCGGCCTCATGCAGCGACAGCCCCTCCGGGACCGGTAATACATGTCGCCCGTCGACCACCACTTCTTCGGCCATCGCCCCGCCCGCCAACAGCGCGCAGACGCGGTCTCCGACCACCCAGGACGTACCCGGACCGACTTCGGCGATCACCCCCGAGCACTCCAGACCCAGTGTTTGAGTGACGCCGGGCGGCGGCGGATACTTGCCTTCGCGCTGTAACAGATCGGCACGATTCAAACCTGCCGCAGCCACTTTGATACGTACCTGCCCCACATCGAGGGCCGGACTCGGCTCCTCGACCCATTCCACATGTCCTTCAACGCCTTGCAATGCCTTCACGGTGCCTCCATAGTGAGTCCAGACTGAGCCCGTGGCTGTTTTGCCCGGGCTTTTGCATTATGCGGCCGGGTCCAAAGGAACCGGCGACCTCAAAGACGGCCTAATATGCGTTATCAATTGTCCTCGCGTCGAATCAGCATGAAGCAATTATTCCCCAGCACTGCCCTCGCACTGTTTGTCGGCCTTAGCGTTTTGCCGATGTCAGCCAGTACCTTTGCCGCCAACAGCTGGGATAATCTTCAGCCGGACCGCGACGAAGTGATTGCCAGCCTCAACGTGGTTGAGCTGCTCAAACGACATCACTACAGCAAGCCGCCCCTGGACGACAAGCGTTCGGCGATTATTTACCAGAGCTACATCAAGCAACTGGACCCCTCGCGCAGCTATTTCATGGCCAGCGACATTGCCGAATTCGACAAATGGCAGTTCCAGTTCGACGACTTCCTCAAAAGTGGCGACCTGAATCCGGGGTTCACTATCTACAAGCGCTACCTGGACCGCATCAAGGCGCGTCTGGACTTCGCGCTGGCTGAATTGAGCAAGGGCGTCGACAAGCTCGACTTCAACACCAAGGAAACCCTGCTGGTGGACCGCAAGGACGCCGCATGGCCCAAGGACACTGCCGAACTCGACGAGCTGTGGCGCAAGCGCATCAAGGATGAAGTCCTGCGCCTGAAGATCGCAGGCAAGGACCCGGCGAAGATCCAGGAAACCCTGACCAAGCGCTACAAGAATCAGCAGGCGCGTCTGAACCAGACCCGTGCCGAAGATATCTTCCAGGCCTATATCAACACGTTCGCCATGTCCTACGACCCGCACACCAACTACCTGTCACCTGACAGCGCGGAGAACTTCGACATCAACATGAGTCTGTCGCTGGAAGGCATCGGCGCCGTGTTGCAGAGCGATAACGACAACGTGAAAATCGTGCGTCTGGTCCCGGCAGGCCCGGCGGCCAAGACCAAGCAGGTCGCGCCGGCCGACAAGATCGTGGCCGTTGCCCAGGGCGACAAGGAAATGGTCGACGTGATCGGCTGGCGTCTGGATGAAGTCGTCAAGCTGATCCGCGGTCCGAAAGGTTCCGTGGTCCGTCTGGAGATCATCCCGGCCAGCAATGCGCCGAATGACCAGACCAGCAAAATTGTCGCCATCACCCGTGAAGCGGTGAAGCTCGAAGAACAGGCGGCCAAGAAGTCGATCCTGCACCTCAAACAGGATGGCAAGGACTACAAACTCGGGGTCATCGACATCCCTGCGTTCTATCTGGACTTCAAGGCCTATCGTGCTGGCGATCCGGAATACAAGAGCACCACCCGTGACGTGAAGAAACTGCTTACCGAGCTGCAGGCCGAGAAGGTCGATGGCGTGGTACTGGATCTGCGTAACAATGGTGGCGGTTCGTTGCAGGAAGCGACCGAGCTGACCAGTCTGTTCATCGACAAGGGCCCGACCGTGCTGGTGCGTAACGCCGACGGCAAGGTCGATGTGCTGGAAGACGAAGCCAAAGGCGCGTTCTACAAAGGCCCTATGGCCTTGTTGGTCAACCGCCTGTCCGCTTCGGCATCTGAGATTTTCGCTGGCGCGATGCAGGATTATCACCGTGCGCTGGTGATCGGTGGCCAGACCTTCGGCAAGGGCACCGTGCAGACCATTCAGCCGCTCAATCATGGCGAACTGAAGCTGACTCTGGCCAAGTTCTACCGGGTTTCCGGTCAGAGCACCCAGCATCAGGGTGTAGTGCCGGACATCACTTACCCGTCGCTGATCGATACCAAGGAAATCGGCGAGAGCGCGCTGCCCGAGGCCATGCCGTGGGACAGCATCAAACCGGCGATCAAGCCGGCAATCGACCCGTTCAAGCCTTTCCTGGCGCAGTTGCAGGCGCGACATGAAGCGCGTTCGGCGAAAGACGCCGAGTTCGTGTTCATTGAAGACCGCCTGGCGCTGGCCAAGAAGCTGATGAACGAAAAAACGGTCAGCCTCAATGAAGCAGACCGTCGTGCCGAGCATGCGTCCATCGAAAGCAAGCAGCTCGCGCTGGAAAACACCCGCCGCAAGGCCAAGGGTGAAGAGCCGCTGAAAGAGTTGAAGAAGGAAGACGAAGACGCGCTGCCAGTGGAAGACGAGAAAACCAAACCCGAGGACGATGCCTACCTGGCAGAGACCGGGCGTATTCTGATCGACTATCTGGGGCTAAGCGCCGCTGTGGCAAAAAAATAAGGCAGACTCATTGATGGCCATTTAGCTTCAACGTCATCAAACAGTCATGAAGCTGTCGTGAAATACGGGGCTGAACGCGCAAGCGCTCAGCCCTTTTTATTCTCTTTGAGACGACCATGACCCTAACCGAACAGTTGAGCACACTGAGTTCAATTCTGGCTCGTGGTGATTTGCACAGCTTGTTCCAGCCCATCGTTTCGCTATCGGAACGTCGAATTCTGGGTTATGAAGCCTTGACCCGCGGACCGTCCAACAGCGCGTTGCATTCGCCCCTGAACCTGTTTGCCATCGCTCGACAGGCAGGCCGCCTGAGTGAGCTGGAACTGAGTTGCCGTGACAGCGCCTGCCGGCGTTTCAGCCAGCAGAAGTTGCCGGGCAAGCTGTTTCTCAACGTCTCTCCCGAATCGCTGCTCGAAACGTCTCATCCGCCGGGCCGGACGCTGGAAATGCTGCGCCGATACCACATCGCGCCGAAGGACGTGGTCATCGAACTGACCGAGCAGATGCCTACCGACGATTTCGACCTGCTGTACAACGCCTTGCACCACTACCGCGACATGGGCTTCTCCATCGCGCTGGATGACCTGGGTGCTGGTTATTCAAGCCTGCGACTCTGGTCGGAGCTGCGTCCGGACTACGTGAAAATCGATCGGCACTTCATCGACGGAATTCATCAGGATGCGGTGAAGCGCGAATTCGTTGGCTCCATGCTGCAGATGGCCAAGGCTTCCAGAGCGACCGTGATTGCTGAAGGTATCGAATTGCCCGAAGAGCTGGCGGCGCTGAAGGACATGGGCGTAAACCTGGTTCAAGGCTATCTGCTGGCGCGCCCTCAGGAGCGCCCGCCGCGCGACACTCGCGCCATGCTGCCCAGGACAGAGACCACCAGCGTGTCGCTGAACGAAGAAGCGGCAGACCTTTCTGCCCTGCTCAACCCGCAACCATCAGTCAGCCAGTCCACGCCCACCGCTGAAGTACTGGAAGCGTTTCGCAGGCAGGCCAATCTCAACTCGCTGGCCGTGCTGGACGACGAGGCCAGGCCCTGCGGCATCGTCCATCGGCACTCATTGTCCGAGGCACTGCTCAAGCCCTTCGGCACCGAACTGTTTGCCCGCAAGCCGATCAGCCGTCTGATGAGCGATGACTTTCTGGCCGTGGAAGTCAGCCAGTCACTGCAACAGGTCAGCCGACTGTTGACCAGCCGCGCCCGGCAGCGCATCGAAGAGGATTTCATCATCACCTCCAACGGTACCTATCTGGGCCTCGGACGGGTGATCGATGTTCTGAAATTGATTACCGAGATGAAAATCCAGCAGGCACGTTACGCCAACCCGCTGACCCTGCTGCCCGGCAATGTTCCGATCCAGCAATGCCTGACGCGTCTGCTGCAACAGGGCCGCGAATCGGTGATCTGCTATGTGGACATTGACAGCTTCAAGCCTTTCAACGACATCTACGGCTACGCCCGTGGTGATGAAGTGCTGCTGTGTCTCGCGCAGTGCCTGAACGACCGTATCGACCCGAGCAGGGACTTTGTCGGACACATCGGCGGGGATGATTTTCTGATGGTGCTGGGCGTCGAGGATTGGGAGCGGCGCCTGAAAACCCTGCTGGATGATTTCCAGAATCAATGCCGACGTTTCTACCGCGCGGAACATCTGGAAGCCGGTTGCTTCGTCGCCCTCAACCGACAGGGACAACGCCAGGAATTCCCGTTGTTATCACTGTCGATTGGCGTAGTACATCTGCACGAAGAAAGCTGCACGCTGGTCGATGCCAGCCAGTTGGCCGACCTGGCCTCACAAGCCAAACATTTCGCCAAGGACGTTGCTGGCGCGAGCATTCATGTGATCGATTCGACGCGGCTGGATCTATTGGTGCAAGCGTGAGGTTAGATGAAGTGAGCGTGCGACTTCGCGAGCAAGCTCGCTCCCACAGATTCGCTGTTTTGGGAGTGACCAGGGCGGCGATCCGCATTGCTCACAAAGGGGTCGATACAGCCATTGAAGATTCGGGGCCGGACCTCTTCTACTGCACTTCCACTTCCGGGTAGCTGTGTTCAAACACCCGAACCACTTCGGCGGCGTGCCACGAAGCGGCGGCGACGCCATCTGACGGCCCAGAGAAGCGTCCGAGGCGCTCTGCGCATTCAAAAAAGCCTGGGCGCGGCAGGCGGCTTGCGCCCTGGCTGATCACCAGCGAGCTGCGCAAAGGCTGTTCCGCGTGGGCGTCCATGGCGGCCAGATGCTCAAGGGCCGCGGTCAGGGTCTGCATGGCCGGACTGGGCAATTGCAGACGCTCGACCAACGCGCGATAGGTCAGCAGATGACGCTGGCGGCGCGCCTGATCGAGCTCATTGAGCAGGCCGTCCCAATGCTGACGGCTGATGCGCACGCTCACGACTCACCTCGCCAGCCCGGCACTCCAAGCTCCCATGCCAGGCTGCGCTTGATTGCAGCATCCGGCTGACGAGTACCATTCTCGATCAACTCCAGATAAGACGGACTGATGCCGACCGTACGGGCCAGGCTGGCCACTTCAAGGCCTTTAGCCTCGCGCAGCGCCCGCAACTCATCGAACCCTGGAAGCTCACCGGCAGCGATGCCGGAAGTCGATGCAACCGGTTCCTGGCGCGCCTTGCCGACCAACCCGGCAGCCTTGAGCAGTGCCTGGTACTGAGCCCAGGGCAGCACTGCATATTCCGGCTCACCGTCACGGGATATCACTTGAAGATCCATAGAGTCACCTTGTACTACACGACCGCACACTGATCAGGCTTGATTCATAGGCTGGCATCTTAACAGCGTAACGCTAAGGCTTGTGTTCCATCCGTGAGACTTACACCTTACCCCGCTCTTTCTCCAACAGCGCCTGAGTCTTGGGCAACTGCTCGACCACGATGAGCTTCTCGGGCGGTTGCTGCTCACGCCATGCGCGAAAAGCATCCAGTTCGTCGCTCAAGTGCTTGGTGACCCAGGCCAGCACTGCGATGTCATCGAACATTCCCAGGCCTGGAATCCAGTCAGGAATAGCGTCCAGCGGGCTGAGGAAATACATCAGGCCCGCGACAATGGACAAAATGGCTTTGGGGCTGATGCTTCGGTACTCACCGCGCCAGTAAGCCAGGCACAGGGCCTGGAGCAAACGCAGATCGTCCTTGAGCTTGCCCAGACGATTACCTTCACTATTACCCTTGCGCGCGACCGCAAACAACAACCCTGGCAGTCGCCCCGCTGCCAGCAGACGCCGGGCTCCGGGCAGATAACGGATAAAATTCCACGGTGCTTTCATACCCACTCCCGTTCAGCAAAATGTCTTTCGATAAAAGCAGATCCGGCGAACCTGCCTGGCCGGAGCCACAAGGTTATCCACAATAATTGTGGATAACCTTGTGAACAGTGGCTTTTTTCATGCCTGAACTCCCCGTTATCGGGGGGCCACAGTCAAATCGGGCGTTTTTTACTCACAAAAAAGCTACAAAGGTGTGAAACCGGTACCTTGCTCAAGCGAGTGCCGTTACCTTGCCGGACTGTCGGACAATGCTACTGCGCGCGTCCATGATAGTGGGACTGCCCGAATGGCCAAGCGTTCGGGAAATAAGCCGGACACAAAAACGCCCTGTCGAGACAGGGCGTTTTCTGTAGCCAGGTAGTGCGCTACTTCTTGGCCGGAGCCGAAGCGGCAGGAGCTGCCTCTTCTTCTTCGTCGGCATCAGCACCAGCAGTCGGTGCCGCTGCAGGGTCCTTGATACCCAGCAGTTCAAGATCGAACACCAGTACCGAGTTGGCCGGGATAGCCGGGCTCGGGCTCTGCGCGCCGTACGCCAGATCACTAGGGATGAAGAGTTTGATCTTCTCGCCTACGTGCATCAGTTGCAGACCTTCGACCCAACCCGGAATAACGCCGCCTACAGGCAGGTCAATCGGGCTGCCGCGTTCAACGGAACTGTCGAAGACCTTGCCGTCAATCAGTTTGCCTTCGTAGTGAACAGTCACAACATCGGTAGGCTTGGGCTGAGCGCCATCCGCTTTCTTGATGATTTGATACTGCAAGCCGGAAGCAGTGGTGACCACGCCGTCCTTCTTGCCGTTCTCTTCGAGGAATTTCTTGCCGGCGGCCGAAGCCTCTTCGCTCATCTTGGCCAGACGCTCTTCGGAGCGCTTCTGCAGGGCCGAGAAGGCTTCAACCAGCTCTTCGTCTTTGAGTTTCTGATCTTTCTTGCCGACTGCGTCTTCGATACCCAGGGCTACAGCCTTGGAATCCAGATCATCCATACCTTCCTGAGCCAGGCTTTTGCCCATGTTCAGACCGATGCCATAAGACGCTTTTTGTGCCGGAGTTTTCAGCTCTACGGTGCTGGCTTGCTTGTCACAACCTGCGAGTACCAGACCGACCAGGGCAATCGCCGCTGCCAACCGATGCTGTTTCATGCTAATTCCTTGTTCATGCGCCAAAAGGGCAAACGAGTAAAGCCGCGAGCTTATCAGGCCGCCGCGATCAATGGCTACCGGCATGAGAGGGAGAAAACGCCGATAAGTTCAGGTATCCAAAGGTTTTCCCGGCGCGGCACTGGATTGTTCAGTTGCAGTTCAGTTTGTGATTCGCATGGGAAACGCGCGGGTTTGCAGCGAAGGGCTCAAGGCACGGGGCTGACCACCCCCGCATGAGGCCAGCGCTCACTGGTCTGCAGCACGCGCAGTTGCCCGGCTCGTGCCACTCTGCGAACAAAGTCCTGCATATTGATCGTACCTGCGGCGAGTTGCGCCTGGATGGACTCAGCCCCCGAGTACACGCGCGACACACTTCGCAAAAGCTGAAGCTCCTCGTCGGACCGGCTGGGTGTGTACGCGAGCAGTGCACCATCGGCTGCCGAGAAATAAACTGCCGACATCTCGAAGCCATAACGAATTGGCGAGCCTTTGGGTCGCTGTGCAGGCTTGTACCGATAACTGAACATGCGATGCAGATCGTCCGGGTCGAAGAAATCGCTCACTACTTCACGTCCGCCCTCGGCTACGAGGTTGGCAGACGAAAAATACATGCCGTCAACACGATAGCCATCAGGTAACGCGGGCCGGTAGTACGCATCGGGGTGAAACGCCGAACAGGGCGCGTAGACCGGGGCACCATCCTCAAGGATCGGCTCGGCGATCCGGTAGGCGCGCGTTACCGGGTTGAACAGTAGAAAACCGATGATCTGCGAATGAATGCGAGTGCCAATCTGGCCGTGCGCGTAACGTGCAGCCTCATCCGCACGGGTAAACGGCGCGCTGAGGCTCAGAGGCCTTGGTGGCCACTGCACGGCACAGCTTGCAGGCGGTGTTACAGGAGGCCTGCGAGTGGCGGTTTCGTCCGGATAAGGGTGCCAGTCAGTCGACACTTTCCCGACCCGCCCCCACAGACGACTGGGCACTATCACTTCCAGGTTCCCGGCACCTGCCAGCAACCGGACCACATCACTGGGCAGCATGGTGAGGTTCTGCAGCGCCTTGTGGATCTGACTGAGTTCACTCAGGTGCGGCATCTTTGGTGGTCCGGCAACACGCGCAAACAGTGTGTCTTCAGCGGCAGAACGGGACAAAGTGTATTTGATCAGCGAGCCGTCAGGCCCGGAAAGATAGGTCGCCGGGCAAATATCCTGATCATCGATCACTGCATAGATGTCGCCCGCCGAAAAGCTGTTCGGATAAGTAACCTTTTCACGCTCCGGCCATTCTTCAAGCCCGGCCTGAAGTGACGGGTGAGAATGGTAAATCGCATAGTCGTCATACCCTTGCGGGTAGAGCACATACCCCTCCTCATCGTTGCGCGGAAAGACTTCGTTGGGGTCAAAGCTGAACCGGCTGCCGTTCATGGGTTCGGTCGCGACGTACTTGCCATCCTTGCGAACCAGAATAAAGCCGCCGTATTCACGGTCACGCCGATTGCCGATTCGCTCATGGGCATAGCGCGCCGCATCATCTGGATGATCGAAAGGCACGCTGAACGCTGGCATGCCGGGATGGTGGTCAATGGACCGTTTTTCAATTCTTTTTCTGGGGTGCATCCGGGGCTCCTTGAAAGCCTGACTGATTGAGTCATTAGCGTAAGGAAACCAAGTGCCGCGGGTGACATAGATGAATATGACAAAAGCTAGACCGGGCGGCGCCCGGCAACATGAAACTAAAGATAATTTTTAACCGTTACCGGATGTGATTCGATCCGCTGCGTGGGCGAATCTGCCCAGCCCCTGTTTCGATCACCGCGACTGGCGATCAGGGCTTATGCAGTTTGTCGTGCTCAGGAACGTTTTATGCAATCGAACAATCGTTTTCGCCTGATGCGCTCGACGGCTTGCCAGTTGGCAGGCCTTGCGGCCATCACCGCAGCAGTCATGTTGCCGATCAGCACCGCCTATGCCACCAAGAAGCCACCTATTGTTGTAACCGAGGGCATCAAGGCATACAGGCTGTGCACAGGCCCCGACAATCTGTCACACGTCATCGAAGGCTCGATTGATCAAAAGGCAATGACCGATGTCAGCGCCCTGCACTTCAAGGAAACCCCGGCGCACTCGCAATACAACTGGCACGCCGCGCCAGAAGAGCAATACGTGATCACCCTTTCAGGCACGCTCGAGTTTTCCACCACCGGCGGAGAGAATTTCATACTGCGCCCAGGGGAAATATTGTTGGCACAGGACACTACCGGCCCAGGCCATCGCTGGAAACTGATCGACGACCAGCCGTGGCGACGCGCTTACGTCATTACCAAACCAGGAGACAAGGCTGCATTCATACCGAAGGAAGGGGCTGCTTCGAAGGGCTGCTGACGCCCGCAGCTCAATGCGGGTCTTGCAGCGGGACAACCCGATCCAGACTGGCAAAACGCTCCACCAGAAAATCGATCAGACAACGCACCCTGGCGGACAGATGCAACTGCTGCGGATAGACCGCGTAGACGTCCGCCCGAGTGGGTGTCTGGTCTTCAAGTACCAGACGCAAACGGCCACTGCGTACGTACCGGGCAATGTCCCATTCGGCGCGCAGCAAAATGCCGAACCCTTCCAGCGCCCAGTTCAGCGCGACCTCACCGTCGTTGCAGCCCAATGCGCCATGTACCTTGATGTTCTGCGTACGCCCCCCGTTGCTGAAGCTCCACACCCCGTAGGGTGTTTCGTTCTGACGCAGAAAAATACAATTGTGCTGCTGCAGTTCCGCCAGACGTGTCGGCGTACCGTGCTTTTCCAGGTACAGCGGTGATGCGCAGAGCAGACGTCGATTGGACGCGATCTTGCGCGCATGAAAGGCCGCATCCGGAAGACTGCCGAAACGAATGCCCAGATCAAAACCATGGGTGGCCAGATCCAGTGGGTGATCACTGATTTCCAGCTGGATCTGCACCTCGGGGTAACGGGCAAAAAAAGCCGCCAGTGCCGGGCCTATATGACGGCGACCGAAACCCAGTGAAGCGTTGACCCTGATTAGCCCTTTGGGGCTGGCAGAACTGCTGGTGATCAACTGCTCGACTTCATCAATCTGGGTCAGAATCCGCGCCGCATGGCTGAAATACAACTCTCCCTCGGCAGTCAGACTCATGGACCGCGTGGTGCGATTCACCAGGCGTGTGCCCAGCCGCGCTTCCAGAAGACTCAAGCGCTTGCTGATGGCAGGCGGCGTCACGCCCAGTTCGCGGGCTGTCGCGGCAAGGCTGCCCTGCTGAGCCAACAGATGGAAAAACGACAGGTCCTGTGTCTGGTTCATTGGTAACTCAAGGTTAATTATGTAGTGATTTCGAGTAACTCATACGTTCCGGCTCACTACATATACTCCGTCCACACCCTGTCGAACAGAGCGTTCGCAGGCATAACAAAAAGCATCGGACAGTGGAGTGGGCCATGAACAGTTACAACATTGCAGCAGTACCCGGCGACGGTATTGGCGTGGAAGTGATCGCCGCAGGTGTTGAAGTCCTGCAGGCGCTGTCGACAAAATCCGGCTTCGATCTGACCTTCAAGCACTTTGACTGGAATTCGGATAACTACCTGAAGAACGGCCACTACATTCCTGAAGGCGGTCTGGCCGAACTCAAGACCTTCGATGCGATTTTCTTCGGCGCAGTGGGCGCCTTGAATGTACCCGACCATATTTCCCTGTGGGGTTTGCGCCTGCCGATCTGCCAGGGCTTTGACCAATACGCCAACGTACGTCCAGCGCGCGTTCTGCCCGGCGTAAAGAGCCCGCTGCACAACGGCCACGAGATCGACTGGGTCGTCGTTCGCGAAAACTCCGAGGGTGAGTACTCCGGCAATGGCGGGCGCGTGCATCGTGGCTTGCCGGAAGAAGTCGCAACCGAGGTTTCGGTGTTCACACGGGCCGGTGTAGAGCGCATTCATCGCTTCGCTTTCGAACTGGCGCGCACTCGCCCGCGCAAGCACCTGACCATGGTCACCAAGTCCAACGCGCAGCGCCATGGCATGGTGTTGTGGGACGAAATTTTCTACGAAGTGGCCAAGGACTTCCCGGACGTCAGGATCGACAAGGAGCTGGTGGATGCCGTGACCACGCGCATGGTGCTCAAGCCATCGTCGCTGGATGTCATCGTCGCCACCAACCTGCACGCCGACATCCTTTCCGATCTGGCTGCCGCCCTGTCCGGCAGCCTGGGCATCGCCCCTACCGCCAACCTCAACCCAGGCCGCAACTTCCCGTCGATGTTCGAACCGATTCACGGTTCGGCCTTCGATATCACCGGCAAAGGCGTCGCCAACCCGATTGCAACGTTCTGGACCGCTGCGATGATGCTTGAGCATCTGGGGGAATCGACAGCGGCCAAGACCCTGATGTCGGCCATCGAAGCGGTTACCGAAAGCGGTCTGCACACCCCGGACCTCGGCGGCACAGCCACCACCCGGCAGGTCACCGACGCGGTACTGCAACTGATCAACCGCTGAGGCGCGTTCGCCAGATCAACGTCGTATCGAGGTACAACGCCACGGAGACCGGCCTGCCGAGTCTCCGGGTATTTCCTGACAACAATAAAAACTCAGGACCCGGTCATGAAAAGCATTCTAGGCAAACTGTACGTACAGGTTTTACTCGCGGTCATTCTTGGCGCCATCGTTGGCGTTGTGGCACCGGAAACCGGCGCAGCGCTCAAACCCATCGGCGACGCATTCATCAAGCTGATCAAGATGCTGCTCGCACCAGTGATTTTCCTGACAGTGGTGTCAGGCATCGCGCGCATGGAAAACATGAAGGAGCTGGGCCGCGTCGGGTTTCGGGCACTGGTCTATTTTGAAGTGGTGTCGACCCTGGCGCTGGTCATTGGTCTGGTCGTGGTGGATGTGTTCAAACCCGGTGCAGGGATGAACATCGACGTAGCAACGCTGGACTCTTCCAGCCTGAGCACCTACACCAGCGCGGCGAAGCATTCGTCGTTCATGGACTTTTTGATGGGCATCATCCCCGACACCATCATCGACGCGTTCGCCAAGGGCAATATTCTGCAAATCCTGCTGTTCTCGATCCTGCTCGGGATCGCTCTGGCGCAGGTAGGCCCGCGTGCCAAACCTTTTGTCGATGCGCTGGACAGCCTGATGCAGGGCATGTTCAGAATCGTCAACATGGTCATGCGCCTGGCACCGCTCGGCGCATTCGGCGCAATTGCCTTCACCATCGGCAAATATGGTTTCGGTTCGCTGTTTTCCCTGGGCAAACTGATGGCCTGCGTCTACCTGACCTGCGCAGTGTTCGTGATCTTCGTGCTCGGGCCGATATGCCGCTACAGCGGTTTCAGCCTCTGGAAATTCCTGCGTTTCATCAAGGAAGAACTGTTCACGGTGCTGGGCACCAGTTCATCTGAATCGGTGCTGCCACAGATGATCTCGAAAATGGAGAAAGCCGGCGTATCAAAACCGGTTGCAGGAATGATCATTCCATCCGGCCTGACCTTCAACCCGGACGGACAGGCGATCTACTATACGATTGCCGCGATCTTCATCGCCCAGGCGACCAATACGCCGCTGAC
This sequence comes from Pseudomonas syringae group sp. J248-6, assembly GCF_032586995.1. Classification (NCBI taxonomy): domain Bacteria; kingdom Pseudomonadati; phylum Pseudomonadota; class Gammaproteobacteria; order Pseudomonadales; family Pseudomonadaceae; genus Pseudomonas; species Pseudomonas syringae group sp. J248-6. The sequence continues at coordinate 59,526 of NZ_JAWHOP010000004.1, read as the reverse complement.
CCTGACCGACCAGTTGATCGTGCTGGTGGTGCTGATGTTCACCTCCAAGGGTTCGGCGGGTGTCACGGGTTCAGGCTTCATCATTCTCGCCGCGACCCTCGCGTCCCTGGGCACCATACCGGTCGCGGGCATGGTGCTGTTACTGGGCGTGGACCGTTTCATGTCCGAAGCACGGGCGATCACCAATACCATCGGCAACGGCGTCGGCACCATGGCCATCGCCAAATGGGTTGGCGCACTGGACAGCGAGAAGATGCATCGGGCGCTGAATGGCGAGGACGAGCCGACACAACCCGAGCCTTCACCCATGCCGAAAACCGGTCAGGTCAGACCTGCCACTATCACGGAAGGGGTCAGTCCGTCGCCGACCTGAATCAGGCCAATTCGGAAATTTCGATCAGGTTCAGATCAGGATCGCGCACATACACAGAACGAATCGGCCCGGTGGCACCGGTACGCTCTACCGGACCTTCAACGATAGGCCAGTCCTGCTCCTGCAGGTGCGCGATGACCTGATCCAGCGGGATGCTGGCAATGAAACACAGGTCCAGCGCACCTGGCACAGGCAGATGGGCCTTGGGCTCGAACTCTTTGCCACGCTCATGGACATTGATTTTCTGATTGCCGAAGCGAAACGCCAGTCGGCCCTGGCGAAAGCGCTCTGGGGCCATACCCATCACGCGTACGTAAAAGTCCTTGCAGGCGTCAACATCAGCAGTGGTCAATACAAGATGGTCCAGATGATCAATCACGGGATCAGCTCCGTTTGGAATAGAGTTTTGTTTACGGCAAAGGCCGCATTTCGGATCAGATGATGCCAAGCCGACGCCATTCAGCGCGAGTGGCTGCGTCTATACCGTGTGCTTCGAGAACGGCATCGGTGTGCTGACCCAGGGTCGGCGCAGGCGCTCTTACCTGGCCCGGCGTGTCTAGAAGTTTAGGCACGATCCCCGGGAGAGTGACGGGCGTGCCGTCATCCAGCGCGCTCTGCAACAACATGTCACGCGCCTGATAATGCGGGTCGTTGGCGATATCGGCAGCGTCGTAGATCTTGCCTGCCGGGATACGCGCCTCGTTGAGTGCAGCAAGAACTTCGTCCATCGAGCGCTCGGCGGTCCAGGTCGAAATGGCAGCATCAATGCGTGCCACATGCCTGACTCGCCCGTCGTTATGCTCAAGCTCGGGGTCATTGGCCAGATCCAGGCGACCGATCTTTTCCATCAACCGACGGTAGATACTGTCGCCATTGCCTGCGATCAGCGCGTACTTACCATCATTGCAGCGGTAGGCGTTGGTCGGTGCGATGCCTGGCATGCTGCTGCCTGCTGGCTCACGGACAGTATTGAATACCGAATACTCGGGAATCAGGCTTTCCATCACGTTGAACACTGACTCGTACAACGCGACATCTATCTGCTGACCGTCACCGCCATTCTGTTCGCGGTGCCGAAGCGCCAGCAGAATGCCGATAACGCCGTGCAGCGCCGACAGCGAGTCGCCGATCGACACACCGACACGCACCGGCGTACGCCCTGGCTCGCCCGATAAATGACGCAAACCGCCCATCGCCTCGCCTATTACGCCAAAACCCGGCCTGTCACGGTACGGGCCGGTCTGCCCATAGCCGGAGACGCGCAGCATGATCAGTTTCGGATTGAGGGCATGCAGCTCTTCCCAACTGAGCCCCCAACCCTCAAGCGTACCGGGGCGGAAATTCTCGACCAGCACATCGGCATCACGAATCAGCTGGCGGGCCATTTCCTGCGCCTGAGGCTGGCGCAGATCGAGGGTCACTGACTGCTTGTTGCGCGACTGCACCGCCCACCATACGGAGGTACCGTTGTGCAGCAAACGCCATTTGCGCAGAGGATCACCGGTCAGCGGCGGCTCGACCTTGATGACCTCGGCACCGAACTCGGCAAGGATCTTCGCCGCAAAAGGTCCGGCAATAAGCTGGCCCAGCTCCACCACCTTGATGCCCTGAAGAGGTAAATTCATGACACGTCCGTTCTTGTTGGGAATGGATAGATGATCTGCGCAAATGCGATGGATGGAAAGCCGCAGGTGTTTAACGAGGTTCTGCCCCCGAGAAAGCCCCGCACCCGGTGAGGCTCATTCAATCAGTTGCTGCACGCCAGCTGAAAGCTCATGGAAGCATCGCCCGAGGCACCGTCCTTGCCGACCATGAGACCTAACACATTGACTTCTTTTGTGGTGGCAGCCCCACCCAACTTGACGTGACCGTAGAACAGCCGTTCATAGTCACTGGTATCAATAGAAGATGCCGAGCAGAAACCAGGCGAGTGTTTGAAGTGGCCCTCATTGAAAATCACTTTATACGTTGCGAAATAGTCGCTCTTACTACTGTAACTTACGGACTTGATCCACGGAGACGATTGAGTAACAACAGTGCCGTGCTGATCGATAGTCGCGGTGTGCAGCGCAGGCAAGGCCAACGCGCTGACGGAGGCTGCCATGACAGAGGCAGCCATGAGCAGTTTAATACCAGTGTTCATATAATTTCCTTATTTAAATATAGAGTATTCAACCGCCTTGACAGGGCGATCTTACAGAATCAGATATAAGACAGTCGGTCAGCACACTGAAGTGCTCTAACCGACAAAACCAGCTAATACCAGCGAAGATGAGAAATCAAGGACCTGATTGCGTTAAACAAAGAGCGAGCCAGAAACTTCAATAAATAAGGAAATAACTTACAGTGGCAAAGAGGAAGTCTTACCTGATGATGCGTGGAAGCGCACGACAATGCATCACATGAAAACAGCGCTCCTCTGCAAAAATCAACCAGACCGTGCCATTAGAAACCAAACGTCAAGGGTATTGAACTGCGATGACTGCACTGAATATTGTTTTCACAACGCGCATCAAAATGGACTGCTGACCCTGGCCAACGTGGCCGATGCAGATGGCCCGCACATGGTCGAAAGCCTGGGCGGAAATAGCTTGGTCATATGGTTACCAGGATGGCTCGGTAGCTGCCTGTCACACCCCGATGAATGAACGAGGACTTCATCGTTTCAGGAAAGCAGAAAGCAGAAAGCCCGCACAAGGCGGGCTTTCTGTTTGCTTCAAGGAGTTCAAGGGCCTTGAAGCTGAATATGGCGCAGCGGACGGGACTCGAACCCGCGACCCCCGGCGTGACAGGCCGGTATTCTAACCGACTGAACTACCGCTGCGCGTAACACTAAAAGCGAGTTTGGTGGGTGATGACGGGATCGAACCGCCGACCCGCTGCTTGTAAGGCAGCTGCTCTCCCAGCTGAGCTAATCACCCTTCACTCTCGGTGTGGCGCGCATTCTACGGAGCGACCTGCACTCTGGCAAGCACTTTTTTAAATAATTTTTATAATCCTTCCAAAGGCTTACAAACGCTCTGTGCAGGGTTGGCCGCAGCCGCCGAGGAGCGAATAATGCCCGCCTTTGTATAGAAAGAGAGACTCACCTCATGTGGTTCAAAAACCTGCTTGTCTATCGCCTGACCCAGGACGTGCCTTTCGATGCCGAAGCGCTGGAGACAGCACTGGCAACCAAACCGGCTCGTGCCTGCGCCAGCCAGGAGGTGGCCACCTATGGTTTCGTCGCTCCTTTCGGCAAGGGCGAGGACGCTCCATTGGTACACGTCAGCCAGGACTTCCTGCTGATTGCTGCACGCAAGGAAGAACGCATTCTGCCAGGTAGCGTTGTACGCGACGCGCTCAAGGAAAAAGTCGACGAGATCGAAGCCGAGCAGATGCGCAAGGTCTACAAGAAGGAACGCGATCAACTCAAGGATGAAATCATCCAGGCCTTTTTGCCGCGTGCGTTTATCCGCCGCTCCGCGACCTTCGCTGCCATCGCGCCAAAGCAGGGCCTGATTCTGGTCAACGCCTCCAGCCCGAAACGCGCCGAAGACCTGCTGTCGACCCTGCGTGAAGTGATCGGCTCGTTGCCGGTACGTCCGCTGACCGTCAAGGTTTCGCCAAGTGCGACCATGACCGACTGGGTCAAGACCCAGAAAGCGGCCGACAACTTCTTCGTGCTGGACGAGTGCGAACTGCGCGACACCCACGAAGACGGCGGCATCGTACGTTGCAAGCGTCAGGACCTGACCAGCGACGAAATTCAGCTGCACTTGAACACCGGCAAGGTCGTCACCCAGCTGTCGCTGGCCTGGCAGGACAAACTGTCGTTTGTGCTGGACGACAAGCTGGTGGTCAAGCGCCTGAAGTTCGAAGACCTGCTGCAGGATCAGGCGGAACAGGACGGTGGCGACGAGGCACTGGGCCAGCTGGACGCCAGCTTCACACTGATGATGTTGACCTTCGGCGAGTTCCTGCCGGAACTGTTCGACGCGCTGGGCGGCGAGGAAATCCCGCAGGGGATCTGATCCCCGCCCGTCGCTGCCTGCAACACCGCGCCGTCCTGTGAGACGGCGCGTTCATTTCACACAGGTTTTTTTACAGGAGGGAGCACCCATGCGTGCGTTGGCAGCCTTGAGTCGGTTTGTCGGTAATACCTTTGCTTATTGGGTGCTGCTGTTCGCCATCCTGGCGTTTCTGTTCCCGCAGGCCTTTATCGGTCTGAAAAGCTGGATCGTACCGCTGCTGGGTCTGGTCATGTTCGGCATGGGTCTTACCTTGAAGCTGGAAGACTTCTCTGAGGTGGCGCGAAACCCGTGGCGCGTTGCGCTGGGGGTGGTCGCGCACTTTGTGATCATGCCCGGCGTGGCCTGGTTGCTGTGTCAGGTGTTTCAACTGCCGCCGGAAATCGCTGTGGGTGTAATTCTGGTCGGCTGCTGCCCGAGCGGTACGTCATCCAACGTCATGGCCTGGCTGGCCAAAGGTGATCTGGCGCTGGCGGTGGCAATCGCGGCGGTGACCACCCTGCTCGCCCCGCTGCTGACCCCGACGCTGATCTGGTTACTGGCGTCGGCGTGGCTGCCGGTGTCCTTCCTCGATATGTTCTGGTCGATCCTGCAACTGGTCATGCTGCCGATCGTGCTCGGTGTAGTTGCACAGCGTCTGCTGGGTGCGCGGGTCAGCTACGCCGTCGACGTGCTGCCGCTGGTCTCGGTGGTGAGCATCGTGATGATTGTCTGCGCCGTAGTCGCCGCCAGCCAGGCGAAAATCGCCGAATCGGGCTTGTTGATCATGGCCGTGGTGATCCTGCACAACACCTTCGGCTTTTTGCTGGGTTATTTTACCGGCAAGGCATTCAAGCTGCCCTTGCCGCAACGCAAGTCACTGGCGCTGGAAGTAGGCATGCAGAACTCAGGGCTTGGCGCCGCATTGGCCAGCGCTCACTTTTCGCCACTGGCGGCGGTGCCAAGCGCGCTGTTCAGCGTCTGGCACAACATTTCCGGGGCGTTGCTATCGACGTATTTCAGGAAGATGCCGGAGGAAGAAACCAAGCCCGGCCTTTGATCAGCGGCGGCACCTGAAGGTGACGCAGAGCATCACGAAATGCATGCCTACGAGCATTGGCACGATAGTCATATCGTGCCAATGCAGCGCGGAGCGCTTATTGCACCTTCCCTCTCAGCGCCTTCACCTCTTCGCGCACATCCACCGGCGTTGCAACATCTGCTGCAATGGGCGAACCGGCGACCAGCACCACGCGTGACCACAAGCGACGGAACAGGGTCTTGCTCGGATCACGGCTGAAAAAGCTGCCCCACAAGCCTTGGAGTGCCAGCGGAATGACCGGCACTGGCGTTTCCTGGATGATGCGGCTCATGCCGCTCTTGAAGCCGCTGATCTCGCCGTCGGTGGTCAGCTTGCCTTCCGGGAAGATGCACACCAGCTCGCCTTCCGCGAGGTACTGAGCGATGCGCTTGAACGATTGCTCGTAGATGTCCATGTCCTCGTTGCGCCCGGCAATCGGGATGGTCCCGGCCGTGCGGAAGATAAAGTTGAGGACCGGCAACTGGTAGATCTTGTAGTACATAACAAAGCGGATCGGCCGCCGCACTGCACCGGCAATCAGCAACGCATCGACAAAGGACACATGGTTGCAGACCAGCAGCGCTGCGCCCTCATCTGGTATCCGGTTCAAATCGCGATGCTCGACGCGGTACATGGAATGGCCCAGCAGCCAGATCATGAAGCGCATGGTGAACTCGGGGACGATTTTGAAGATGTAGATATTGACGGCGATGTTCATCAGCGACACCGCCAGAAACAGCTGCGGAATCGACAGTTTGGCGAAGCTCAGCAGCAGGATCGAGACAATCGCCGAAACCACCATGAACAGCGCGTTGAGGATGTTGTTGGCAGCAATGACCCGTGAGCGCTCTTTCACCGGTGTTCGCGACTGGATCAGGGCGTACAACGGCACGATATAGAAGCCGCCGAACACGCCGATGCCCAGGATATCGAACAACACCAGCCAGCCCTGCCCGTAGGAAAGGACCGCCAGCCAGTCGTTGGCCTGCACGTTCTGCGGGAAACCACCGGAATGCCACCACAGCAACAGACCGAAAATCGTCAGCCCCATCGAGCCAAACGGCACCAGCCCGATCTCGACCTTATGCCCGGATAACCGCTCGCAAAGCAGCGACCCCAGCGCGATGCCAATGGAGAACACGGTCAGGATCAGCGTGACGACCGTTTCGTCGCCGTACATCCACTCTTTGGCGTAAGCGGGGATCTGCGTCAGGTAGATAGCACCGACAAACCAGAACCACGAGTTGCCGACAATCGAGCGCGAGACTGCGGGCGTCTGTCCAAGCCCCATGCGCAGGGTCGCCCATGACTGGGTGAAAATATTCCAGTTGAGTTTCATCTCGGGCGAGGCGGCAGTCGCGCGCGGAATACCGAAGCTGGCAACGAACCCCAGGCAGGCGACCAGCACGATAGCGGCCGCAACCACCCAGGCGTAGTGCGCAGAAGACATCATCACGCCAGCACTGATGGTGCCGGCCAGAATCGCCAGAAAGGTACCCATCTCGACCAGCGCGTTGCCGCCGACCAGTTCGCTCTCGCGCAGGTGCTGGGGCAGGATGGAATACTTGACCGGCCCGAACAGCGCCGAATGCGTGCCCATGGCAAACAGCGCCGCCAGCATCAATTCAAGGTGATCGAACAGAAAGCCCGCAGCCCCGACCGCCATGATGACGATCTCGCCGAACTTGATGATGCGGATCAGCGTGTCCTTGGGGTACTTCTCGCCGAACTGCCCGGCCAGCGCCGAGAACAGGAAGAACGGCAGGATGAACAGCAAGGCACACAGATTGACGTAGATCGAACGATCCCCGTCGATGCTCAGCTTATAGAGGATAGCGAGGATCAATGACTGCTTGAAAATATTGTCATTGAACGCCCCGAGGGACTGCGTGATGAAAAACGGCAGGAAACGGCGTTTCCCGAGCAAGCTGAATTGTGACTGTTGGCTCATCGTCCGTGGTCCTGAGAGGCTGGGGTGAACTGACGTAGCCGCCAATCCGAGGCACATTGAAGACGTAACGCCGCCGAATGTCGATAGGACATTTCTTTTTACAAAACACCCCGCACCATTTTTCATCGTTACGGGCGTTTGCGTAACAGCTGCGACACCCCGCCACGCTCGACCTTGGTCGACAAAGACGAAGCGCGGCCATCGTGCGAGACTGCGCGCTATCAATACGGTGTGGAATTTCATATGTCGCTGTCCAGCGGGCTGATTGCGGCCGTTGCCTTGTCCTATATGGCCATCATGTTTGCTATCGCCTTTTACGGCGACCGCTACAGCGCATCGCTGCGCCCGACAATGCGCGCCTGGGTCTACAGCCTGTCGCTGGCAGTGTATTGCACCAGTTGGACGTTTTTCGGCGCGGTGGGTCAGGCGGCCGAACAGCTGTGGTCTTTCCTGCCGATTTATCTGGGGCCTATCGTGCTGATGGTGCTGGCGCCCTGGGTGCTGCAGAAGATGGTGCTGATCAGCAAGCAGGAAAACATCACCTCAATTGCCGACTTCATCGCAGCACGCTACGGCAAGTCCCAGTCACTGGCGGTCATGGTCGCGCTGATCTGTCTGATCGGCATGCTGCCGTATATCGCGCTGCAACTGAAAGGCATCGTGCTGGGCGTGAATATCCTGATTGGTGCCGTGGCTGATTCCACCGGCACCCGCGCTCAGGACACCGCGCTGGTGGTGTCGCTGATTCTGGCGCTGTTCACCATCGTCTTCGGTGCACGCAATCTGGATGTGACCGAACACCATCGCGGTATGGTGCTGGCGATTGCCTTCGAAGCACTGGTCAAGCTGTTTGCCTTCATGGCGGTCGGCGTGTTCGTCACGTTCGGTCTGTATGACGGTTTTGATGACCTGTTCAATCAGGCCAAACTTGCGCCACGCCTCGAGGAATACTGGCAAGACACGATCAACTGGCCGTCGATGTTCGTGCAGACCGGTGTGGCGATGATGGCGATTGTCTGCCTGCCGCGACAGTTTCACGTCACGGTGGTCGAAAACATCGAGCCTCAGGACCTGAATCTCGCCAAATGGGTGTTCCCGGCCTATCTGGCACTGGCTGCATTGTTCGTCGTGCCAATTGCGCTGGCCGGACAAATGCTGCTGCCCGCCTCCATGCTGCCCGACTCATTCGTGATCAGTCTGCCCCTGGCGCACGCTCATCCGTCACTCGCCCTGCTGGCCTTCATCGGCGGCGCATCGGCGGCAACCGGCATGGTAATCGTCGCCTGCGTGGCGCTGTCGACGATGATATCCAACGACATGCTGCTGCCGTGGCTGTTAAGACGCAAAAACACCGAAAGGCCGTTCGAAGCGTTTCGTCACTGGATGCTCTCGGTAAGGCGCATCAGCATTGTGATGATTCTCCTGCTGGCCTATGTCAGCTACCGGATGCTGGGTTCGACGGCCAGCCTGGCGACTATCGGCCAGATCGCCTTTGCCGCGATCACTCAGTTGGCACCGGCCATGTTCGGAGCGCTGTACTGGAAGCAGGCTAACCGGCGTGGTGTCTTTGCAGGCCTGGCAGCGGGTATCTTCATCTGGTTCTACACCCTGGTGCTGCCGGTCGCGGCGCATGGCATGGGCTGGTCGCTGAGCAATTTCCCGCTACTGTCCTGGCTGCACAGCAACCCGTTCGACCTGCCGATCTCGCCGATGACTCAGGGCGTGGTGCTGTCGATGGCCGGCAACTGCACGCTGTTCGCCTGGGTGTCGATGTTGTCGAGAACCCGAGTGGCGGAGCACTGGCAGGCAGGTCGTTTCATTGGTCAGGAAACCCAGGGACGCGACTTCAGCCGACCGCTGCTTGCCGTCCAGATAGAAGACCTGCTCAGCCTCTCGGCGCGTTTTGTCGGTGAAGACCGGGCACGTCAGAGCTTCATTCGCTTCGCCTACAGACAAGGCAAGGGTTTCAACCCCAGCCTGAATGCCGATGGAGAGTGGATCGCGCATACCGAGCGGCTGCTGGCTGGCGTGCTCGGCACTTCCTCGACCCGCGCCGTGGTCAAGGCCGCTATCGAAGGGCGCGATATGCAGCTGGAAGACGTCGTACGCATCGCCGACGAAGCGTCCGAAGTTTTGCAGTTCAACCGTGCACTGTTGCAGGGTGCCATCGAAAACATTACCCAAGGCATCAGTGTGGTGGATCAGTCCTTGAGGCTGGTGGCCTGGAACCGCCGCTACCTCGAGCTGTTCAATTACCCCGAAGGCCTGATTGGCGTCGGCCGGCCGATTGCCGACATCATTCGCTACAACGCCGAACGCGGGCTGTGCGGGCCGGGTGAGGCTGAAGTTCACGTGGCGCGACGCCTGCACTGGATGCGTCAGGGCCGCGCGCACACCTCGGAGCGACTGTTCCCCAACGGTCAGGTGATCGAGCTGATCGGCAATCCGATGCCCGGCGGCGGTTTCGTCATGAGCTTCACCGACATCACCGCGTTTCGTGCCGCCGAACAGGCCCTCAAAGGCGTCAATGAAAGCCTTGAGCAGCGTGTCGCCGCACGTACCCACGAGTTGTCGCAGCTCAATCAGGCGCTGACCGAGGCCAAGGGCACCGCCGAAGCCGCCAACGAATCGAAAACCCGCTTTCTGGCCGCCGTCAGCCATGACCTGATGCAGCCGCTGAATGCTGCAAGGCTGTTTTCTGCTGCGCTGTCGCATCAGCAGGACGGAATTTCCAGCGACGCCCAGCAATTGGTCCAGCATCTGGACAGCTCGTTGCGTTCTGCCGAAGACCTGATCAGCGACCTGCTGGACATCTCGCGCCTGGAAAACGGCAAGATCACCCCGGACCGCCAACCGTTCCCGCTCAACGCGCTGTTTGACACCCTGGGTGCCGAATTCAAAGCGCTGGCCCAGGAGCAGGGTCTGAGTTTTCGTTTCAGAGGCAGTTCACTGCGCGTCGACAGTGACATCAAGCTATTGCGCCGGGTCCTGCAAAACTTTCTGACCAATGCTTTCCGCTATGCCAAAGGCCCTATTCTGCTGGGTGTCAGGCGTTACGGCGACAGCCTGAGCCTTGAGGTCTGGGACCGCGGGCCGGGCATCCCCGAAGACAAGCGCCAGGTGATCTTCGAAGAATTCAAACGCCTCGACAGCCACAAGACTCACGCAGCCAAGGGGCTAGGCCTGGGGCTGGCGATTGCCGATGGTTTGTGTCGCATTCTCGAGCACCCTTTGCAGGTGCGTTCGTGGCCTGGCAAAGGCAGCGTTTTCAGCGTGCGCGTGCCACTGGCAGCAGCCCCGGCGACAATGCCCGATACGCTGCCGGATGTCAGCCGACCCGCGCTGAACGGCACGCAGGTGCTGTGTGTCGACAATGAAGACAGCATCCTGATCGGCATGAACAGCCTGTTGTCACGCTGGGGTTGTCAGGTGTGGACCGCTCGCAGTCGCCTGGAATGCGAAGCGCTGCTGAACAATGGCGTCAGGCCGCAGATTGCGTTGGTGGATTACCATCTGGATGAGGGCGAAACCGGTACTGAACTGATGGCCTGGTTACGAACCCGCCTGGGTCAACCGGTGCCGGGCGTGCTCATCAGCGCTGATGGCCGTCCGGAGTTGATTGCTCAGGTGCATGCAGCAGGACTCGATTACCTGCCCAAACCGGTCAAACCCGCAGCGCTGCGAGCGTTGTTGAGCCGGCATGTGAATCTGGACTGAGAAAGGGCTGACGGTTGTTCGCCGTGACAGCGAACAACCGGATCAAAGCGGTTGCTTAACCAAACAACCAGTAGCCCAGTAACGTCAGCACCACCACCGCCAGTACAGGCCGCAAAACTCGGTAGGCCTTGGGGTTGGCGCGCTTGAACTGCTTGACCTTGCCACTGAAGCCGTCGCTGAAGCGCTTGCTGAACGCATATGCCTGATTGATCCCGCCGACACGCTCGTCATCCAGATTCTGCGGCGCGGTTGCACGGCCCAGAAACGCACTGACGCTGCGGTTCACACGCGTCATGAAGCGGTTGGTCAGCGGACGCTCGACGTCACAGAACAGAATCACCCGGGTCTGCGGCGTTTCATTCTTGACCCAGTGCACGTAGGTCTCGTCGAACATCACGTCCTGGCCGTCACGCCAGGCGTATTCCTTGCCATCGACAAAGATCCGGCAGTCATCGGAATTCGGCGTAGACAGCCCCAGGTGATAACGCAGGGAACCGGCAAACGGATCGCGATGCGGGTTGAGGTGGCTGCCGCCCGGCAACAGCGCGAACATCGCGCCTTTGACGTTGGGAATGCTGTTGACCAGCTCGACAGTCTTCGGGCACAGCGCTTCGGCAGATGGCAGTGCCTTGTCGTACCACTTCAGGTAAAAGCGCTTCCAGCCCTTCTTGAAGAACGAGCCGAAACCGGCGTCGTTGTTCTTCTCGGCAGCCCGAATGTAGCCTTCATCGAACAGGTGCATGGCTTCGTCGCGAATGGTTTCCCAGTTGTCCTTGAGGATATCCAGCTCAGGGAATTTGCTGCGGTCCAGATACGGTTCGGACGGCACGCGGGAAAACAGGTACATCAGTGCGTTGTAAGGCGCGAACAATGCCGAATGGTTGACGAACTGCCGCAACAGGGGCAGCCGGGCCCGACCGCGCAAATGAACGTACAGCGTGCTGCCCAGAAACAGCATCAGGATCGATGCCTTGGCAACAAATGAAAGGGTCATGAAGCTCTCCTTGAAGCGGGCAGATAACGCCAAACGTCACGCGGGCAGTACTGATGCATGATTCTGAATGAAGGACCGCAAGCACCGGACGAACAGAGATAATCGTCCGGTGACGCGTAAGCTGGCCATCATAAACCCTTGCGTTGCCCGCATGAAGTGCACACTTGCGAAGATGTGTTACTGGGAAAGCTCCTGATCGGTAAACAGGTCGCTGAACAGCATGCTGGACAGGTAACGTTCGCCAGAGTCAGGCAGGATCACCACGATAGTCTTGCCCTGCATCTCCGGTTTTTCAGCCAGACGGACGGCCGCCGCCATGGCTGCTCCGCACGAGATACCGCAAAGGATGCCCTCTTCCTGCATCAAGCGCCGCGCCATGGCCTTGGATTCTTCATCGGTGACACGCTCTACGCGGTCCACAATCGACAGGTCGAGGTTTTTCGGAATGAAACCGGCACCGATGCCCTGAATCTTGTGCGGGCTGGGCTTGATCTCTTCACCGGCCATCGCCTGGGTGATAATCGGCGAACCGTCCGGCTCGACCGCAACCGACAGGATCGGCTTGCCTGCGGTGTGCTTGATATAGCGGGAAATACCGGTGATAGTCCCGCCAGTCCCGACGCCTGCCACCAGTACGTCGATAGCGCCGTCGGTGTCCGCCCAGATTTCAGGGCCGGTGGTCTTTTCATGGATGGCCGGGTTGGCCGGGTTCTCGAACTGTGCGGGCATGAAGTATTTTTCCGGATCGCCCGCCAGCAGCTCTTCTGCCTTGGCAATCGCGCCTTTCATCCCCTTTGCCGGTTCAGTCAACACCAGTTCGGCACCCAGCGCCTTGAGTACCTTGCGACGTTCTATGCTCATGGAAGCGGGCATGGTGAGCATCAATTTGTAACCACGGGCGGCGGCAACGAATGCCAGGCCAATCCCGGTATTGCCCGAGGTCGGTTCGACGATGGTCATGCCAGGCTTGAGTTTGCCGCTGCTTTCAGCGTCCCAGATCATGTTGGCGCCGATACGGCACTTGACGGAGTAGCCCGGATTACGTCCTTCGATCTTGGCCAGAATCGTGACACCGCGGGGCGCAATACGATTGATCTGCACCAGCGGCGTATTACCGATGGAATGGGCGTTATCAGCGTAGATACGGCTCATGAAAGTGTCCTTGTGCACATCGGTTAAAGACCCAAAGCCTATGCCGCCAACCCTGGGGCGTCCAGTCTGACCGAACGGATGACCGCGTACGCAGTCAATCCCTCATTGAAACAGGAGACTCATGTCATGAAACGTCGCTACAGCTGGCCGCTATGGACCATGGCCGCTCTGGTAGTTCTGCTGATCGCGGTCAATATCGCCTTGCCCTATCTGGTGCGCGACTATCTGAACGACAAACTGGCCGACATGGGCGACTACCGAGGTGAGATCACCGACGTAGACCTGGCACTGTGGCGAGGGGCTTACCGGATCAAAGGACTGAAGATCGTCAAGACCGACGGCAAGGTCCCGGTGCCTTTCTTCGACGCGCCGATGATCGAGCTGGCAGTCAGCTGGCATTCGCTCTGGTATGACCATGCCGTGGTGGCGAAAGCCCTGTTCACCGGCCCGCAGATCAACTTTGTAGACGGTGGCAGCAAGCAAGCCTCGCAGACCGGTCAAGGCACTGACTGGCGTACCCAGATGAACAAGCTGCTGCCCATCACCCTCAACGAATTGCGCATCGATAACGGGCGCATCACCTTCAATAACTTCAACTCCACGCCCAAAGTAAAAATCGAGGCGGATCAGGTCAATGCCAGCATCTATAACCTGACCAACGTGGTCGACGTGGAAGGCAACCGCGATGCCGAGTTCAAGGGCAAGGCACGTCTGCTGGGCCATGCCGACCTGGAGAGCACCGCCAGATTCGATCCGTTCAGCAACTTTGAAGATTTCGACTTCAAACTGCGCGCCACCGGCATTCAGCTCAAGAAGCTCAACGACTTCTCGTCGGCGTATGGCAAGTTCGATTTCAACGCCGGCGATGGCGATGTGGTGATTGAAGCGCAGGCCGACAAAGGCCAGCTCAAGGGCTATATAAAGCCGCTGCTGCGCAACGTGGACGTGTTCAACTGGCAGCAGGACGTCGAGAACAAGGACAAGGGCGTTTTCCGCTCGATCTGGGAAGCGCTGGTCGGCACCAGCGAAACCGTATTGAAAAACCAGCGGGAAAACCAGTTCGCCACCCGTGTCGATCTGAGCGGCAGCGTCCATCAGCAGGACATCAGCGGCTTCCAAGCGTTTCTGCAGATCCTGCGCAATGCTTTCGTGCAGGCATTCAATGCGCGTTATGAGAGCAGCAAGGGGTCTTAGTGGTCCTTTTTATCCACGGAATAAACACCCCGCTCCTCGGCGGCATGTGCCTGTTGCTGCAATGCATCCCAGCCCAGGCAAGCCAGCGCAAGGGTACGTGGCGTAGCTTCGCGAGAGTTGCTGTAGCGAGTGATGCTGCGAGGGCTGACACCCAATGCCTGTGCGGCCTTAGCCAAGGGCAAACCCGTGCGGGCACGCCACCCGATGAAAATACGCGTGTTTTCGTCGGTGGCAGCTTGAGCCTGAGCGTCGAGATACAGGGTATCCGCACCGATCTGGATATCCAGTTCAGGCCATTCAACCGTCCAGCCATCATCGCCCACTTGGGCGTGGGCAAAGGCTTCAGCAGCAATCAGGGGTCGTAACCCCGGAAAAGCCTGCACATCAGCGCTCATGTCGAGGACGAATTGTTGATCGTCGATGAATGTCAGGGCCAGCCGGTATCCGGACTGCGCCTGAACATCCCTGAGCCGGGGTCGTTTCATGGATGCCATCGTTTCCACTCCTCCATCAGTTCGTCGCGGTGAATTCGTATCCATTCGAGAGCTTCCTTAAGCACAACAGTCGGGGCATGTCCGCGCATGGGCTCTACGAGCTCAAGGCAAATCAGTACATCCAGACCACCACCGGTCAGATGCACATGCGGCGGCAGGTGGTCTTTTTCCCTCAACTGAATCCTGTATTTATCCCTGAATCTGTATTTAGTCGACATGAAGCGTATGGTATAGCCAAATTAGCCATACCAAAAGCAGCGTTACAATTTCGACCCGGTCACTGCGTGACGCCCCATTCAAGAACTGAATGAGGCGTCTGCGTTCACAGCCGTCCGGCAGCCACGTTATAGTTCCGGCATTGCTTGCCCCTGTTACGGTGTGCGCACCGGCAGGCTGCGCCTACCCACGTGAAAAGGATTGATCATGAAGTTCGAAGGCACCCCGGCATACGTCGCCACTGACGATCTCAAGCTGGCGGTCAACGCGGCAATCACGCTGGAGCGTCCGCTGTTGGTCAAGGGCGAGCCCGGCACCGGCAAGACCATGCTGGCCGAGCAAATGGCCGAGTCCTTTGGCGCGAAGCTGATCACCTGGCATATCAAGTCCACTACCAAGGCGCATCAGGGCCTCTACGAATACGATGCCGTCAGCCGTCTGCGTGACTCTCAATTGGGCGTGGACAAAGTCCACGACGTACGTAACTACCTGAAAAAGGGCAAGCTCTGGGAAGCCTTCGAGTCCGATGAGCGGGTCATTTTGCTGATCGACGAGATCGACAAGGCCGACATCGAGTTCCCCAACGACCTGTTGCAGGAACTCGACAAGATGGAGTTCTACGTCTACGAAATCGATGAAACGATCAAGGCCAAAAAGCGCCCGATCATCATCATTACCTCCAACAACGAAAAGGAATTGCCGGACGCCTTCCTGCGTCGCTGCTTCTTCCACTACATCGCCTTCCCGGACCGTGCCACCCTGCAACGCATCGTCGACGTGCATTACCCGGACATCAAGAAAGACCTGGTGAGCGAAGCGCTGGACGTGTTTTTCGACGTGCGCAAAGTGCCGGGCCTGAAGAAGAAGCCCTCCACGTCCGAACTGGTGGACTGGCTGAAGCTGCTGATGGCCGACAACATCGGTGAAGCCGTACTGCGTGAGCGCGACCCGACCAAGGCGATCCCGCCGCTGGCCGGGGCGCTGGTCAAGAATGAACAGGATGTGCATTTGCTTGAGCGTCTGGCGTTCATGAGCCGCCGCGGCAACCGTTGAGCGCGTCCATCAACCCCGTTACGTAAAAGGGCGACAGCCATGCTGCTCAACCTGTTCAACGAAATGCGCGCGGCCAAAGTGCCGGTGTCTCTGCGTGAACTGCTGGACCTGATCAATGCGCTGAAACAGCGGGTTATCTTTGCCGATATCGATGAGTTCTACTTTCTTGCGCGCACGATTCTGGTCAAGGACGAGCGCCATTTCGACAAATTCGACCGGGCCTTCGGTGCGTATTTCAAAGGTCTGGAAAATCTCGACGATCATTTGCAGGCATTGATCCCTGAAGACTGGCTGCGCAAAGAGTTCGAGCGCTCACTGAGTGACGAGGAACGCGCGCAAATTCAGTCCCTCGGCGGCCTCGACAAGCTGATCGAGGAATTCAAGAAGCGTCTGGAAGAACAGAAGGAACGCCACGCGGGTGGCAACAAATGGATCGGCACAGGCGGCACCAGCCCTTTCGGCTCGGGGGGCTATAACCCTGAAGGCATTCGTGTCGGCGACGCAGGGGAACGCAAGGGCAAGGCAGTCAAGGTCTGGGATGAGCGCGAATATAAAAACCTGGACGATCAGGTCGAACTGGGTACGCGCAATATCAAGGTGGCCCTGCGTCGTCTGCGCAAGTTTGCCCGCCAGGGCGCTGCGGATGAACTGGACATCGACGGCACCATTGATCACACAGCTCGCGATGCGGGCCTGCTGAACATTCAAATGCGCCCTGAGCGGCGCAACACCATCAAATTATTGCTGCTGTTCGACATCGGCGGTTCGATGGACGCGCACGTCAAGATCTGCGAAGAGCTGTTCTCGGCCTGCAAGACCGAGTTCAAGCATATGGAGTATTTCTACTTCCATAATTTCATCTACGAATCGGTGTGGAAGAACAACCTGCGCCGCGGCTCGGAGCGAACCGCCACTCAAGACCTGCTGCACAAGTACGGCGCAGACTACAAAGTGATTTTCATCGGCGACGCTTCAATGGCACCGTATGAAATCACCCAGCCCGGTGGCAGCGTCGAACACTGGAATGAAGAAGCAGGCTATGTATGGATGCAGCGCTTCATGGCCAAATTCAAGAAGATCATCTGGATCAATCCCTATCCGAAAGATGCCTGGGACTACACCACGTCCACGCATATCGTGCGCGACCTGATTGAAGGACAGATGTACCCGCTAACCCTGCGCGGCCTGGAAGAAGGCATGCGTCATCTGGCGAAATAAGCATGACGGGCGCGTGCTGACTCTATGCAACGCCCGTTGTCGTTATTACCGTATCCAGCGATCAGCGCCAGTCCCGCTCAAGTTGCGGCTTGCGTCGTCCGCCGTGGATCACCCAGCCGAGCAACAGCACGAAGCTTTCGATCACCAGCGCCAGCAGCAATGCACTGATGATGCCCCAGGCAATGACTTCGGGGGCCAGCAGAACTTGCCACGTATAACCGTTGAACGTTTCCCGGCGGATATCCGCATCGGCAGACGTGACGACGAACAGGGCTTTGGAATACCACGGTCCCTGGAGTCCGAGCCACTGACGCTCAAGGATATGGGTACGGCTCATCAACGTATCGATGTTGTCCGCATCGGCTCGGAAAACCGGGTCTTCGCTGCTGCGATAGTGTTGGATCAGCGCCTGTATATCGCCCTTGAAGAACTGCTGCGCAGTAGCGGTGTAGCCCTTGACGGCCTGTTGCGCCTCGATCAGATGCGCTTCGACACGCTTGCTGTAATCACTGATGAATCCGGGGATCTGTACCCCGAACAGCAGGCCTGTCGTGAACAGGACCAATCGCAGATAACTTCGCAGCATCAATATCCCTCTTCTTTTTTATCCAGTATGCCGGTGGAGGCGCTGTTACTGCACTGCTGTCTCGACCGAGCCTTGCGCCACGCACTCACCCTTGCGCCACAGGCTCCACTGGCCCGGTTCATAGCGCTTCCAGTTTTCGTTCTCGGTCAATGGCTCGGTGGCGATCACAGTCACCACGTCGTGCGGCGTTGTTTCAGCCTGAAAATCGACAATCACGTCGACATCTTTCAACCTTGCCGGGCCGAAAGGAGCGCGCCGGGTGATCTGAACCAGTTTGGTACTGCAAAAGCAAAACAGCCAGTCGCCATCGCTCAACAGGCAGTTGAATACGCCTTTACTACGGTATTCAGTGCAGGCCTGGATCAGTGAGGGCAGTAATTGCTCGACCTCAACCGGCTCGGGAAAGGCTTCGCGAACGCGATTGAGCAGGTCGCAGAATGCAGCTTCGCTGTCGGTATCGCCCACAGGCCTGTAGAAAGTGGCACCGGGGGTGAAATCGGCTAGCTGACCATTGTGCGCAAAGCACCAGTTGCGACCCCAGAGTTCACGCACGAAAGGATGAGTGTTGGACAGGCAGACCTTGCCGACGTTGGCCTGACGAATATGGCCAATCACCACTTCGCTCTTGATCGGATAGCGCTGCACCAGTTGTGCAACTTCTGATTCGCTGCTGGCTGCCGGGTCCTGAAACAAGCGCAGGCCGCGACCCTCGTAGAAGGCAATGCCCCAGCCATCGCGATGCGGACCAGTACGCCCGCCACGCTGCATCAGCCCGGTAAAGCTGAAGACTATGTCGGTCGGGACATTGGCGCTCATGCCCAGTAGTTCACACATGCTCAGGTTCTCGCTTCAAGACGTTTTGCAGCAGGTCATGCGCCGACAATGACGGCGCATGCCAACGAAGCGGGATCTACAACCGCGGTTCGACCCGTGCAGCCCTGGTCGGAGGAAGCGGCGCAGCGGATTTGCGAGGGTAGCGATCGTCCTCGGCAAACGGTTCGTCAGTGGAGTCTGTGTCGGCAGGCTGAGCGACGGGCCGGGGCTGGCGAGCCTTGCGGCTGCGCTCGATCGGCCAGCGAATGAGCACGAACAGCGCGTACGCAGCGAAGGCGAACATGCCATACATGGCCAGATCCGACACAGCGGTCCAGACATTGCTGCCGACCTTGAACATCAGGTCGAGCGCGGTGATCGCCACGGCTGGCGCCATCGCATCCTTGGCAGGGTCGACCATGGTTGGCGTAAACAGCAGCACCGCGACTGCTACCAGCAACGGTTCCTTGAGATAACGCCACATCCAGCGGGTCATCAGGAACCATACCAGCAGGCAACCCAACGCGGCGAAGGCGTAGACGCTCCAGGCGATCAGATAGTCGTTTTCGGTCATGACGTCCGTGGTAAGGCAGGTAAAGAGGCGCTTATGATAACGGCTTTTGCCTGACGCGGCTTGCCTCGCTTCAGTAATCGGTTCAGCGTGTACCGAATTTCCATGATTGATGCCTAAACAGAGAGCCCAGCATGTCCTTCTCGAATGCAACCTCCAGCGCCCCGATTGCTCGCAAGGCCGACGGTTCCGATCCCTATGCCTGGCTACAGAACCGCGACACTGACGAGGTGCTCGACTACCTCAAGGCGGAAAACGCCTGGCAGGAACAGCAACTGGCAGAGCAGACCGGGTTGCGCGAAAACCTGTTTCAGGAGATCAAGGGCCGTATCCTCGAAACCGATTTGTCACTGCCCTCCCCTTGGGGGCCGTACCTTTATTACACGCGCACCACACAAGGCGATGAATACGCCCGTCACTATCGCTGCCCGCGCCCGGCCGACGACTCCAACACGGTGGATGAAAGCCGTGAAGAACTGTTGCTGGACCCGAACGCGATGGCCGATGGCGGCTTCTTTTCGCTGGGTGCGTTCAGCATCAGCCCCGATCATCAGCGCCTGGCCTACAGCCTGGACACCAGTGGCGACGAGGTGTACCAGCTTTACGTCAAGGAACTGAGCACCGGCCAGATCAGCAGCCTGCCGTTTGAAGACTGCGACGGCAGCATGACCTGGGCCAACGACAGCCAGACCCTGTTTTTCGGTGAGCTGGACGATACCCATCGCCCCGGCAGGCTGCATCGCCACACATTGGGCAATGCATCGGCAGAGCTGGTGTTCGACGAGCCGGACGGTCGATTCTTCCTGCACTGCTTCCGCAGCAGTTCCGAACGCCAACTGATCATTCTGCTCAACAGCAAAACCACCAGCGAAGCCTGGGTGCTGGACGCCGATCATCCGCAGCAGGCCTTCACCTGCCTCGCGCCGCGCAGCGAAGGGCACGAGTATTACCCGGATCACGGCCTGCTCAATGGTGTGTGGAGCTGGTTCATCCGCAGCAATCAGAGCGGCATCAACTTCGCGCTGTATCACGCAGCGGAACACGCCAGTGGCGCCCCGGCTCGCGAAGACTGGCAGACCCTGGTTGCACACGATGACAAGGTCATGCTCGAAGGCGTGAGCTTCAACGCCAAGGCCATCAGTCTGAGCCTTCGCGAGGGCGGCCTGCCGATCATCGAAGTACGCCCGCAGGATCTGCCTGCCTATCGCGTGCAGTTGCCCGACGCCGCCTACAGCCTGTATGTGCAGGACACCCTGGAGTTCGACAGCGACAGGATTCGCCTGCGCTACCAGTCGCTGAACCGTCCGGCGCAGGTGCGTCAACTGACCCTGGCCAGCGGCGAGCAAGTGGTACTCAAGGAAACGCCGGTGCTGGGCACCTTCGACGCCGATGCCTACGTCAGCCAGCGTTTGTGGGCCACCGCCAGTGACGGCACTCAGGTGCCGATCAGCCTGGTGGTCAAGCGCGAGCTGGTCGGCAAAGCGACCCCGCTGTATCTGTACGGCTACGGCGCTTACGGCGAAAGCCTCGACCCGTGGTTTTCCCACGCGCGCCTGAGCCTGCTCGAGCGTGGCGTGGCGTTTGCCATCGCCCATGTACGCGGCGGTGGCGAGCTGGGCGAGGCTTGGTATCGCAATGGCAAGCAGGAACATAAACAGAACACCTTCGGCGACTTCATTGCCTGCGCCGAACATCTTGTTGCCCAAGGCCTGACCAGCGCCGAACAGCTTGTCATCAGCGGTGGCAGCGCCGGTGGTCTGCTGATCGGTGCCGTGCTCAACCAGCGACCCGAGCTGTTCAAGGCAGCGATTGCCGAAGTACCGTTCGTCGATGTGCTGAACACCATGCTCGATCCGGACCTGCCGTTGACCGTCACCGAATACGACGAATGGGGAAACCCGCAGGAGCCTGAGGTCTATGAGCGCATCAAGGCCTACGCGCCTTATGAGAACGTCAGCGCTCAGGCGTACCCGGCCATGCTGGTCATCGCCGGTTACAACGACAGCCGTGTGCAGTATTGGGAAGCCGCCAAATGGGTGGCGAAGTTACGCGCCTGCAAAACCGACGACAATCTGCTGCTGCTCAAGACCGAACTGAGTGCCGGACACGGCGGCATGAGTGGACGCTATCAAGGGTTGCGTGACGTGGCGCTGGAGTACGCGTTTATCTTCAAAGTATTGCAGATCGCCGAATGAACTTGGCGTGAAACACCTGTCTTACTAGCATCGGGGGGCACGGAGCTGCCCCCTTCGTATCAGGATTGAAAGACCGAACCATGTCAGAACCATTGTCCAACCTGAACAACGCCATACGCGACATGCTGCTGGACTGCGGCCTGTTCGACACGCTGCTGCCCGGCGACTTCGTGACCGTAGCCGGGTATTTCAGCATTACCGACATCGAAAAAGGCGAGACCATCTTTGCCGAGGGCGATGCCGGGACATTCATGTGCATCATTCATCAAGGCACCGTGTCCGTGCAGAAACTTGCTGCAGACGGCCAACAGGTCGAGATTGCCGTTCTGCGTCGCGGGCGGGCATTCGGAGAAATGGCTGTACTGGATGGCGAACGTCGCTCGGCCAGCTGTATCGCGGCCACCCAATGCCAGTTATTGAACCTGGGACGCGACTCTCTGGACAAGATGCTCGACGAAGCGCCGAAAATCGCCGCCAAGATCATTCGTGCCCTGGCCATCTCGTTGTCCAGGCGCCTGCGCATGGTCGACGGCCAATTACTGTCTCAGCAGGTGTGAGTTTGCCCATCTGGCGCTAAACTTGCCGATATTCCGCTTTCAATGCGCACACGCACAGGTGACACCATGAGCACGGCCAATCCTCCTTCCCATACTGCCAAGCTGGACCGCATTCTGGCCGACGCCCAGCGCGACCGCGAGATGGGCTACCGCGACAAGGCGTTGCGCATGTACCCGCACGTCTGCGGCCGTTGCGCCCGCGAGTTCGCTGGCAAACGCCTCAGCGAACTGACCGTGCACCACCGCGACCACAACCACGACAACAATCCGCAGGACGGTTCCAACTGGGAGCTGCTGTGCCTGTATTGCCACGACAACGAGCACTCGCGCTACACCGATCAGCAGTACTTCGCCGATGGCTCCCTGGGCAGTCCGAAAACCGCCAAGGCGACCCACAACCCGTTCGCCGCGCTGGCAGGTTTGATGAAGAAAGACGAGTAACCCGGCACTTTCCCGCAACCGCACCTCCCCGCCCTACCCGCGCAGTCTTCGGCCTGCGGCCAACCGACTGACCGGATATTTCGCCATGCCCTCCCGTACCTCAAGACGAACCTTTGTGAAAGGGCTTGCCGCCAGTGGCATCCTCGGTGGCCTGGGGCTGTGGCGCAGTCCGGCATGGGCGGTTCCGAACCCGGGTCAGCCGGCCGGGCTGTCCGGTACCGAGTTCGACCTGTTTATTGGCGAAACCCAGGTCAATATCACCGGTAATACCAGAACCGCGATGGCGATCAACGGCGGTATTCCAGGCCCGCTGTTGCGCTGGCGCGAAGGCGATACGGTGACCATCAGGGTAAAAAACCGTCTCGACGAAACCACCTCGATCCACTGGCACGGCATCATTCTGCCCGCCAACATGGACGGCGTGCCGGGGCTGAGCTTCGACGGTATCGCGCCCGATGGCATGTACGTCTATCGCTTCAAGGTCAAACAGAACGGCACCTATTGGTACCACAGCCACTCGGGCTTGCAGGAACAGTCGGGGGTTTACGGGCCGCTGGTGATCGACGCCAAAGAGCCTGAGCCATTCGAGTACAACCGCGAACACGTGATCATGCTCAGCGACTGGACCGACGAAGAGCCGCTTCAACTGATGAAGACGCTCAAGAAACAGTCCGATTACTACAACAATAACAAGCGCACCGTCGGCGATTTCATCAACGACGTCGGTGAGAAAGGCTGGAGCGAGACCACTGGTGATCGCTGGATGTGGGCGAAAATGGGGATGGACCCGACCGACCTGGCGGATGTCAGCGGCGCGACCTACACCTACCTGATGAACGGCCAGGCCCCGGACATGAACTGGACCGGTCTGTTCAAGGCTGGCGAGCGGATTCGACTGCGCTTGATCAACGGCTCGGCCATGACGTATTTCGACGTACGTATTCCGGGCCTGAAAATGACCGTAGTCGCCAGCGACGGTTTGCACGTCAAGCCAGTGACGGTCGATGAATTGCGCATCGCGGTGGCAGAAACCTTCGACGTGATCGTCGAGCCTGCCGAAGGTGCCTACACGCTGTTCGCCCAGTCGATGGACCGCACCGGCTACGCTCGCGGCACCCTGGCCAGCAGGCCGGGCTTGCAGGCCGTCGTCCCGCCCCTGGATCCACGCCCATTGCTGAGCATGGATGATGTGGGCATGGCGGGTATGGATCATGGCAGCATGAACCACGGCGCAGCCCCGGCAATGGACGACATGTCAGGCATGGACCACAGCAAGATGGGCCATGACTCGATGCCCGGCATGGACCACAGCAAGATGCCGATGAAAGAAACACCTGCCATGCAGCCACACCCGGACAGCGAACAAAACAATCCGCTGGTCGACATGCAGGCCATGAGCACCTCGCCCAAACTCGACGATCCGGGCATAGGCCTCAGGAACAATGGCCGCAGAGTCCTGACTTACGCAGACCTGCGCAGCACCTTCGAAGACCCCGATGGCCGTGAGCCCAGCCGCACGATCGAGCTGCACCTGACCGGGCACATGGAAAAATTCGCCTGGTCGTTCGACGGTGTGAAATTCTCGGACGCCAAACCGCTCATGCTCAAGTACGGCGAGCGAGTGCGTATCGTGCTGGTCAACGACACGATGATGACTCACCCCATCCATCTGCACGGCATGTGGAGCGATCTGGAAGACGAAAACGGTCAGTTCATGGTGCGCAAACACACCATCGACATGCCTCCGGGTTCACGCCGCAGCTATCGCGTCACAGCTGACGCACTGGGCCGTTGGGCTTATCACTGTCACATGCTGTACCACATGGAAATGGGCATGTTCCGCGAAGTGCGGGTGGAAGAATGAGGATTTTACCGGTGAATGGATTGCGCAACTCGTCCTGCCTGCCAACCCTGCTGCTGACGGCAGGCCTGGCGATAACACCTTGGGCAAACACGCAGGCTGCCGGAATGGAAGGCATGGAAGGCATGGATCATGGCAGCCACTCGATGCCTATGGACGCCAGCGAGCACAATGCCACCCCAATGCAGAGCCGGACACCAATCCCGCCTGTCACCGACGCCGACCGGGCTGCGGTGTACACCAGCCATAGCGGGCATCAGGTCCACGACAGCGCCATCAACAGTTACTTTCTGGCCGACAAGCTGGAATGGCAGGACGCAAACGACGGCAGCGCGCTGGCCTGGGACCTGTCCGGCTGGATTGGCGGTGATGTCGACCGCTTGCTGTTGCGTTCAGAGGGCGAGCGCAGCAACGGCAAGACCGAGGAGGCGGAAGTCCAGGCGTTATGGGGTCATGCCGTCAGCTCATCGTGGGACGTAGTCGCCGGGGCACGCCAGGACTTCAAACCTGGCGCGCCACAAACCTGGGCGGCTTTCGGCCTGCAAGGGCAGGCGATTTCGGATCTTGATATCGAAGCCACGGCATTTATCGGTGAAGCCGGGCAGACCGCTGCGCGCCTGGAAGCCGACTACGACCTGTTGCTGACCAACAATCTGATTCTTCAGCCCACTGCCGAGCTGAATTTCTACGGCAAGAACGACCCGCAACGCGGCAATGGCTCGGGCCTGTCGACCAGTGAGTTCGGCCTTCGGCTGCGCTATGAAATCACCCCGCAATTCGCTCCTTACGTGGGCGTAACCTGGGATCGGTCCTACGGCAATACTGCCGATTACGCACGCGAAGACGATGAGGACGTTGCCGACGCGCGGCTGGTCGTCGGTTTACGCATGTGGTTCTGAGCGTCGGAATTGAAAATGGCATTGCTCTGAAGCTGCCGTATAATCCGCGGTTTTCTTCAGAGCACCCTCCCCGTGGCCAATAAACGGTACGCCTGCATCGGTCTTTACAACCCCAAGTCCCCGGAAAATGTCGGCTCCGTCATGCGAGCGGCCGGCTGCTACGGCGTGGCGTCGGTGTTCTATACCGGTAAACGCTATGAGCGTGCGCGGGACTTCATCACCGACACCAAGAAAATCCATCAGGACATCCCGCTGATCGGCATTGAAGACCTCAAGAGCATTCTGCCGCTGGGCTGCATTCCGGTGGCCGTCGAACTGGTGGACGGTGCCCGTGCCCTGCCTGAATACACGCACCCTGACCGCGCGTTGTATATCTTCGGTCCGGAAGACGGCTCGCTCGATCAGGACATTCGCGACTGGTGTGAAGACGTGGTCTATATACCGACCGAGGGCTGCATGAATCTGGCCGCAACCGTCAACGTCGTGCTCTACGACCGCATGGCCAAAGGCATCAATACCCGCTCGGGGCCACAGTTCGGTCGCGAGAAAATCGATCCGGCCAGCGACCGCTGACGGAAAAGCATTGAACCTGTGTCGCGGGCGAACAGTCAGTTTCTCTGAACCGGGTTACTACCTACTTCCTGCGAATTACCGCCTCATGGAGAGCCATCATGCGCGACACCCCGATTATCGAACGCATCGACACACCTGAACTGCTGCAGCGCACCCCTGATCAGAACGTCCACGGCTGGGAGCGCATTGGCTCACTGGCTGGCGGTGTATTGATGATGGGCAAAGGTGTCCGTCGTGGCGGCTTTCTGGGCCTGATCCAACTGGCCATCGGCGGCGCAGTGCTGGCTCGTGGCATCAGCGGTCACTGCTCGGCCAAAAGCCTGGTGGAAAAAGGTCGCAGCGACCTGCACAGCGCCCGCTCGACCATCGAACGTGCCGGTGCCCAGTTGAACAACCTGAAAGACGACGCCGAAAACGCGGTGAAAAACGCTGCCGTCAAAGGCGTGGAAGCGCTGACCGAGCCAAAGCCGGTCGTGTAAACGCTCAACCTGCGCGAAAGATCAGGTAATCCTCCCAGTCGTCTTCGGCCACACTGTTCTCGCTGAGCATGCGGCCGGACTGGGAGATACGCTCGTGATGCACAGCCGTGCGATCACCACACACCAAATGATGCCAGAGCGGCAAATCCTTGCCCTCGCTGACCAGCCGGTAGCCGCAGGTCGGCGGTAGCCATTTGAATTCATCTGCCTGGCCAGGCGTCAGCTGAATACAGTCAGGCACCGACGCACGACGATTGCCGTAGTCGGAGCACTGGCAGGTCTTTAGGTCCAGCAGCTTGCAGGCGATCCGCGTGTAATAAACGCTGTTGTCTTCTTCGTCTTCCAGCTTCTGCAGGCAGCACAAGCCACAGCCATCGCACAACGATTCCCACTCTTCGGTGCTGAGCTGGTCAAGGGTCTTGCGAATCCAGAAGGGTTCAACTTTAGCGGCCATGGTTCGGACAACGGTATCGAAAATGAAAAGGCCGTCAGTCTAGAGGTACAAAGGGTGCGGGCCAAGCACTTGCGACTGCCGGTAGCCGGGACTTGTCAGCGACAGGGCAAAACAGTAGCGTTAACGGGTTTTCCAGTGCGCTCAAGCGATGCCTGCCGACCACGGCCCATCAAGCCACGCTCGTTTTCCACCTTCGCTATCAAGGACTTTCATGAGCACGAACCCTCGCATCGCCGATCACCCTATCGACCCGCAATTCACCGAACGCTGGTCGCCACGCGCGTTCAGCGGCGAAAGCATCGATCAGGAAACCCTGCTGAGCTTTTTCGAAGCCGCACGCTGGGCACCCTCAGCCTACAACACGCAGCCTTGGCGTTTTCTGTATGCACGTCGCGACACGCCTAACTGGGAGCGTTATCTGGGCCTGCTCAACGAGTTCAACCGCAACTGGGCGCAACATGCAGCAGCATTGGTGATCATCGTCTCCAAGACCACCTTCGTCGCACCAGGGGCAACCGAAGAAAGCCCGGCCTTGTGGCACACCTTCGATACCGGCTCGGCCTGGGGTTATCTTGCGCTGCAAGCGAGCCTGAGCGGCTGGCACACCCACGGCATGGCGGGCTTCGATCAGGACCTGACCCGCAAGGAGCTGAACATTCCAGAGGATTACGCACTGCATGCCGCGGTGGCCATCGGCAAAATCGGTGACAAGTCGACGCTGCCGGAATACCTGCAAGGCCGCGAAGCGCCAAGCCCGCGCAAGCCACTGGCAGAACTGGCCGCTGAAGGTGATTTTTCGCTGTAACTGACTGATCTCTGCGATCGATGCCGGCGAGCCGACGCCTGAAACGTCGGCTCGCTCGGAACCGCTTCAATAACCTCGCGAAAAATCGACCTCTCCGCGCAGTGCTTCTCCAGCCTGAAACGCCTTGAGGTTTTCAACGAAAAGCTCGGTCATGGCCACCGGCGATGTCGGGGCCGAACTATGACCGGTCAACAGCAGACCATAGGCCGTCCAGAATGGATGGCGCTGCGGCAAAGGCTCCTGACGGCACACGTCAATGACCGCACCGGCCAGATGGCCTTCCTTCAACGCCTCGACCAGATCTGCGTCCACAACCGCTACACCGCGCCCGACGTTGATGAACAACGCCGTTGGCTTGAAGCTGGCGAACAGCTTCGCGTCGTACAGGTCGTGTGTCTCAGGTGTATTGGGCAGCAGGTTGATGACGTAATCCATCTCGCCAAGCAGCCGCGTCATGTCTGACAGCGCTGTCACCTCGATGAACGGCGCCTGAGTGCGCGCACTGGAGGCCACGCCGTAGACCTGCACACCGAACGGCAAAAGAAACTCGGCGACACGCTGGCCGATATCACCGGCGCCCACGATCAGTACCTTGCGACCAGACAGGCTCTGGCCAGTACGATTGTCCCACTTGCGCTCGACCTGACTCATCAAACGCGCCAGCACCTCACGCTCGTGGCCGAGCATGTAGGTCAAAACAAATTCAGCCATGACCTGACCGAAAATCCCGACTGCACGCGTCAGGCGATATTCGCGCGACAGGCTGTCGGCCAGCAGTGGCGTGATGCCTGCCCAGGTGGATTGCAGCCACTGAGGCTTGTGCCCTTGACGCAGCAGGTTGGCCATCAGATCCGGCTGTCCCAGCCAGACCGGGCAATCGCTGGCCATTCGCGACAGCTCGGCAGAGTCGCCCGTGCTGAAGACTTCCAGGTCAGGCGCAGCCTTGCGCAACAATTGGGTGTAAACGTGATAATCGTGCTCGGCAATCAGAACGCGCATGTTTCAAAAACCTTAAAAACAGGACAGGCAGCCCACGGCGATGTGGACTGCTTTACAACGTGAGCAACTATTACATCGGATCGTTGCGGCGCAGCAGCTCTTCCGGCAAATGTTCGATGTAGTCATCTTCGGCAGGGGGCATCTGCAGGTGATAACCCTGGCTGTCGAGATTATCCAGCACCACATTGATGTCCTCGCGCGACAGCGCACGCTCGGGGCTCAGGACCAGGTCGAATGCATGAACAGGCTTGCCAAACGCGACCAGCAGTTCAGGCGGCACGCGTTTGAGGACATCGCTTTTCAAGACGTAAAGGTACATCTCGTTTCTTTTCGGGCTGCGATAAATCGAGCAGATACGCTTCAAGACTGTTCTCCGGGGGTGGCCAGGCTGTCCAGCAGCGCCTGCCCCATCAACTCGCGACGCCAGCCACGCAGCGAGTCGGGCAATTGGTAAGGACCGTCGGGGTAGCCGCTCTTGAGCAGCGCTTCGAGAGTCTTCTTGCGCAGCATCAACTCTGGAGCCATGTCCAGCTGCTCGGCGTATTGCTGACCGATTGCACGCAGACGCTTGATCGACCCGGCTGCATCAATGGGCAGTGGCTCAGGCAATGCAGGCGGCCACTCTTCTGGTGGAAGCGTACCTGCGGTCTTTATCAGCTCAAGCAGAAACTCGCCGTCATGGCGAACGGTGCGCGGGTGCATGTCTTCGATACGCCCCAGTGCAGCGAGGTTGTCCGGCTGCGTCTTGGCCAATGGCCACAGCGAGTGCTCGCGCACAATACGGTTGCGCGGCAGGTTGCGGGCGCGCGCCTCACGCTCACGCCAGGCACACAGCTCACGCAGCACCGCCAATTGGGCGCGGGACAGTTTCCAGGCCAGTTTGGCCTCACGGTACACCTCGTACGGGTCAACTTCGCGGCGCAGGTTGGCGACCAGTTCGGCACCGTCATCCAGCAGCCAGGCGTATTTGTCATCGGACAAACGCGGACGCAGGATGGCGAACAGTTCGGCAAGGTGCACTGCATCTTCAGCGGCATAGCTGATCTGCGTTTCTGACAGCGGACGTTGCAGCCAGTCAGAACGGGTTTCGCCCTTGGGCAGGTCGATGTTGAGGACCTCCTGCACCAGACGTGAATAGCCCATGGAAAAACCGAGGTTCAGGTAAGCGGCTGCCAACTGGGTATCAAACAACGGCACCGGCAGGCTGCCAGTCAGACGCAGCAGAACTTCGAGGTCCTCGCTGCACGCGTGCACCACCTTGATGACGTCGGGGTTTTCAAGCAACGCGGACAGCGGCCGCCAGTCGTTGATCAGCAAAGGATCAATAAGCCAGGCGCTTTGCCCGTCGCCAATCTGCAGTAGCGCTGCTATCGGATAAAAAGTATCGACCCGCATAAACTCGGTGTCGAGCGCGACAAAAGGCAGCAACTGCCATTCTGCGCAATGCCGGGCGAGGCTGTCGTCGTCGCGAATCCAGTGAATATCGATGGCCACACGGCTCTCCCTTCAACAATGGCGCGCAGTATATATCGTGATGGGAGATTATCGCGCGTCTGTCGTCCCGGTCTGGCGTATCTTCACGCAAATGACAGACAGGAGGGGCTGTTGCCTGGCAAAAGGGCCAAGGGTGATCGCCTCCACGCAGGCGTGGAAACGATCTCTATCCTGAGCAAGCACACATTTTACTGCTTGTCGGCGGCGGCCAGCTCAGTGCGGCACCCGGCAAACATATCCAGGCTTGGGTTGTAGACCTGGGTGTCGACTTTCAACAAGCCGAGCATTGAATGAAAGAGGTTGTCCTGGCTCAACGGCGCATTACGCTGTTTGGCCAGGCACTCCGGGCTGACGGCAAAGGACTTCTGGTAGGTATCGGACAACCAGATAAGCATCGGTACATGCTTTTGCTGATCAGGAGCCAGCACATACGGTGTGCCGTGCAAGAACAAGTTGTACTCGCCAAGCGACTCGCCATGGTCCGACAGGTACACCATGGCAGTGTCGACCTTGTTTTGATTGCTGCGCAACAGATCAATCAACGTGGCCAGTACGTGATCGGTATACAACAGTGTATTGTCGTAGGCATTGACGATGCTGTCCCGGCTGCAATTGTTCAAGGCATTGCTTTCACACACCGGCGTAAACTTTTCAAACTCTTTAGGGTAACGCTTGAAGTATTCAGGGCCATGGCTGCCCATCTGGTGCAGGACCAGAACAGTGTCCTTGTCGAGGCTATCGATAAACCCCTGCAGGTTTTGCAACAGTATCTCGTCGCGGCATTCGTGGCTGTTGCACAGCAGCGGGTCCTTGAGATTGCTGACATCCTGGAAGGTCACTCGATCACAGGTCCCTTTGCAGCCCGCCTGATTATCACGCCATACCACTTCTATACCGGCACGTTTCAGGACATCCAGCAAACCTTCCTGATTACGGGCCTTGGTTGCGTTGTAGTTCTTGCGACCCATGTTGGAGAACATGCACGGCACCGACACTGCGGTTTCGGTGCCACACGAGTAAACATCGGTAAACGCCACCAACCCGCTCTCCTTGTTGAGGTTGGGCGTGGTATCGCGGCCATAGCCAAGAATCCCGAAGTTTTCGGCACGGGCACTTTCGCCCACCACCAGTACGGTCAACGACTTGCGGGCATGCGTGGCCCAGTCAGCCGACCGTTTGGCGTCCTCGCCAATCTTGACGAACGGGCGCTGTGCGGAGATCACCTGCTCGCTCAGGTAGCCAATCGAGGCACCGATGTAATTGCTTGGCACGACCATCAGGCGCAATTCGTGATGGTTGCGGAACAACGAGGACAAGCCTTGATAATTCGCCAGCGCAACGCCGCCTATTGCCACGCAACAGACCACACCTACCACCAGCTTGCTGAACAGTTCCAGGTGCCAGCGACGGTAGCTGATCGGCAGTTTCCACAGAATCAGCGAAGGCAGTACACCCAACAGAACGATATACAACGCCAGTTTAAAAGACAGTAGCCCCTGCACTTCCGTCACGTTGGTTTCGGCGAAGTTTCGGAACATCCCGGCGTCAATCATGACACCGTACTCGGTCATGAAATACACCACCCCGGCGCTGATCATAAACAGAGCGATCACCACGGGTTTAAACACACGACGAAATGCCAACAGCGTCAGAACGATATTGAATACGCAGAAAATCATCAGCCCGAACGCAAAGCGCATGGCCAGGCCTTTGGCATCGGAGCTGGTAATCGCGAAAAGATGCTGCCACAGATTTATATTGAAACCCAGTAACAGAAAGGCACTGGCAAGTAAGGTAACAACCTCTGGACGAACAGTTCTGGGTGTCGGCATCGTGGTCTGCTTATCGAATTAATATGCATCGGGCATTCAGGAGCCAGGTAACTCCCCGATGGCGCGCACTCTAGGCAGCGCTTCATCAATTTTATGTGAAAACGGTGAGAGGATCGGGTGAATGAAGCTTATTTCACCGTGAAGCAATACGCGCCTATGAACGTTCAATAACCCCGCCAATACAGCATCTGCGCAAGCAGGCTCGCGCAGACGCTGTCTATCTGAAAGCGCTCGATCAGACCGAACGACGGCGATAGGCACGATAGCCCGGCAGCCAGAAATTACGTTCGATGGCTTCAAGCAGTGCCTCTTCGGA
This sequence comes from Pseudomonas syringae group sp. J248-6, assembly GCF_032586995.1. Taxonomy (NCBI): domain Bacteria; kingdom Pseudomonadati; phylum Pseudomonadota; class Gammaproteobacteria; order Pseudomonadales; family Pseudomonadaceae; genus Pseudomonas; species Pseudomonas syringae group sp. J248-6. The sequence goes on along the minus strand of NZ_JAWHOP010000004.1, from coordinate 27,219 downwards.
GGTTTCCAGTGCCAAGCCTTCAGCCTGGGCCTCTTTGGCGACAGCCAGCGCAATTTTGCGGCTCACCTGCTGGATCTCCTTGAGCGGCGGCAACACCGCATCGCCCTGCCCCGTGACCATCGGCGAACACTCGGCCAGCGCATTGGACGCCGCCATCAGCATGCGGTCGGTGATGCGCGACGCCTTGCAAGCCACCACGCCAAGGCCGATGCCTGGAAAGATATAGGAGTTGTTGCACTGAGCGATGTGCACGGTGCGACCGTTGATCTCCACCGGCGCGAACGGACTGCCGGTAGCAACCAGCGCATTGCCATCCGTCCAGCGCAGAATTTCTTCCGGAGTGGCCTCAACCTTGGAAGTCGGATTGGATAGCGGCATTACCAGCGGTTTGGCGCAATGCTTGTGCAGTTCGCGAATCACTTGTTCGGTGAACAGACCACGCTGCCCGGACACGCCGATCAACACCGTAGCCCCGGCGTTCGTCACTACGTCGAGCAACTGCGGGAAGGCTTCTGTGCCAGCAGTCCAGCCAGACACATCGGCGGTCTTTTGCGCCAGACGCTTCTGGAAATCGAGCAGGTTATCCATACCCTCGGTCAGCAGGCCGAAGCGATCAACCATGAAGATACGTTTGCGCGCTTCGCTTTCGCTCAGGCCTTCGATGCGCATCGCTGCGATGATGTGCTCGGCAATCCCGCAGCCTGCCGAACCGGCACCGACAAACACCACTTTCTGCTGGCCAAGGGTTTCATTCTTGGCCTTGCAGGCCGCCAGCAATGTACCCACGGCAACCGACGCAGTGCCCTGAATGTCATCGTTGAAGCAGCACAGCTCATCCCGATACTTCTCAAGCAACGGCATGGCATTGGACTGGGCAAAATCTTCGAACTGCAACAACACGTCGGGCCAGCGACGCTGTACGGCTTCGATGAACAAGGCGATAAAGTCTTCGTATTCCTTGCCCGATACCCGCTCGTGACGCCAGCCCATGTACATCGGGTCATCCAGCAACTCACGGTTATTGGTGCCGACATCCAGCACGATCGGCAGCGTGTACGCCGGACTGATCCCGCCACAGGCGGTGTACAGCGACAGTTTGCCAATCGGAATGCCCATGCCGCCGATGCCCTGGTCGCCCAGACCGAGAATTCGCTCGCTGTCGGTCACGACAATGATTTTGATCCGGTCCTTGGTGGCGCTACGCAGAATGTCATCGATGCGGTCGCGCTCGGGATAGGAAATGAACAGGCCACGGTGCGTGCGGTAGATCTTGGAGAATTCCTGACACGCCTGACCCACCGTCGGGGTGTAAATGATCGGCAGCATCTCGTCCAGATGAGAGTCCAACAGGCGGAAAAACAGGGTTTCGTTGTTGTCCTGGATCGAACGCAGGTAGATATGCTTGTCCAGATCGCTCGCGCACTGCTTGTACTGGCTGTAGACCCGGGTGACTTGCTCTTCGATGGTCTCTACGTTCTGCGGCAGCAACCCGATCAGATTGAATTCGACCCGCTCTTGCGGGGTGAAGGCACTGCCTTTGTTCAGCAGGGGCATTTCCAGCAGTGCGGGTCCTGCGTAGGAAATGTACAAAGGTCGCGAAGTTTTGGTCATTTTCTCTAATCGCCTTTTTCGTCTACTCATTAATTCTTTACGTCGACCGGGGCGGGCAGCCTGGCTCGTTTCTTGTTATTTTTTCTTGTCGCCAGTTCTCTATCAGGCCATGCCGAAAACCATTCGGCGTGTAAGGTCAGGGCGAACATATTACCCGGCTAAAGGCCCATTGCGACATTTTGTCGCGCAAAGAATGGCTAAGTGACGCTACTACCGGCGCAGCTTTCCAGACCAGCGGGTGCACATAGCACGCTGGAGACCATCATCAGAATGGATGAGAACGCCCCGACGAAAGCCGGGGCCTGAAAAGGTCAGGACACGCCTGGTTTTTCAGCGATGAGCCCGATGGTGAAGCCGTCCACCGCCGAGATCCTGCCGCGCCACAACACACCTGCGTCGCAAATCGGATTACCGTCAGTGGAATAGGTCCGGCAATCCTTCAAGTGAATGAAATGGAATGCTGGCGTGTCTTCGGAAGACTCTCCCGGCTTGAAGGACAGAATCATTTCTTTCATCGTCGCGTCAGTGCCATTGGCAAACGAACTGAACGGCGCCGAAATATCGTCGGCCAACTGCTCAAAATAGGTGTCGTGAGAAATCAGATGCCCGGAAACCAGATTCCCGCCCACCGACAGCGTCACGCCCAGCTCCACCTTGGTGTTTGCGACAAACTTGACCAGCCATTGCAGCAACCAGTCGATCTGCTTGCCCTGCCACTTGAACTGGGCAATCACGTCATCATGGCTCTGACTGGGAGAGGGTTGCGACTTTTGTACCTGATCTACGTCCGACATCTGATAGCTCCTCGCCTCACAAAACGTTGAACCCAAGGTATAGATCAGAAAGGGCTAAAGGGGAAACCGAAAGGGGTGAATAGTTTGGGGTTGGTGATGGGGGCTTAATCGTTCTGACTTTGTTCAGTCGTTCGGGGTGGCTGTCGATTTTCCAAAAATGAATAGCAACTCGGCGAAAAGCAGACAAATCTGTTGCATGATCAAGGTATCAAGTATACGTTCCAAGCCTCTGTATACATTGTTTACAACCACCATCCGTGGAGGCCGATATGGCATCGCCTGTTTTGTCATTCCGTGTTGAAGAAGGCTTGGTCGAAATGCTTGACCAGCTAGCGCTTGCCACGGACCGTGATCGTCAGTACCACCTGAAACGTGCTTTGTCTCGCTATGTCGAAGCAGAAGCCTGGCACCTGAAAGCCATTGACGAAGGCTTGGCCGACATTGATGCAGGGAAGACTATCAATCTGGAAACGGTTAAAGCCAAGTGGGTAGCACGTGCCGCAAATCGAGTTAAGTGAAAAAGCCGATAGCGATCTTGAAGCGATTCATGAGCATTATGCTGGGCTGATGGGCCATCAGAGAGCTGACGAAGTCGTAGCCACTATTCTTGAGTCCATTGAGCAGCTCGCAACGTTTACAGGGATGGGACGCCCTTCCCAAGCCCCGGACGTGCGCGAGCTGGTACTTACTCGCTACCCCTTCTTAGTGAGTTATGTGGTTCGCAGCCAGGTCGTATTCATCGTCCGCGTGCTGCACGAGCGGAACGAGCGCCTGAACACTCCAAAAATCCTGGACCAATTCAGCTAGTTCTGACCGGCCAGTTATCGTCGACTGCGGAAAAAGGGAGTCGGAGAAGGGGCAAATCGGGGAAAGGGAGAGGTAGTACAGCCCAAAAACAAAAAACCCCGTGAATCAAAGATTCACAGGGCTTTTCAAATAATGGCGGAGAGATAGGGATTCGAACCCTAGGTACCGGTGAAGGTACAACGGATTTCGAATCCGTCCCATTCGGCCACTCTGGCATCTCTCCAACGGCGCGCATCATAACAGTATCAGCGCAGAAGGCGAAGCCCTTCTGCTGTTTTTTTTCGTGCTATCAAGCGCTTGCGTGTTTTTTCCGCTTACAGCGGCACGCCCAGACGGTTTGCGACTTCTTCGTAAGCTTCGATGACGTCGCCCAGACCCTGGCGGAAGCGGTCCTTGTCCATTTTCTTGCGAGTGTCCTTGTCCCAGAGGCGGCAGCCGTCCGGGCTGAATTCGTCGCCGAGGACGATTTCACCGTGGAATACGCCGAATTCGAGTTTGAAGTCGACCAGCAGCAGGCCAGCGTCGTCGAACAGTTTGGTCAGGACTTCATTGACCTTGATCGACAGCTCTTTCATGCGAACCAGTTGCTCGGCGGTACCCCAGCCGAACGCTACAACGTGGGATTCGTTGATGAACGGGTCGCCCTTGGCGTCGTCCTTGAGGAACAGTTCGAAGGTGTACGGATTGAGCTTGGTGCCCTCTTCGATGCCCAGGCGCTTGACCAGGCTGCCAGCGGCGTAGTTACGCACGACGCATTCGACCGGGATCATGTCCAGCTTCTTGACCAGGCACTCGTTGTCGCCCAGCAGCTTGTCGAATTGGGTCGGAATACCCGCTTCTTCAAGCTTCTGCATGATGAAGGCGTTGAACTTGTTGTTCACCATGCCTTTACGGTCCAGTTGTTCGATGCGCTTGCCGTCGAACGCCGAAGTGTCGTTACGGAACAGCAGGATCAAGCGGTCAGCGTCGTCGGTCTTGTAAACCGATTTGGCTTTGCCGCGGTAGAGTTCTTCACGTTTTTCCATGATGGGCTCCGCTTGCTAAGTAGTTGGGCTAGGCGATATGTCGCCAGTCGAGCCCTGAATCTTGATCGGCCAGTTGCAGCCAGTCCGGGTCGCACCCAAGGGTGTCGACAAAACATTGCCGGGCCAGATGCGGCAGGTTGTTCTTGCTGCTCAGATGCGCCAGCACCAGGTGCTGAAGGTCCTGCCATCCCAGCTCGCTCACCAGGCTGGCGGCCTGATGATTGTTCAAATGACCTGTTTCACAGCCAACGCGCTGCTTGAGAAAGACCGGATACTGGCCTCGGGCAAGCATGTCGCGACAGTGATTGGCCTCGATCATCAAGGCATCCAGGCCTTGATAACGCTGCAATACGTTGGAGCAGTAAGAGCCCAGGTCGGTCAGCAGACCGAAGCGGCGCTTGCCGTCATTGAAGACAAACTGCGTCGGTTCAAGCGCATCATGGGCGACAGACACCACATCGATGCCCAGTGCGCCCACCTGCAAGCTCTCCCCGCCCGCCAGCAAACCGGCAACTTCAACCGGCTTGCGCATACCGCGCAAGGTGCCGCTGCTGAGGTAGACCGGCACATTGTAGCGCCGCGACAGCAAACCCACGCCATGCACATGATCGGCATGTTCGTGGGTTACCAGAATAGCGCTCAGCTGGCCTGCCGAAACGCCCAGACGCGCCAGGCGCCGCTCGGTTTCCCGAAGGGAGAAACCGCAATCGACCAGTACGTACGTATCGTTGCTTGCGACCAGCGTGCCGTTGCCACGACTGCCGCTGCCGAGAACCGCGAAACGCACTTAACCCAGGTTGTCTTGAATAACGCTCAACACCCGACGCGCGATATCCGCAGGCGCAACGGTGTTGATGTTCTTCTCGACGGTCACTTGAACGTTGTCACCCACCTTGCTCAGGCGAACCTGATAACGCTCGGCACGGGCATCGATCTCTTCCTTGCTCGACTTGCTGCCAAACAGGCGACCGAAGAAACCAGGCTCGTTTTCAGGCGTTTTGGCCTTTTCGGCCAGGTTGATGTAGTACAGACCCAGGCTGCGGTTGATGTCCTCGACGCGCCAGTCACCCTGATCCAGCGCGCGGCCGACACTCGACCACGCACGGTCGAGATCGGCGCCGAGGTTCAATACCGGGTTGCCGCTACCGTCTTCGCTCAAGGCAACACGGCTCGGGGTGTCATAGTCACGCGCTGCCAGCAGGGAAATCGAACCGCCCTTTTCAGCGTTGCGGCCCATGCTGGCCAGCAGGTCGTCGGTCAGCGCGGCATCAAGGCCGAGATTGGTGGTACGGGTCGGGAACGCCACATCGGCCGTGCTGCCGGCAGGACGCTCGACGCTGACCACGTAGACTTCACTGGTATTGCGCTGCACGCCCGGCTCGATGCGAACACGTACACGGGTTTCCGAGTCGGCCGAGACGCCTGCAGCGCTCAGACGCTTGGCCACCGAAGCGGACAGCTCATCGAGGCGCTGCCACGAGGAGCTGAATTCGCCCGTCTGTGGACGCTCTTCGGCGATACGGAAACCGTTGTCTTCGAAATACTGGTGGGCCACCGGCCAGACTTCGGCCGGCTGACGCTGAGCCAGGATCCAGTGAGCATCACCACTCTTCTGCAGGCTGAAGTCGCTCGACTCGGAAGTCGTGCCCAGCGGCTGAGGACGCGGCACGGTGTACTCGCCGTCTTTCTGAGTGCTGTCAGCCACATTGCGCGGGATCGGCAGCAACGGGTCCAGGCGCTTGACGCCGGACACATCGGCAGGCACCTGCATGGGTGGGGTCTGGGTGGCCTGGAGGTAATCGCTACCGCGATCACGGAAGTAACCATCTTCGCCCCAGAGCCAACCGCAACCGCTGGTGCTGGAGATAATAAGAGCAAGTGCGGAAAGTCCGGCCAATCGCTTCATTGCGTGATACTTCCTCAATTAAACCAGGACGCCGGACTGGCGCAGGGCCTGACGCAGCGGTTCGTGACAGGCTTCGCTGAGCCAGGTAAGCGGCAGACGGATACCGGCTGGCATCTTACCCATTTCATGCAAGGCCCACTTCACGGGGATAGGGTTGGATTCGATAAACAGGGTGTTGTTGAGCGGCATGAGCTTTTCGTGAATCGCCCGTGCCGTCTCGGCATCGCCACGCATGGCCGCTGCGCACAGATCGCTCATAAGGCGCGGTGCAACGTTGGCGGTGACGGAAATATTGCCCTTGCCGCCCAGCAGCATCAACTCGACTGCCGTAGCGTCGTCACCGGAGTACACCAGAAAATCACTGCTGACGCTGGCCAGAATGTCCTTGGCGCGCTGCAGGTTGCCGGTGGCTTCCTTGATGCCGATGATGTTTTTGACCGTGGAAAGACGCGCAACAGTTTCTGGCAGCATGTCGCAGGCAGTACGGCCCGGCACGTTGTAGAGGATCTGCGGGATGTCTACGGCATTGGCGATGTGGCTGAAATGCTGAAACAGGCCTTCTTGCGTCGGCTTGTTGTAATAAGGCGTTACCAGCAGGCACGCATCGGCGCCAGCGGTCTTGGCGTTGGTGGTCAGCTCGACGGCTTCGCGCGTCGAATTGGCGCCTGTACCGGCGATGACCGGAATACGTCCTGCAACCTGAGCAACAACACGGCGGATGACCTCGATGTGTTCGCTCACATCCAGCGTCGCCGATTCACCGGTGGTGCCTACGGCAACAATGGCGTTGGTGCCCTCTTGCAAGTGGAAGTCAACCAGTTTGCTCAGGCTGTCCCAGTCCAGACGACCTTGTGCATCCATTGGTGTGACCAGTGCCACCATACTGCCCGCAATCATGCAACCGCTCCTGCCGGAAAAAGAGAGCCGTAATGGTACTGGCGCTATCAGCCTTGTACAAGCGAAGTACCGCGCTCTGAGCATTCCCCTGAGCGATGGTTTTCGCTACCCTTCGTCCTTTGATCGGTACTGGTCACCTGCGCACCTCGCTCAATCGGTCGAATTTGTCGCCAGAAGCCCTGCCCCAGTGCACTCCAGCCCCGTCATGGTCCTTCCATGCAAGGCAGGCGCTCCGGGACCCGGGAAGGTATCTCGCGCCATCGATTGTCGAAACAGCCCCGCAAGTCCGAAAAAGTACCGACCGCTCATCGTCTAGGAATGCTGCATGTCGTCCACCCCCACAGTTCGCGAACAATTCCTTGTCATCAGTGCCCTTGGCGCCAACCCCATGGAGCTGACCAACGTCCTGTGCCGCGCCAGCCATGAAAACCGCTGCTCGGTCGTCACCTCGCGCCTCACTCGCCACGGTGAGTGCAGTGCGCTTATTCTTCAGGTGTCAGGCAGCTGGGACGCTCTGGCGCGCCTTGAAACCGGCTTGTCGAGCCTCTCCAAGAAGCATGCGTTCACCACCAGCGTGGTGCGCAGCGCTACCCTGGAGAATCGCCCGGAAGCCCTGCCCTACGTGGCTTACGTCAGCTCGGCGTACCGCCCGGACATCATCAATGAGCTGTGCCAGTTCTTCATTGACCATAACGTCGAGCTGGAAAATCTGATCTGTGACACGTATCAGGCTCCGCAGACCGGTGGCACCATGCTTAATGCCACATTCACGGTGACACTGCCTGCAGGCACACAGATCAGCTGGCTGCGCGATCAATTCCTCGATTTCGCCGACGCGCTGAATCTCGACGCACTGATCGAACCCTGGCGCCCACAAGCCCCAATGTAAGGAGTTCCCATGACCGTCACAGTAGATCAACCGGTTCCCGACTTTCAGGCACCCGCGACCAGCGGACAGACCGTAGAGCTGTCTGCGCTCAAGGGTCAGCAGGTCGTGATTTATTTTTACCCGAAAGACAACACGCCCGGCTGCACCACGCAGGGTCAGGACTTTCGTGACCATATCGCGCAGTTTCAGGCGGCCAATACGGTTGTGCTCGGTGTTTCCCGAGACAGCCTGAAGACCCATGAAAACTTCAAGGCCAAGCAGTCTTTCCCGTTCGAGCTGATTTCGGACAAGGACGAAGCCGTCTGCCAGCTGTTCGATGTCATCAAGCTCAAAAAGCTGTACGGCAAGGAATACCTGGGCGTTGACCGCAGCACCTTTTTGATCGACAAGGAAGGCGTACTGCGTCAGGAATGGCGCGGCGTTAAAGTGCCGGGCCATGTGGCTGAAGTACTGGCGCAGGCCGAGGCCCTGAACAAAGGCTGATCTGCCGCTGAGCGTTGCGGCACGCAAGGTGCCGCAGCGATCCAGCCTTGCTGCTTAAAGCAGCGGTGCCACAGTGGGCTCATTACGCGGCCAGGCATCGAGCACGGCCTTGAACAGCGTGGCCAGCGGAATCGCAAAGAAGATCCCCCAGAACCCCCACAGCCCGCCAAACAGCAGTACGGCGCAGATGATTGCAACCGGGTGCAGATTGACAGCTTCGGAAAACAGCAACGGCACCAGAACGTTGCCATCCAGCGCCTGGATGATGCCGTGGGCAATCATCAGATAGATGAACTGATCACCCCAGCCCCACTGGAACAGTCCGATCAACGCCACCGGCACTGTGACCACTACCGCGCCGACATAAGGCACGACCACCGATATACCCACCAGCATCGCCAGCAACGCTGCGTAGTTGAGCCCGAGTGCGGCGAAAGCGATGTAGGTCACGCCACCACAGATGAAAATCTCGATGACCTTGCCGCGAATATAATTGGCAATCTGCCGCTTCATCTCCTCCGCCACCCGGTTGATCAATGCACGCTCGCGAGGCAGATAGCCGCGTGCCCAGCGGCCGATCATGTGCCGGTCCTTGAGGAAGAAGAACACCAGAATCGGCACCAGCACCAGGTAGATCATCAGGTTGACCAGCAATGGCAGGCTGGAGATCGAGAAGGTCAGCGCCAATTGACCGAGCTTGCCCACTTCACCACGGGCGACTTCGATCGCCAGCAACACTTGCTCGTCGGAAACCAAATGCGGGTAGCGTTCGGGCAGCAACAGCAGCACCGACTGCCACTTGGCAAGCATGCCCGGTGCCTCATTGAACAGCGTGATCAACTGGTGCCAGAGCAGCGGTACCAGCACCAGCAGGAACAGCAGCAGTACACCAATGAACAGCGTGAATACCAGGCCGACTGCGGCCATTTCCGGCATGCGCAGGCGCTCCAGAACGCTGACCAGCCCGTGCATCAGGAAGGCCAGCACCAGCCCCGCAATGACCGGCGCGAGCATTCCGCCCAGGGTCAGGACAAGGGTAAACGCCAGAAACAGCAAGACCGCCAGTACCACCGCCTCCTCATCGGAGAAGTAGCGTTGCACCCAATTGCGAAGCACATTGAACATCAAACATCCTTTTCAAAAAAAACGGCGGTGGCGGTTCAAGCCTTGCGTAGCCAGTAAAGATAAGTGCCGGCGTCGACCTCTTCATGCAGCAACTCATGCCCGGAAAGTCTGGCAAAGGTTCGAAAATCCCGCTGTGACCCGGCGTCAGTCGCGATCACCTTCAGCACCGCGCCGCTGGCCAGACGATTGAGCTCCATCTTGGCTTTCAGCAGAGGCAATGGACAGTTGAGACCACTGGCATCCAGCTCGGCGTCACACACCTCGGGGCGCACTACAGCGTCAGACATCGTTTCTCTCCAGGCGGACACATCGAATTACAAACCATGTCCGAAAAGGCATGGCGGATAAGGCGGCAAGAATACCTCACTCTGGTCAGCACGCCATTGAGCCAGCTACAGTACAGGTTCTTCTGACCAGAGCTTCGTGCATGAATTTTTTGCGTCCTACACTGCTCACCCTCGCTTGCCTGTTCGCTACACACGGCATGGCGGATGACCTGCCTTCACTTGGCGACGCCAGCTCCTCGATTGTCTCCCCCGAACAGGAACACCGTTTGGGTCGAGCATGGCTGGGGTTGCTGCGTGGCCAGGTCGCGCAACTGTCAGACCCGCAACTCAAGGACTACGTCGAGACCTCGGTGTATCGCCTTGCCGAGACCAGCCAGGTTCAGGACCGGCGCCTTGAATTCATCCTGATCAACAGCCCGCAACTCAACGCCTTTGCCGCACCCGGCGGAATCATCGGTGTCAACGGTGGCCTGTTCCTCAATGCCCAGACCGAGGGCGAATACGCGTCTGTACTGGCCCACGAACTGGCTCACTTGTCGCAACGCCACTTCGCCAGAGGCATGGAGGCCCAGCAACGCATGCAGGTGCCGGTAATGGCCGCGATGCTGGCGGGTATTGTCATGGCTGCCGCAGGTGCCGGTGATGCCGGTATCGCAACCATCGCCGGCTCACAGGCGGCTGCAATCCAGGAGCAACGTCGCTTTTCGCGCCAGAACGAGCAGGAGGCCGACCGTATCGGCATTCTCAATCTGGAGAAGGCTGGTTATGACCCGCGCAACATGCCGACCATGTTCGAGCGCCTCATGCGCCAATATCGATTCGACGCCAGACCTCCGGAGTTTCTGCTGACTCACCCGGTCAGCGAATCGCGGATCGCCGACACACGCAACCGTGCCGAACAGGCCAAACCGGGCGGTAAGGAAGACAGCGTGCTGTATCAACTGATGCGCGCCCGCGTTGCGTTGATATACGAAGAAACACCAGGTATCGCCGCCAAGCGCTTTCGTGCGCAGCTGGTTGAAAACCCGAAATCCGATCCAGCTCGCTATGGTCTGGCCATCGCACAGATCAAGGGTGGGCAACTGAACGAAGCCAGAGAAACCCTCAAGCCATTAATCGAAAAAGCGCCAAACGACATCACCTATAATCTGACGCAGATCGACCTGGACATCACCAATAACCGCTTGGCCGATGCCCAGCAACGGGTCGATCGCATGCTGACGCTGTACCCTGGCAGCTACCCGCTCAATGATGTGCGTATTGACGTGCTGCTCAAGCAGAACCGCACCGCCGAAGCCGAAAAAAGCCTTGAAGCGCTGCTCAAGACCCGGCCGGATGATCCGGACATCTGGTACGTCGTAGCGGAAACCCGTGGCCTGAATGGCAACACCATCGGCCTGCATCAGGCGCGTGCCGAATATTTCGCACTGGTCGGCGATTTCCGTCAGGCAATCCAGCAGCTGGACTTTGCCAAACGCCGCGCGGCCAACAACTTTCAGCTAGCGTCACGCATCGATGCACGGCAAAAGGATCTGATTGAACAAGAGCGGATGGTCAAGGACATGATGAACTGATGTCCGAATGAAAAAGCCCGACGCAAGAGCGTCGGGCTTTTTCATTACGCCTGTCAGGCATTGCCCGCTTGTCGCAAGCGCGCCGCCTGAGTGAAGTCCAGCATGCGCTGCAACGGGCGTACGGCGTTGGGGATCAGCGCCGGGTCAACGAATATCTCGTTGCTACCCTCGCGCAGGCACTGCAAGGTGCGCTCAAGCGTATTCATCGCCATCCACGGGCAATGTGCACAGCTTCGGCATGCAGCGCCGTTACCGGCCGTAGGCGCCTCGATGAAGATCTTGTCCGGGCACAACTGCTGCATCTTGTAAAAGATGCCCCGGTCGGTGGCCACGATGAACGTCTTGTTGGGCAAGCGCTGCGCGGCGGCAATCATCTGACTGGTGGAGCCGACCACATCAGCCAGCTCGATCACTGCTTCCGGCGATTCCGGGTGAACCAGAATCGCAGCCTCGGGATACAAGGCTTTCATGTCTTCAAGCTGCTTGGATTTGAATTCTTCGTGGACAATGCAGGCACCGTCCCACAACAACATATCGGCACCGGTTTCACGCTGGATGTAGCGGCCCAGATGCTTGTCTGGAGCCCAGATGATTTTCTCACCGTTGTCCATCAGGCTTTCGACGATCTCCAGCGCGCAGCCTGAGGTCACTACCCAGTCCGCACGGGCTTTGACCGCTGCCGAGGTGTTGGCATAAACCACCACGGTACGCTCCGGGTGCTGATCGCAGAATGCGGAAAACTCATCGACCGGGCACCCTACGTCAAGCGAACAGGTGGCTTCGAGCGTCGGCATGAACACGCGTTTTTCCGGGTTGAGAATCTTCGCGGTTTCGCCCATGAAACGCACACCCGCAACCAATACAGTGCTGGCAGCGTGGTTATTGCTGAAGCGGGCCATTTCCAGAGAGTCGGCCACGCAACCGCCGGTCTCCTCGGCCAGGGCCTGAATGACCGGGTCGCAATAATAGTGGGCGACCAGTACGGCGTCCTGCTTCTTGAGCTCGGCAGCGATGTCGGCTCGGTAACGCGCCTGCTCTGCAGGGCTCAATGCCTTGGGCTGCTTCGCATCGAGATGAGCCTGCACCAGGAAACGTTCGGAGATCTGTGTCATGTTTGCGGGACCTGAAGGCGCTAGAGCGCGAAAGGCAAGTTTACACCCGAAATACAGGCAATAAAAAAGCCGGAAACCCTTATCAACCAAGGCCCTCCAGCTTTACGCATACATCGCCTGACAAAGGCTGCGCCATGTGCAATCAAGCATATGGCTGATATTCAGTGAATATCGGCCCGACTTCTGAAGGCGCGCCGATTCTAACGCCAAAAAACCGATTTACCAGAAGTTTCTGGATTGGCTACCGCCGATGAGAACCGTTCTTGAAACCGTCTACGGATGCACTAATCGCGGAACATGACAAAGAAATAATTTGTAGCGCCTTTCTATTTGACACATCTCTAAAATATCTTGGCCGACCCAACATGGTTACTCACTATCACAGGTCTCATAGATGCCAGGTCCCCTACAATTCGCCATCAACACTTTTCGGCAGACCTCCTGGATGGCCGCTTCCGTGGCCATGTCACTGACTTTCACCCTGCCCGCGCAGGCGGCCAGCGAGGCAGCCGTGGTGACACCATGGGGCACCATAAGCGAGCCACCCAGCCCACCAGTCTGCAAGCAACTTCAAGCGCACCTGACTCCCAGAGACGGTTCGCTGGACAGCGCTGACACTTCGGCGCTCGACTCCAGGCCTGACCAGGAGAATATCCAGAGTGCAATCAATGGGTGTGCTGCCGGACAAGCCGTACAGCTTGTCAAAGGTGAAGGCGACAACTCGGCATTCCTCAGCGGGCCTCTGCAATTGAAATCCGGCGTCACGCTCTGGATAGACGAAGGCGTAACGCTGTTTGCGTCACGTAACCCCAAGGACTACGACAACGGCAAAGGCACTTGCGGCGTCACTACAATTGCCAATCAGGATGCCTGCAGCTCACTGATTTCGGCCAAAAACACCCACTCCAGCGGCGTCATAGGCAAAGGCGTTATCGATGGTCGCGGCGGCAGCCTGCTTACCGCCGGGGCGAATGCCAATCTGCGCAGCTGGTGGGACCTTGTTTACCAGAAGACCTTGTCCAACGTTTATCAACAAAAGCCGCGCCTTATACAGGTCAGTGGCGGAACGGACTTCGTTATCCAGGGGCTGACGCTGCAAAACGCTCCGGACTTCAACATTGTGACTGACGGCGTGACCGGGGTGACTGTCTGGGGGATCAAGATTCTGAATCCAAGCCGGGTCTACAGTGTAGAAGGCTACCACTGCCCGAGCGGCTCGACGCCCGACCAGAAGACCCCAGGGACCTGCTTTACCCCGGAAACCGTGAAGAACACCGATGGCTTCGACCCCGGTCAATCGAACAAAGTATTGCTGGCCTACTCCTACATCAGCACAGGTGATGACAACGTAGCGATAAAGTCCAGCCGGATCTCCGGGAGCCGGGACCTGATGTTCGCGCACAATCATTTTTATTATGGCCACGGCCTGTCCATCGGCAGTGAAACCAACGGCGGCGTACACAATGTCAGCGTTGTGGATTTGGCGGCAGATGGCGGAGACAGCCAGGACGGCATCGGGCTAAGAATAAAGACGAGCGCCAAGAACGGTGGAAAGGTAGACGGTATCCGTTACGAAAATGTATGCATGCGCAACGTCAAATTCCCGCTGGTGTTCGACACCAACTACGGCAGTGCCAGCGGAACCTCGTACCCCGATCTCAGCGACATCACAGTGAAGGGCTTCCACTACCTGAACAGTCCGCGATTCGGTGGCGGCAAGATGACCTTCGCCGGTTACAGTGACAATGGCCATAAACGGCCGATTCTGATCACGCTGGATAACGTTGTCTTTGACGGTACTCAACCAACCTTCACAGCGCTTACCGCCACCCACTTCACAATTGGCCCAGGGCCGGTAAGCTTCTTCAACAAACTGGTGCCTTCGATAAAAGACGACATCACGGTGTCCGGCAGTCCAGGTGACGGCGCGCCGGTCGATTGCACGGCAGCGTTTGTACCGATGAAATCAGTGGTGCCTTGGGCTCCGTTTTAACGGACGTTTGTTGTCGGACAGCGCTGCGGGGGCTTGGAGTTCCCCGCAGATGGCTGTTTGGTTATGGATATCCTCACGGGAATAATAAAACACCATGAGCATATGAATGCTGGAAAGCTGAAATCAGCCACTGAACAGGATGTTGCTGACTTCGGTCGGGACGATGGTGACGTCGCGGCTGGCCTGGATGGTCATGTAGCGGCCGCTTTCCAGCACGCTGCCCTTGTTGATGACGTCGTCGTTGATCGCGGTCAGTGAGACATCATGGCCTGTGATGATGCCGCCAGCAGTGTTGATCAGGTCATTGCCCGCGAGCAGATCGAGCCGGTTACCAGCTTCTATCAGGCCGGCGTTGACCAGATTGTTACCGGCAATCAATGCACCGGTCGGGTCAACTCAACGATCGTGTTGCACTCGGTTCCTGCAACCGCCCTTTGATCATATTTTTCATATCACGCCAGCAGCCTTATATTAGCTCGAAGGCTAAACAGCACGCCATTTCACTTGACGCGCTAACTATATCATTCACTCTGCAAAACCAATCAATAGTCAAAAAATCACTTTACAAACGTATCAATATCACTCAGTGCACCCTCTATCTGCCCTGAAATCGCGCTATCATTTAAATGATCACGAAAGGCCGTAATCACCCTAACTTTATCTAGTTTCTGATGAATTCTAGCGACATGTCCCAGGCAAGTTGCCGACAACCCCCTAATATCAGGATTGCTACTTTCAAGCCCATCCAAAAACTTTCTCTGCGCTCACTCCCAGTCTGGATCATAAAAAGCAATTGACAACAATGCCTCACAAACAGATTTTATTTCCTTTGAGTCCAAAGCTTTTTCAACAGTGCTTCTGTCATAAACAGGAGAATTTTTATAACTCATTACCTATCTCCGCCAATTAAAACATCACCTTTCCGATCGACCATGCCTGCCTACTGCAAAGCCCGTTGCCTATCTGAGTCCAAGTCCCCCCAAGCTTGAAAGGACATATTCAATTTTTGTAGGTCAGACCAAGCGCCACTGAGTGCAGACTGGGTTACACCAATGCCGCCATCCCCTCCTGCAAATTGTTCTAATGCGTGATTTGAATAGCTAGTGATTTGTGTAGTTGCCCTGGCTCCAGCGGCCTGCTCAGCAGCCATCTGCATTATAGGTCTAGCAGCACTGGCCGCGCTGCTCGCTCCTGACTCAGCAGTAGAGGGAACGCCTTTTGGACCAACTCAACTTTTGCCTTTGATATGATTTCGCCACGGCACAAGCAGCTCCTCCAGCAAGACTCGATCAATAACACCATCATCAATGGTACCCACAAAAGTAGTACCTAACTGAAACTCAAAGGAAATATTTTCTTTTTCAGGTAGTTTTTTACGGCACGAATTAGTTCTTACACCTCATCTAGATTTTTCGAGCCCATATTAATAGAGAGTGTATTTTGCTGCAGTGCTGAATAAAGCTCTAATATTCTACCCACTACTTCTGCGCCCCTTCATCTATTGGGCCAATAAAGGTTGGCGGGGGCAATGCTCCATATTTGTCCAAGCCCGGGTAGCCTTGTCAAATATTAGTTCTACCGCACCACCTGCCGCTTTTGCATCATCAAATTACTAATATTGGAGACACACCAAACTTTGTCGTCAGAACATAAGATTCCAAACCATTTAAATCTGGAACAATCACCAAAGATCCCACACCTCCAAAATCAAGCACTAATACTCCCCCCGCATCAAGAAATGCATTCTCAATTTTATGATTCAAAAAATCAAGAAACAGTATACCAGTAGCAACTTTCTCACCGTGCCCCCACCGCTCGCCGTGTTTACTATTGCTTTTAAAAGGACACTGAATTAATAAGGTCACTCCATTTCCGAAAATAAGAATCTGCGAACCTACACCAATAGTCACACCTGTCAGCACTGCTGACCTTAACTCCGCCAAATCTGATTCGTTAATCATATTTTCCTCTTAACGTTTAGGCAGCACGGTATTAGGTGGCAGTGGTACATGCGTATCTCCCCTTGCACCAGTTCCACCCGTGGCCGGGTTTATAGGTTGTCCATTTTTCACCGATATCCAGTAGCCATTCTCCAGACCGGGAACTGGCGTTGAGCCTGAAGGCATCAACCGAATGTATGTGCTGCTTGGAGCACTTGGGTCGGATCCCGGTGGATAATATATTGTACTGCCTTGTGTTTTACCTGGACGACTCACCCAGCCGGAGGAATAACTGCCCCCTGAGGAGGATTCGATAGAGGTTGCAATTTTGGAGGGATTTTGGGACCAGGACTGATGGAACCTGTCTCTTTTGCACCGAGTAGTGAATATTAATCAATCGACTCGATCTGGAAAACTAAAGTAGAAAAGTCGACTACCTCAGTACCGCCACTACACTCCAATTTTTTTATGCAACCCTCCTCATTTATTACAATTCCTGCGTTCCCAACCCAAGCCTGCACGATATCGTTCACACGCCATACATTCCAGACCTTTAGCTCGCAAGCTTTTTTGGACACCACCGTAAAAAAAACTGACTCCGGGCTAGTATCAGACCATAAAATTATTTCAGAGTGACGCTGGTTATTTACTTCTAGCTCGCCCTTTACCACTTTTAAACGCAGTCCAGACACCAGCTGTTTAGATAATTTCAACCTTCGAGCCAAGAATCTGCTTCGGCCTGCCCTAATCTTTTTTTGAAAAATCGGGTGCGCAAGCCCCTCAGCAACTTCAATAGGAGCCCCTCGAGTCCGCTGAAAAATTGAAGACAGTGTTTCCGTCATTTATCAATATCCTGGCTTTCGGTAAGGATCGACAGCGGCGTGATCTTGCGGCCAACGAGGAACAAAGTCTTTCCCTCCATCC
This sequence comes from Pseudomonas syringae group sp. J248-6, assembly GCF_032586995.1. Lineage (NCBI taxonomy): Bacteria > Pseudomonadati > Pseudomonadota > Gammaproteobacteria > Pseudomonadales > Pseudomonadaceae > Pseudomonas > Pseudomonas syringae group sp. J248-6. The sequence continues at coordinate 9,852 of NZ_JAWHOP010000004.1, read as the reverse complement.
CGAGCAGGAATGGGTTCGTGACTCAACTCCACCTTTATCCGCATTATATCGCTGCGGTGCGAGCCCTTTACTCATTCGATCAAGGTTCTCTGATCCATATGTACTCGCAGCATCGGGAGCAGATGCCTCGTTTTTCCAAAACCTAGCCCGGACAGCAGACCAAGAAGGGTCGTGACCTTTAGCCGTTTGATTATAAACATCATCACCAACCTTCCATCCTTTCTTCACGGGCGGACTGTCGATCTGGGCAGATGCTTTTGCACCCAGTGTACTCGTACCAACGGATGATCTTCCGCCCAGCAACGTCATCCCTGCTGCAGCCATCAGGTCGGTAAGCAGAGTAGCACGCTCTTTTACATCTGTTATTGATCTCCCCTTCTGAGCATCGAGCCAGCTCGTGTCTTTGAACCACTGATCAAGCCCGGCCGTTTCCTCAGGTGTCAGCCATCCTTCCTTCACGTTTTTGGCGTAAACCATCTGCTTATCAGAAACGTGTACTGTGAAGCAGCCGATTATAGGACGTAGCACTACCGGCCACCCACGATCCTGTCTGTAAGCGTGTCGTGGTAGGTACTTACCCTTAGTAAGCTACAGCTCAGCGCCGAACATTAATTCAACATCAAAATAACAATGAGAGCTGACAGCTGGATCTTTCTCACCAATTCAAAGTCCATACTTAATTATGAGGCTAACCACCTCATCAGCTTTTGTCGGTTCTTTATCAGCAAGGGCAAGCAAAGAATCCTTTAGAGCTTCGCGAACGATTTCAGCGCTGTAGTTCATGTGCGCCGGTTCTATCCCACTAAAGTTGACATCCGCGGAGAAATCATAGGACTCATAACCAACCTCATTTCTCAAAAATTCAAATTCCCAGCCCGGGTCCCCCAAAAGCCCACTGCCATGTGTAAAAAATCTCTTTAAAAGCTTTTCCAAGCTGACATCAGAATAATATTGTATAGCGAACCAGAGCACCCAGAACAATAAGTCCCTGTCGTCCCCCGGAAGCTTTCCCCACTTCACTTAACGACACCGACTGGAAATGCCGTCGGGACATACATTTGCTCACTCTTGATATTTATCGGAACCTGAAATCTAACTTTACCCACAACAACCTCCTGCAATGAATTACCTGTTACCTGATACTGAAGCAGCGCTTTGTAAGCAGCTTCATTAGCCATATTTGGCATATCTGGATATGTTTTTGGATCATACACTGTCTTTACTGCATCTTTTGTAGAATTCGGCAGCTGATATTCGACCTTATAGATTCCAGGAGCAACCTCTATTTTCGATGAAATCGTCCCTGAATACTCAGTTAGCGCTTGCATAAAACTATCCATATCATGCCCTCCCGATATCTGCTTCCCTGAGCGAGTCGCATCTACGAGATGATCTTTCAGATCAGGCCGAACAACACCACGACCAACAAAATCGGCGTCTGGTAAAAGATTATCTGGTAGCCCAAGGTTGGTACCACCTTTCACGCTAGCCTCAGATTGAACGCACTTACCCCCAACCCACTTGACCGCAAACCCACCAATCTCTGCAGTGATCAAACCACTGACGACGTCAAATATCAACCCACCCGCCTGCTGGTCGGATTGCGCCAGTAGTTTATCGCCTACTCGCTCAAGGCCTTGGGCTGGGATCGGACTGGCAGCCCAATCCAAACCCGAACCGGCTGCAGACAAAATGTTCTGCCCGACCCCTAACGTCGTATCAATAGGGTTACTGACAAAATTTACGACACTGTCAGCAACTTTGCCTGGCCATTCTACGGCCTGTTTGATGGTGCCAAGGCCCCGTTCGGAAAGCATATAACCCAACGTTTTCGCAGGGGCGTACCCATCAAATGTGACCTGACTCTGATCTACACCTTTGCTGGCAAAATAATCGTCGAACAGAGCCTTGTTGTATTCGCCCAGAGTCCAGCCGCCATCTTTAAAAGATTGGAGCTGAATTGCACGTTTACGCTCTTTCAGTTCGTAGTCTCGTGCCTTGTCCAGTTCATCCGTTTCACGAGTGACCTTCGCTTGGCAAGCACCAACGTCACCACCAGCCGTCGCACAGGCAGCCCGAGCCTTATCAGCATCCCGAATCTCAGCGTGTGATAGCCAGTTGTACTGGGTAGCATTAGCGGATACGGCAGCAGAGACGCCGACATCCGAATTCCCAGCGGCAGCGCCTAGTACGCCGACAATTTGCGACAAAGCAAGAAGATTGGCCTGCGCCTGCTCATACTCGGGCGTTCCCTTGACAAGGTTTGACGGAAGTAACTTATCCCCCAGCAATCCGACCAACACTTCGTTTGCACCACCGGCAATAGCTCCGGCGCGGAAATCACCACCCATGGCTTCGGCTAGCAGGCCACCCAGGCCTGCGTGCAAGAGAATCTTGGTAATGCTTCCTTCAGTTAACTCAAGATCTCCTATCGCCATTGCCCTTTGGCGCCACCGATGCTGGCCGCTGTAGCGACTGCCGAACTGGCCAGGTTATCCTCAAAGCTCCCGCCGTAGATTCAAGCCTATGAGTCCGGCAAGCGGCGTATCCAGGTAGCGGCGTTACCAGAACTGGCCCGACTCCTTTCGACCACACTTGAAAAGCTGTTTGGTCAGCAGCAGGAAACCACTGTGCGTAAGCGTGGACCTGCTCCAAAATGGCAACAGCAACTGGAATCTATCGACCAGCTACCTAAAAGCCAGCAGAAATTTGTTGCGCAGACGCTCGATGCCCTGATCGCTCAGGCCACGACTAAAGCGAGCAGTGAAGGAAGGGAAGTTTTGCAGTAAGCAGATACAACAACACCGGCGCAGGGCCGGTGTTGAGGGTAAGCAGTGTTCAAGAGAACTCTATTTTGCAATCTGACAGAGGGATCGAACGACCATCGGAAATAATAAATTGATCACCTTCGATTCGGGCCAACAGTAGACCAAGACCTTCTGCACCGGCTTTGATGTCTTTTCTCCAGCCGTCAATATCACCGTGATATACGACAGCATGAAAGAGCGGGCCATGTCCCGGTGTGATGCTGCATCCAGCTTCGTTGATCCCACCACTAGTTGCATTCGGAGGTTCAGCAAAACACGTTATTTTTTTAAATTGTTTACGAAATTTACTTTTCCCATCATCAGAAAAATAAATAGCCTCCCTAGTGGTTGCACCATCCGTCCCAGGAATGACTCTCGCATCAGACCTTTCTAGCTTTCCGCCTAAAACCTTCTCCAATTCTTCTATTTGGTTAGCCAAGATATCACCTCAGTTTTTCACTGGCGTCATTACAAACTTAAAGTTTTTAACGCCTGCATCAGTAAATACTTTCGAATAGTAACTAGCCAACTCTGGACTATTCGTATGATAAATAACGCCGCCTTCGAAACCGGATGAGTATTTCTTCGCCTGATCCACCATTTTGGTCTGCTCAGCGGCCGACCAAGGCTTTGAGCCCACTGGGCTAGCAGGATTTCGAAGAGAGCTGCCCCAGTCCTCTACAAATTTAGCTTCAACAGCAGTCCGCTGCCCATTAACAATAGTCACGTTGTCCGCAACACCGTTAACACGTTGCCCATTGATAACAGTTGTGTACTGACGCTCCGCATAAGGAACACTACCGTATAGATTTCGAAGACCACTTTCGTAGCTTTGAGCCTTATCAATTGCCCGCGTACCACTGACAACCACAGGACTAGTAGTTTCTAGAGCAGTCCCTGCACCTTTTGAACCACTTGCCCCAAAATACCCGTCTGGCAGCTGACAAGGCCCGGTATTATGCACCCATGTCTTGAGCTTCCCAACATAGAACGTATGCCCTACATCGACCGTCAGGTTATACGTTTTACCCACTGGCAAGTAAAGCTCCAGTGACTCGACTTCGGATGACGTGTTCTCGCTGGCGCCATCTGCCAAAGACTGCAGACGGTCGCCTGGTTTCAGGTCGATGACCGGGACGAAGCCATGCTGGGCCGGCACGTAGAACGGGTGACCCGGCGTGACCAGCAGGGTTTCATCTTCAGCCTTGCCGTCTTCCTGTTTACCTTTGAGCTTAAGTCGATAAATAGGCTGATCGGTGCGGATATGTGTCGCCAGGATCGCTGCCGCAAATGGCTTGCCGCCGCCCTCCGGTTTGCTCCAGACGATGTCACCCACTTTGAGCGTATCAATGGCGCGCTCGCCATCTGGTGTGGAGACCATCGTTCCGGCCGCGAAGCAGCAAGGACCGTCCATCACGAACTTGCGACCTGCCCCGAGCTCTGCCAACGTCTTTGCCCGATTGGCTGGCAAGAAGTTCAGCGCGAACTCAAGATCACTTTTCGCACGAATAGCCGCACTCGCCGCCGTGTTGCCCTGCATATCGTAGATGGTCGCCATGGCCTCTTTGGTCTGGCTTGCCTCCACGCTATTCATGAAGGAACCCCATGGGTTCTTGCTCAAACCCATTAGACCATTGGCGGCCTGCTCGCTAACCCCTGCAGGATCACTCATAAGCGCCCATGCCGAACCGAAAGAATCCGACAACGCGCTGCCGCTACCTTGGGCAATCCCGGCTAAAGTGCCGGAAAGGGAACTCAGAAAATCGGTGTTGACCGCAAGGTTTTTTTGGTAAAAGTTAGCGTATTTGTATCCAGGATCACCTGCGTACAGCCCCTGCATGTTGACTGCGTTGATCGACGCATCTGCATACTCAGCGGTGTGGGTATTGCGATAGTCGGTGATGAGCGCCACTGTTTCTGCTGGCGTATAAGATTTACTCCCGGCCGCTACAGGAACATCGCCTACCGCTGCATAAGTATCAGCCAAAGGAGAAAGCGCGATACCCAGATGTTTCAGCGTCACAGCATCGGGGACGACACCGTTCTCTGCGAGTGCACCATTCCAATTTTTATCGGTGTAATAAGCCAATGCCTGTGCTAGGCGTTTCTCGGCCTCGGCCGGGCTGATGTTGGCTTCCTGAGCCAGGCTCGCGGACTGTTTTTCCAACAGTGGTATTTCGTCCGGGTGCAACTGTCGGTTGTATTGATCTGCCATGGCCGAAACCCAGGCAGCTTTCTCGACATCTCCACCTGCCAATCCTGCCGCTGCCAAGCCGACGATCTGCGCAGCGGCCTGACGATATTCTGGGCTTGCTTTGAATACATCATTCAAGGCACCTGCCATTGCTTGACTGGCACCAGCGGCAACGGCGCCAGTGGTGAAGTCGCCGCCGGTTGCAGAGGAAACTGCGCCTCCCATCAAGGCATGCAAGGTTGTTCGGCCTATACCACCTTCAACCCACATGGCCTTTCCTGTTACATCCCCGGCTGTAGTAGCTTCAAGAAGCTTCTGATCTGCAAAACTTCCGACCTGATAAAACCCTATGGCCGCAGCTACGTTGCCTGCCTGACTGACCAATCCGTTAACCAGATTGCCACCCAAGCTACCGCCGTTGACCGCAGTATTGATAGCCCCCGAAGCCAGACCTTGCGCACCGGCATGAACCGCAAAGCCACCCACGCCTCCCCACGTGGATAGATCGAACCCCTTGGTCAGATTGTTGAATGGCTTAGTACTACCGCCCAGTTGTGGATCAATGACGCCGGCGGTGAATCCCGCGGTAAGGCCTGAGATGGCAGCGCTTTTTAAGCTATCGCTACTAAACGTATCTTTTAAGGCTGCCCCCAGATTGCCTTTGTTGTTGATCGTGCTCACAACACCCTGAGCAGTTATTGACGTTAGACTGGCAACAGCAGCCGCGTTTGCCGCAACACCGATCGTTGCAGCCGTTGTCCCAGAAATACCAGCAGCGAGTGCTGCTCCGTTAGCAGCAGAGCCTGCTGCCGCACCCGCTGTAGCGAATGTCCCAGCCCCGGCCGTCAACACCGTAACGACAATAATGATTGCCAGCATTGCCCCTTGGCCGAGGCTTGAATTGTTGTACTTGAACGAATCATGTACCTCTTTGATCTGACGCCAATCCACATCACCGCGCTGCTCAGCATCCTTAAGCCACGCCAGTTGCGGGTCGGCCTTGACCATTGCATCAATAGTCTGGCTAACGCTTTGCTGGTCGACTTGTTTGATGTCGATTTTCAAGCCTTCAACAGCGCGGATCGCTACTTCGCCTTTGGCCACCAGCTCACTCTGACGCAGGGTTTCGTCGGTGTTTCCCTTGCCTTTACTCGAATTCCAGGCAAGGTCACTTTTGCTCTTCTCATGACTCTCCTGCTTCAGGTCCTTCACGCCCTCAAACGTAACTGCACCACCACTTTCAATCGTCAGGTCTTTACCGCTCTCCAGCTTCGCGGCCTGATACTTCTGATCGCCTCCGCTCGACAGCAGCAAATCACCACCAGTGGTAATTTCACTGCCGATGTTTTTCACATCAGTGATTTCGTCACGCTTGGTTTTCTTCGCCCCAAAACTCCCCTTCTTCTTTTTGTCATACAGCGAATAATCACTGTCCTGCGCGGCCAGAATGTCCAGATTCTCACCGGCTACCAGATACGCCTCTTTACCCGCAGTAATACGGCTGGAGATCACGGAGAGGTTCTGGCCAGCCTGCAAGGCAACGCTGCCTCCCGCTTCAAGATCGGCGGCAACCTGGCTGACGTGGTCTTCCTGACGGGTCAGTTTTTTGCTTTTGGACAGGGAGTGTTCTTCGTCCGCCGCAGAGCTGATGGTGAGGTTTTCGGTCGCGGCCATGGCGATGTCGCGTTTGGCGTCGATCTGGCTGGCGATTACGAAGATGTCGCGTCCGGCCTGAACGGTCAGGTCGCGTCCGGAACTGGCGGTGGAGCCCAGTTGGGTGATGTCGCTGCTGTTGTGTTTGCTGTCCGAGAACAGGCTGTTGGTGACTTCGGTCGGGGCGATGGTGACGTCGCGTCCGGCCTGGATGCTCATGTCACGACCGCTTTCCAGCACGCTGCCTTTGTTGATGACGTCGCGGCCTGCCGAGATGCTCATGTCATTGGCGGCTTCGATGCGCGCGGCACTGTCGGCGAACTCGTTATGTCGCTGACCGCGCGCGCTGTTGTCCATCGAGGTGATGCTGCGTTCGTTGGTCACGTCGCCGTTGATCGCGGTCAGTGAAACATCGCGACCTTTGATGATGCCGCCAGCGGTGTTGATCAGGTCATTGCCCGCGAGCAGATCAAGCCGGTTACCAGCTTCTATCAGGCCGGCGTTGACCAGATTGTTACCGGCAACCGCTGACAGGTTATTGGCCGCACGCAAGGTGCCAACGTTGTCGAGGTTCTGGCCGGCGATCAGTGAGACGTCGTTACCCGCAATCAATGCCCCGGTCGGGCCAAGGCGATTGTCGGCCTGTGCCAGATACAGCACCGGCACCAGCACTTTCTCGCCATTCACTTCGTGCTCTTCGAGCCAGACGATGTCGTGGGTCAGCGCTGCGACCTGTTGTGAACTCAGCGATACGCCGACAGCCAGGTTCAGTTGCTGTTTGCTGGCGATGGCGTTGTTCATCAGGTACTTGAACTGCGCCTCGTTGGAAGTCTGTCCATCGATGAAGGCCTGACCAGTGCGGGCCACGACTGCCTGCTGAACGAGGCGTTGTTCATACAAGCCGTCGCCCAAGCGCTTGGCGCTGACTTCCGGGTCGTAGCCCAGACCTGCGAGCAGGTAATCCGAGCTCATGAACTGCTTGAGCTCAGTGAGCACCGGGTTGGTTTCGATCAGGTATTTTTGCGGTTTGGAAACGAAGTTACTGCTGGGCAGGCCCTGCACTCGGGTAACGGTTTGTGCTGCGGCAGCAGCGACCGGGCTACTAACCGTTGCAGTTACCGGGCGGCCCTGAGCGTCGGTTACAACTTGACCGGCACTGTTGATACGCGAGCCTTGCACCATCCCGGCATTCTGGGCCGCCGAACTACCTGATCCTGTGGCAGTTATGACCGGAAGACCTGTCGAACCTGCATTTTGCACAGGCAGCAAAGCACCACTTCCCTGATTACCTGTCGCGATACCGGTGACACTGTCGACGCTGGTTACACCTGTGGAATCAGACGTATGGCCCGGTAGTACAAATCCGCCTAGGGGCGCGGCACCTGGCGCGCTGGCGTCGAAGGAGGATGCATTGGCACTCACGCCAGCGCCTTGTCGTGTCACCGAAGCAAGCTGGCGGGTGGCGTTGGATATCTGGCTAACCGAGCCGATCTGGATGGTGCTTGCCTGTGCATCGGAAACGGTTTGCTCGCGTTGAGCGACGGAGACCGCCGCGCCGCCCATGGTCCAGCTTTGTGGCAGGCCGACGGGTTGGGCGACAGCGGCTGCGGTGCCGGTCTGGCCGCTCAGACGGAACAGTCCGTTCTGTCCGGTGGGCAGACTGAAACCTGGCAGGCTTAGTGGGTTAACTTGTTGTTGGGCCAGGTCGGGGGGGAGCTGGGCATTGATCCTGATAACTGTGGCGCCAGTGCCGGAGGTACGCGTGTCCTGAACCTTGCTGGTGCCTGCGCTGCCTGCATAGTCTTGGTGAATGACACTGTTTTGCAGATCCTGTTTGGCATTAATGGATACATTTCCGCCCGCTTGAATGACTGCACTGCGTCCGCCGTTACCGCTGCCATCTTTTGCGACTTCAACGTCACTGATAAGTGCGTAGCTTTCCAAACCTGCAGGCAGTTGTACTAGATTGTTACGGTCATATTGAGACTGCGGGCTGGTCCCACCGTAGCCATAACCGGTGAGCGTATTGGTAACTGCCTTTCCGGTCGACTTGTCTTTGACCACCACCGTTTTAATCGTGCCACCATCACGCCCTGGCTCACGTGTCGTCACGGACGAGGCAATGCCCAGGCTCAAGCCACCAGCCGCATCAACATAATAAACATAGGGGAAATCAGGGTTGTTGCGCTGATTGTAAGCAACTACCTGAGGCATGAACCGGTTGACCGTACCGTCCGTTACCCTGCCGGAATTATAGGTACGTGTGCGCTCGATACTGCCACTGACAGCACCCAGGTTTTTGACACTATTGGCCTGAATGTCGATGTTTCCCGTCGCGCTGATGGTGCTTTTACTGTTGAGGAAATCACCGCCTCTGAAAACGAAATCGCCTCCAGCGGTCAGCAGAGAGGAGGCTGAGGTGTCGTTATCCTGCCCACCCTCGTAAAACTCTCTAGCGATGTAATCAACATTGTAATGATCGCCACTGCAATCATTACAAAGTACGGCGATAAATCCGGAAACCAGCGTACGACCTACAGCAAACCCTTGAGCGCCACCTGCGTCAGAGGTACGGTTAGTAAAGCTTCCTGAATTGATGGTGAGGGTCCCGCCACTTTCTATTGACCCGGATATATTCGAAACATCATTAGCCTGAGTTCCGCCACCATAGCCTTTGATAAATAGCGCTCGCTGACTGTAAAGGTCACCGTTCTGGTTGGTGAAGCTATTAACACTCAGCGTTGTATCGCCGCCGCTAAAAATCAAACCTCGATCATTAGTGAGGGACGGCGTTGCAAGCGTCAGGTTTTGCGCGGCGCCCAGGGTTCCGTAGTTGGCAATGCCACCAGCATTCACGACTAAATCGCCTGCTGAGGTCAGGCGTCCGCTATTTGTAAGTTGGCCACCAATATTGATTTCGCTGTTACCACCACTCGTGATGCTCGAGGCGCCGTTCAGATTCAGTTGCCCAGCAGACAGATACATACCACCGACACTAGAAGTCCTACCACTACCGGTAAACGTCCCGCCAATACGTATTTCTACCCCGCCATCACTCGCAATCAACCCATCATTCGTCCAGTTCCCGCCACTCCCGCTGAACGAATTCGACGCCAGCAATTGCCCGCCCGCCGTCTGATTCAAGGTGCCGACATTCACCGTCAATCGCCCGGCCTGAATAACGCTGCTGTTGGTCCA
>NZ_JAWHOP010000003.1:386479-470767 GCF_032586995.1 Pseudomonas syringae group sp. J248-6 | reverse complement strand
GGTTAGTGGGTGTGGGGGGTGAGGTGTGCTGGATATGGGGGCTGGGTTGGCTATCGCTATGGCATACGCTCTGTGGAGGCCTGAAGGTTGAGTGTGTGCGATAGGCTTTGAGCTATGCGGCTCTCCGTCGCGGAGTTCGTTCAAGTGTCCTAACGGCGTTAGATCAATCAAGTACAAAAAAGACGCCGTGGCAGGCTGTGTGAAAACGCAGTTTCGCGATACCGAAGAAAAAGCCCCCACCTGCTGGGGCTTTTTCTTGGATATCTTCAGATGCAATGACATTCGCCTTATCCGTCGCCACGCCTGGCCAAGATTTTTATGGCTCGTCAGTCGTTACTTTCTCCCGCAAGCCTACCGGCAAAATACTGCGCGGTCTCCGGATCAGTGCAGTACAGAAAGCAGCCCTTCATTCCACGGGTCATCAGTGTTCGATATGTGTTTTTTATTATCAGGTCTGTTTCCTGTTGCGCTAGGGCAGGTTGCTCCTTCATCAACTTTTTCCAACCTCGAATCGACTTATCATGCTTATCTCGGTCATGTGGTGATGTCACCACTCGTCCGTTCCGCACTACCAGATCCGGCCCGATGATCACTCCTATGTAATCCACCTCAAGACCCTGACAGGTATGGATGCACCCCACCTGCTCAATGGAGTTTTCAGCGATAATCCATAAGCTGCCGTCCTGATCCAGATTCCATTGGCGTGCGTAGTCGTCGCCGATAACAATATCCGAAGCCTTGGGGTCTTTTTTGCTGAGCCAAGGCCAGCAGTACCCCGCGACAACGCGAGCCTTGTTGCCGTGATTTTTCTGCTCTATAGCGGCATGCATGGCTTGAGGCGAATCGAACACCTTGAACTCATAGTCTCTGGTGTCGAGCAGGGGGTGAGCTGTTGGGCGAATCTCCAATACGTTGTCCAACCACGCAACGTAGCCATCAGAGCCACTGCAACGGAACTGGGATGACAGCACATACTCTTCCACGGTCGCGCCTTTGGCTTTGGCAAATGCGCGAATCGCCTGCTTGCTACCGATGTCGCTCAGGGTCACGCGCTGATCTTCGTCGATAAAGAAGATTGAGCACTTTGCTGAATCGATCAGCTCCTTGATTTGGTTTTCGCCAAGGTTTCCGTACAAGCCACTTTTTTCATTGAGCCTATGAGCCTCATCGATGATGAGCACATCATAGGTATTAGGTTCGGTATCGATGAATGCACCCGAACCGGAAAAGAAATTAGAGAAGTGGGTTCGCTTTACTGTGCCGATCAATTTACTCTCGTAAACTTTGCGTGGGGCAGCATTTTTGGACACATATTTGCTCAACAGGCTCAAGGCGGTGAGCCTTACCAGCAAGTTAATCGCCAATACCGTTTTTCCGGTACCCGGACCACCCTCAATAATCAACACTTTTGGTACTTCGATAGTCGCTTGGCTTGCTGCCGAGAGAGCGGACTCGAAAATGGTCTTTTGATCATCGATCAATATGAACTCAGGCTTGCCTTTCATTAGCCCACTTAGGGCTTCAGACAAAGCTTTGGACGGGCGAATTTTTCCGTTCGAAAGCTCGTAAAGCACCTCTTTATTGTCACCGTGAACAATGTGTTTCTTGAGGAAAACTCGCAGTTTTTCGAGCTCTGCGGGGCCTTTAAGGAACAAAGGTGCTCTGCTGGTATAGGGTTCGTAGTGAGCAGAATTGATGACTCCGTCGCTGACATAGTTATGTAGGTAGGCACAGGGACGTACCTCGATGCTTTTGTCATAGACGGCTTCGTTAAAGCCCTCCAGTAATGCGGCGTACGACCATACCTGATAAGAGGGGTGGATAGTCTCGACTTGGCTGCCACCCAACGCCGTTTTTACGATGGCATCCTTTGTGGTTGCGGTTGCCTTGCTCCACTGCTTTAGCTCAATCAAAACCGCGTTTTTTGCCTGAAACTCATCACGGCCTGTCAGCAAGAAATCGATACGTTTCGATGACTGGGGGATGTGCAGCTCGATAGCCAATCCTGCGTCGCTGGGTAGACTGTCGTCTCGCAGCACCTTAGCCATGTAAGTCAGTGATCCCTGCCAGGATTTGATCTCAGAAGCGCCAACCTTCTTTCCGGTGGCTTCCTTGAAATGCCTGAGAATCACTTCTTCAATATCGTCGTTATCGCTGTCTTTGAGAAACTGCTGTTTGGTCGCAGCGTATACGATCACACGAGGTCCTTAGAGCTCCAAGCTCAGAATTAATCGTAGTTTTTTGCTGGTGCAGGCGGGTTTGCTGGCAGCACACAAAATACGATCAGAAAACGTAGGCTGAGATTGTAGGACCTTTCGCTTTTCGTGGCCGATTTTTCGCACATTTCTTGGAGCGGCTTGTGACACGCACCGCCATGGGCGGGGCTTTTCGATTTAGGAAGGTGTTAACCTGAGGTGGCGATCCTGTTTGAATTCGGGAATGGTTTTTTGCTAGCTGCCGACATTATGTTTGGCTATGATCGCAGCTAGAGCTAATAGCAAGGAGCATAAAAGTGTCTAAGGAATCAAAACACGTCATGAAATTCAGAGGAAAGCACCTGCAGTCGGGGGAGCAGGTGGTGGCTTGGGGAGATGGATATATCGGTGAAATGATGGGCAAGGGGAAGAATACCCAGCAAAATGGCTCAATGATTGTCACCACTGCCAGAGCTATTTTTTACCGCGCTGGTTTTTTTGGCGAGGTGAATGAAACGATCCCTCTCAAGGCAATCACATCCATCGAACGTAAGTCGTTTATGGGGCACCGCTCAATACGACTTCATACGTCACACGATTCCCTTGAGTTCAAGTCATTCAAGAAAGAGCAAGATCAGATACTGGTTGATGCGATAGAGTCTGGTCGAAGTGTAACGCATCCACTACCCACGTCTTCTCAAGTGGAGGGCTTTAATATAATGGATGCGCTGACCCGATTGGCTGAGCTGAAGTCTGCCGGACACTTGACTGAAAAAGAGTTTTCCTCAAAAAAAACTGAGCTTCTGAGCAGATTGTAGGATTAAGGACGCTATTAGCCCAGCAACCACGCTGGGCTTTTTTATTTCTTAGACTGAAAGGGCACTAAAAAATGATTCCTGTTTAAGGCCTTTCTTAGGCGTTTTTTTTTGGGGGGGATTTTGCTTAAAACTATCTGCTTCAATTCTCAATGCACGCCGAAGTAGAAGATGTTCGACGATGTCCATAACTGATTCAGTTGACCGCTACAGTTAAGCCTCCGGTATCAAAGTCATTGTGTTTTTATACTAAATCCATCAATAGGGATTTCTTCGGTTTTACTGTAAATTGGCAAGCTACTAAAGCTTGCTTTTTCAAGAGTTTCGCAGTTCCATGACTTCACCTGGGCTGCTTCATACAGCATGCCTAACGTCATTACTGTCTTTGCACGCCGATCTTTAGATCTGAAGAACACGAAAATATCAGTCCCTTCAGGCTTGAAATAACGATAGTGGTCGTAGTCGCCGCGGTCGACGCCAAGGTGTTCGAAAAAATCTTCCATGAAGTCACTGGCATCGTCACCGTCAAGACCTAGATCCCAACTGACTCTGGTGGCGAGGCTGAGAATTTCAAATGCTTTTTTGCCGAACCCAACATAAAAGTAGATTCTCTCTATGAGATAATTAAGGATGTCATGGTTCAGATCGTTTTTATCCATTTTAAAATAGCACCTTGCTTATCTTCGATAAAGTTGTAGGTGTTCAGCGTTATGTCTCCGATCTTGTTGGGCTAGCATGCGGTATAAGACCTTCCGATAACGGACGTTAGCCGAGTGTGGCTGTACCTAGCCGCTGGTTTAACTAAGAGTCTAACGTCCAATTTCGTTCGACTCGGAACAGCAAGTTCTAGCTAGGGCTTGTCGGAAATTATCGATACAGTTAGCTCTAAAGTTAAGATTTATCTGTCAGTCCCTTGGCGTAGTATCTTCTTGAGTTAGCGTAATTCTGTAACTTCTAAGGTCGTCGCCTTCAGTGACATACTCCTTGCTAAAGTAACGGTAGACAGCACCCTTTACCGTGATTCCTACGCCATTGGGTGTGTCATGTATTGCGACGTTTTCTAAAGAGCTATCCGTGATGAGGAATTCGCTTTCCTTATTAAGTTTATGTAATACTTCTGAATCATCGCCTTCAAGCGGTTTGCTAATGAAAAAGCGTAGTGTGTCCACGTCGGTAGCCATGGCGCCGTAGCGCGTAACATACAGCCAATCACCCTGAGGAAGCCGCCGTTTTAACACTACTTCATCTGCGTCACTACCGAAATCAAAAAAGTCACCAAGAAACGTCTTGGCTATTAAAAAGATCACAAGTATCCAAAATGAATTCTTGTAAGTAAATCTGAAGTTAGTATCCTTTGGATTTTGCATACAAGATCCCCATTTTTATCCATTTCTGGTCTTTAGGGTCATCCCCGTATGGAGGCAGCCAGAACCAATGGCCCCACTTATGCTTTCGTGTTTTGGCTTCTCCTTGGGCGAACCCAGCGGCTCTCAGTAGAAGCTGTTCAGTTAATTGACCGGCTGTCCCAACAGCGCCGTAATGAAAATTGCCGAAGTCTTCCCACTCTGGATGTTTCTGCTTGTAGTCCCACGGGCTCTTGTTACGTACTTTGTAGTAAAACCAACTCATGAACGCACCCGTGCTAGGATCTTTTTTCCACTGATCGTTCGCGAGCTTCATGTGGACGTCTACATTGACTCCGGGAGGAATGACTGCTGGCATTTCGTAATTCATCGCCTGTCCCTGCGAAATCTAATGAGTAGTTATGAAAATATCTTGTTACTGATAGCATCCCAGCCGCCAGCAATTTGTCCAGCGCTTTGCCCTGTTTTTCGACTTTGCTTGGAGTAAATAAGTTGAATTCTTCCATAGTTCAGAGCGATAAGTTCGCTTGGGAAACTGTTATCCTGGTCGCCATTGCCCGTTAATGAAAAAGAACTGATAATAACTTCTTCGAGTTTTATCTCCAGGTATTTGACTTTTGGGTCGCCAGCACGGAAAAGATGCACAGATACCTGCTTGAAGTGCTTACCGCTGCAGCATGCCTCATGAAGCTTTGGGGTGGCATTATCAACAGCCTTACGAACGAGCATGTCGCTCATGTAGGCCCTGCCCGAGGTTGCACCGCCGGCCGATGTGGAGGTAGCTGAGGCAGTCTGGCTAGCCGAAAGGTCGAAGTCTTGCAGCTCGATCCAGTTTTCGTAGCCTTCTGAGAGAGTCTCGCCGGGAACTCCTTCGATCTGCAGATATGCTTCTAATGACATCTTCAATTCCTTTTAATGCGATCCAGAGCTTTTGATACTACACGGAAGCATTTTTGATGTGAATCGCTCAGTCTGTGGTGTAGGACGCGCATTGTGCAGAGAGGGGGGCAAAAAATTTTCAGTAGAAAATCAGGCCCGCCGGGCAGCCAAGGCTGTAATAAAGCCGGCATTACTGAGCCAATACGGCCCAAAAAGGCACAAAAAAAGCACTTGCGATGAACGCGAAGTGCTTTATTTGTAACGCTTGTATGGTGGAGCCGGGGGGATTTGAACCCCCGTCCGCCAGTACTCCGCTGTCGGTACTACATGCGTAGCCGTGTCTATTAAGTTAACCCTCAGCGACCCGACGGGCAGGGTGCTTTGGGCGAGCTGTGTAAGTTTTAGCCGATTCGTCCACAGCGTACTGCACGGCGATTCTGTTCTATATGACAATCATTTTGGGTTTACAGACATCCCCTGATGATTGCTGGAGCCGAAGCTACCAGAAGTGCGGCTAGGCTGCTTACGCAGCTAGTTGAGCACCGTAGTTTTCGTCATTGGCAACTATAGAAAGTTGCAACAGTGGATTTACGAGTTCTGTTACCAACTCGGCATGCACCTAAAGTTTCATCACCGGCGTCGAATCCAAATCGGCCCCGAGACTGCTTTCGCAGTCGCTGGGGCGCAGTGTACGCCGATTGGCGTGCCACGTCGACCCGTTTGCTGCAATCGATCAGGCTAGCCGGGTGGCGAGCCTGATCGAAGGGGTTACTTGGTGCCTTCGCTGCCCGAGCCGGTGTTTTTCAGCGAGGTGATCACCTTGGTGGTGATTTCGACGCATTTTTTCTCGTCGTTCTGAGCTTGAGCCGCTTTGGCGTTTTGCTCAGTGGTTTGTAGCATTGTCTTGTTTTCCGGGCTCAGGTTGGTGCCGGAAGAAACCTGAGCATTTTCAATCGTTTTGATGTTTGCAGCGCACAAATCATCGGCGGCAAAAACCGGCGAAGCCAACAGGGCGGCGCTGAGGAACAATCCAGTGAGGGCGGTACGCATCATGTGTCTCTCCTTATAACCTGTGGACTCGGTATGGCCGGTCGTTGAGGCCGTCGCCCGAGGGTTTGAAAGCCCGTTCATGTTCAGGGCCTAAAGGATTGACTGTGCTGTAGCGCAGGCGTTCTATTTTATTTTCAGACAGATGCGAAAAAGCCACATTGGGCGGTTAAGGCACCAAAGTGGGGCGATCTTCGCGTTGAGGTTGTGATTGTGCGGGGTGGGATAAGGGGCAGATGGATTGAAAGTGCGCACTGCCAAATGCCCGTTACAGGCATTTGGCACAGGCAGGAAGTTAGTCGTCCTTGCCCTTGGAGCGCACGGCACGCTGTAGCTCACGGTCCGAGTCGCGTTCACGCTCGGTGTGGCGTTTGTCGTATTCCTTTTTACCTTTACCCAGCGCGATTTCGCACTTGATCAAGTGCTCCTTCCAGTAAACGGAAAGGGCCACGCAGGCATAGCCTTTCTGTTGAACCGAGCTGGTGAGCTTTTCGAGCTCGCGCTTGTTCAGCAGCAGTTTTCGGGTGCGTGTCGGGTCAGCGATGACGTGCGTGCTGGCAGTCTTGAGAGGCGTGATGTGGCAACCCATCAGCCAGGCCTCGCCATCCTTGAGCAGCACGTAACTGTCGACCAGCTGTACCTTGGTGGCACGCAGGCTTTTTACTTCCCAGCCAGCCAGGACCAGACCGGCCTCGAACTTGTGTTCGATGAAGTAATCGTGACGCGCCTTTTTATTTTGCGCGATGGTCCCTGTAGGGTTTTTCTTGAGCTTAGCCATAGGGGGCGCATTATAAGGAGTTGCATCAATGTCGGCTATGGGAAAGCGCGTGCTTGAGCACAAAGGTTGAATCCCGGACAATGCGCGATCTTTTTTGGCTGGGCGTTTCGATAATGTCGACGGACAAGGTTTCAGTCCACGGTAGCTGGGCAAGCCGCTGGGTGTTCATCCTGGCTGCCACAGGTTCTGCCGTGGGGCTGGGCAGCATATGGAAATTTCCGTACATGGTCGGTGCCTATGGCGGCGGTGCATTTGTACTGGTGTTTCTGGCGTGCATCGCGCTGATCGGCATTCCGGTCATGATCGCCGAGACGCTGATTGGCCGTCGTTCCCGACTCAGTCCTGCAAATGCGCTCAAGACGCTGGCGCTGGAAGCGGGGCATTCGGCGCGATGGTCATGGGGCGCTTTTGCCGGAATGATCACGGCTTTGCTGATTCTCTCCTTTTATAGTGTGGTGGGCGGCTGGTCGCTGGATTACATCATCGACATGGGGCGCGGCGATTTTCAGGGTGTTTCGCCGGATCAGGTCGGTGCCTATTTCGGCGCGGTGATTGCCGACCCATGGCGTCTGATTCTGTGGCACACCATTTTCATGCTGCTTTCGGCGGTGGTGATCGGAAAGGGTGTTGAGGCCGGTCTGGAGAAGAGCCTGCGCATCATGATGCCGATGCTGTTCCTGCTGATGCTGGCGCTGTTGGGCTATAGCCTGACCACCGGGCATTTCATGGAAGGCGTGCATTTCATGTTCGACTTCAATCCCGACAAGGTACTGGATGGTTTGCTGCCTGCGATGGGGCATGCGTTCTTTTCCCTGAGCGTCGGTGTCGGCTCGATCATGGTCTACGGCGCTTACATGACCAAGGGCGCATCCATCAGCACCACGGTTGTTGGCATCGCGTTGCTCGACACCTTTGTTTCGCTGCTGGCGGGCCTTGCACTGTTCCCTATCGTTTTTGCTGCCGGCCTGAACCCGAGTGAGGGGCCGGGCCTGATGTTTGTAACGTTGCCATACGCGTTCGGCAACGTGGCATTCGGGCAGTTGATGGGCGTCGTATTCTTCGTGCTGGTGGCTGTAGCGGCCTGGAGCTCGGCGATTTCGCTGCTTGAACCCATGGTTGCCTATCTGGTTGAGCGCACCCGTATTCGCCGCGCGTGGGTGACGTTCTGGCTGGCATTTACCTGCTGGTTTGTGGGGCTGGGAACGGTGTTCTCGTTCAATATCTGGCAAAAAGCCAAGTTTTTCGTGAACGATGGAGGTGTATTCCACCTCTACCAGTGGGGCGCATCGACTGGCCTGGACTTCTTTGGAGTCATTGATTTCTTCACTTCGCGGATCATGTTGCCGCTGGGTGGGTTGTGTTTTGTGGTATTCGCTGGTTGGGTGATGAGCCGTGAGACGGTGCGTGACGAGTTGTCGATTCGCAGTCCGTTGCTCTTCAACCTGACGTTCTTTTTGATGCGCTACGTGGCGCCGCTCGGCATTCTTGTGGTGTTTGCCGCTCAGCTCTGGAAATGACGCTCACATGACTACGCATATACAACGCTCTGCTTTACTGCCGTACCCGGCCGGGTTTCTTTATGACCTGGTCAATGATGTGGCCCGTTATCCCGAGTTTCTGCCGTGGTGTTCCTCTGCCACCGTGCTCGAGTCCAGCGAAGCGCAGATGCGCGCCAGCCTGGAAATTGCCAAGGGCGGTCTGAGCCAGAAGTTCATGACGCGCAACACGCTTACCCCAGGCGAGTCGATCGTGATGGACCTGGTTGAGGGGCCTTTTGAGCAGTTTCATGGCGTCTGGACATTCAAGCCGCTGGGCGAGAAGGCCTGCAAGATCAGCCTGGATCTGTCCTTCGATTATGCCGGCTCTATCGTTCGCGCCACGCTCGGGCCGCTGTTCAATCAGGCGGCCAATACGTTGGTGGACGCGTTCTGCCAGCGAGCGAAAGAGCTGCATGGCTGAAGCAGTGATTCAGATTGAGGTGGTGTACGCCTCTGTGCAGCGTCAGGTGTTAATGACGCTGGATGTTCCGGCAGGCTCTTCGGTGCGTCAGGCACTGGCTCTCAGTGGCATGGACAGGCAGTTTCCGGAGCTGGATCTGACGCAGTGTGCCGTGGGCATCTTCGGCAAGGTGGTGGCTGATCCTTCCACACGGGTGCTGGAGGCGGGTGAGCGAATCGAGATCTATCGTCCGCTGTTGGCCGATCCCATGGAGATCAGGCGTCTGCGTGCCGCCAGGGCGCGGGAGAAACGGACGCTTCCCGGCTGAACGCTGACTGAACGAAAGGCACAAAAAAGCCCGGCATGCCGGGCTTTTTGTTGAGCGCTGAGGACTAACGAGAGCTGGTGTCCAGAGGCTCTTGGGTCGGGACAGGTACGGTCTCGACGCTGTCCACGTCTTTCTGGATCTTGTCCAGCAACGAACCTGGCTTGGCCGGCTCTTCAGGCTTCTGCACCGGCTGATTCTCTGCCGGGACAGTGGTATCGCTGCCTTTGCCGAGAATGGCTTCATCGCGGCTGACACCGGGCATGAAGTCGCCAGACAGGCTCACAAGCTGGTCATTGCCGTTGAATATAAGGCTGACACGCTCCTGCTGGCGTTCACCGCCACCTGGCTGCAGGCTGTACAGGTAATCCCACCGATCGGAGTGGAAAGTGTCGGTCAACAGGGGGTTGCCCATGATAAACCGTACTTGCCGTCGGGTCATTCCGGGGCGTAACTGGTCTATCATGTCCTGCGTGACGACATTACCCTGCTGGATGTCGATTTTGTAAACCCCGGGGAATGAACAACCGGCGAGTGCGAGCAGTCCCACGAAGGTGAAACTGGTTAGCAAGAGCTTGGTGTTTTGCATCGGTGGGCGACTTCCACTATCTTGGCTGGGACAACGTAAACCCCGATCATACCTGCATTAAGAGAAGCTGCGAAGCAGCGTCTGCGAGAAAGCTGACCATGGTTGAAAATAGCGAACTACGTAAAGCAGGACTAAAGGTAACCCTACCAAGGGTTAAAATACTCCAAATGCTCGATTCTGCCGAGCAGCGCCACATGAGTGCCGAGGATGTCTACAAGGCGCTTATGGAGGCAAGCGAGGACGTCGGCCTGGCCACGGTTTACCGTGTTCTGACCCAGTTTGAAGCTGCTGGATTAGTGGTGCGCCACAATTTCGACGGCGGTCATGCTGTGTTTGAGCTGGCTGATGGCGGCCATCACGACCACATGGTCAACGTGGAGTCCGGTGAGGTGATCGAGTTCTTCGACGAAGAAATCGAGAAGCTTCAAAAGGCTATTGTCGAAAGACACGGCTTTGATCTGGTTGACCACAATCTGGTGCTCTACGTCCGCAACAAGAAGGCGTAAGCCAGACGGCGTAAAAACCAGCACCAAAGGCGACCCCGGGTCGCCTTTGTGCTTTCTGTGGTTCAGCTTTTAGCGGTAACGACCATCTTTTTGGCGTGCGCCAGAGATTCCTTGGTCAGGTCGATGCCCCCCAGCATTCGCGCCACTTCTTCTATGCGCTCGGTCTTGCTGAGCTTTGAGACCGCCGTACGCGTGGCGTCGTTGTCGCGGACCTTGTGCACAAACAGATGCTGATGGCCCTGCGCGGCAACCTGCGGCAGGTGGGTAACGGTCATGACTTGCCCGCGCTCGCCCAGACGACGCAGCAATTGCCCCACGATCTCGGCGGTCGGCCCGCCAATGCCCACATCGACTTCGTCGAATACCAGCGTCGGCACCCGCGAGGTTTGTGCAGTAATGACCTGAATTGCAAGGCTGATACGCGACAGCTCGCCACCCGACGCGACTTTCGCCAGCGCTTTCAGTGGTTGGCCGGGGTTGGCGCTGACCAGTAGCTCTACCTGCTCAAGACCGTGAGGCGACGGTTCTACGCTGGCATTGGCTTTAAGGTCGATCTGGAAACGACCGCCCGGCATGCCCAATCGATGAATTTCCTGCTCTACGGCGCTGGCCAGTGTCGTTGCCGAATTGCGGCGCAGGTCGCTCAGTTCGCGGGCCTTCTCCTGATAGTGCCGGGCAAATGCCTGCACTTCGTGCTCCAGGCGTTCGATGGATTCATCATTGGCATTCAGTGTTTCTATTTCATCCAGCAGCTTTTGCTGCAGCGTGGCCACTTCACCTGGCTGAATGCGGTGCTTGCGCGCCAGTGTATAGATTGCATCAAGACGCTCTTCAAGCTGTTGCAGTCTGGCCGGGTCGGCATCGAAGTGATCCAGAAAACGGTTCAGTTCGCCTACCGCTTCTTCTACCTGTATCTGCGCGCTGGACAGCAAACCAGTGGCCTCGCTCAGTGCGGACGGCGAATGGTCGACGCTGCCCAGCCGATGCAGGCTGGCAGTCAGGGCATTGAGCACGTTGCCGGAATCGCTTTCACTGCACTGCTCGACCACTTGTCGGCAAATGCTCAGCAGGCTTTCGGCGTTGGTCAGATCTTTGTGTTCCTGCTCGAGCTGCTCAAGCTCGTTTTCGCCCAGGCTCAGGCTTTCCAGCTCTTCGAGCTGATAGCTGAGCAGTTGATGGCGTGCGCGCTGCTCGTCCCCTGAATTGGAAAGGCGCTCCAGCTCTTGTCGCGTCTGCCGCCAGCGCTGTGCGGCGAGATGGACCTGACGGGCCAGGTCGGTAGCGCCAGCGTATTCGTCCAGCAGGCGTCGGTGGGTATCGGTCTTGAGCAGCGACTGATGCTCATGCTGGCTGTGGATATCAATGAGCAGTTCACCCAGTGCCTTCAAATCTCCCTGAGGGCAGGGCGAGCCATTGATGTAGGAGCGTGACCGACCTTCGGCGGTAACGACCCGGCGCAGGATGCAGGGGCCGTCGTTGTCCAGGTCGCGCTCTTTGAGCCAGGTCTGTGCCTCGGGAATGTCGCCCAGGTCGAATGTGGCCAGGATGTCGGCCTTGTCAGCGCCTGGCCGGACCACGCCGCTGTCGGCACGGTCGCCCAGCGTCAGGCCCAGGGCGTCGAGCATGATCGACTTGCCAGCGCCGGTTTCGCCGGTGATGACGCTCATGCCTCGATCCAGTTCGAGGTCAAGGTGTTCGACAATGGCGTAGTTGTGTACGGAAAGGTGCACCAGCATTGAGCGGCTCCCGGGCTGTTTGTCTGGTTATTTATACAGTGTTTTATTTGTTGCTGACAATGCCTTCGCTTAGCTCGATTTGATCGGTTTGCAGTGGTTTTTAGTCGCTCTTGTGTCGGTCCGCAATTTTTCGCTCGTCCGGAATCCGCATTATTTGTCAGGGAATGCGTATCTCGATTGCATGAAACCCTTGAAGCCGGAAAATCCGATCCCATATAGGTGGGCAGAAGCGCGAATCGGGATCGCGGACGTTTTTAGAGGAGAACATGTATGGCTGACGAACAGAATCTGGATGCGCAGGCCCAGGATCAGGCTGCCGAAGCGGGCGCGGGTGATGAACTGACAACTCGCGTGCAGGTGCTCGAAGAGCAACTGGCTGCTGCGCAGGACCAATCCCTTCGCGTGGCTGCGGATCTGCAGAATGTCCGCCGCCGTGCCGAGCAGGATGTTGAAAAGGCGCACAAGTTTGCGCTGGAAAAATTTGCCGGTGATCTGTTGCCGATCATCGACAGTCTGGAGCGAGGCCTTGATCTGTCCAGTCCGGACGATGAAAGCATTCGCCCGATGCGTGAAGGCATCGAGCTGACCTTGAAGATGTTCCAGGACACCCTCAAGCGTTATCAGCTGGAAGCCATTGATCCACATGGTCAACCGTTCAGTGCCGACCAGCACCAGGCGATGGCCATGCAGGAAAGTGCCGACGTCGAGCCTAATACTGTGCTCAAGGTATTCCAGAAGGGTTATCAGCTTAATGGTCGCCTGTTGCGCCCGGCCATGGTCGTGGTCAGCAAGGCACCGTCGCCTGCAACGCCGTCAATCAACGAGCAGGCTTGAAATCAGCTGTAAGGCCCCCATTTAGAGGTCAAGCGTTTAAGAGCTACCGCACGGTGTAAGCGCACTGGCGGCAACCAAATCCAAGTTTTGCAAGTTTCGGGAGAGTCAAGATGGGCAGAATTATCGGTATCGACCTGGGGACTACCAACTCCTGCGTCTCCATTCTGGAAAACGGTAACGTCAAGGTTATCGAGAACGCAGAAGGTACTCGTACTACACCTTCGATCATTGCTTATGCCAATGACGGTGAGATCCTGGTTGGTCAGTCCGCCAAGCGTCAGGCCGTTACCAATCCGCACAACACGCTGTATGCGGTAAAGCGTCTGATTGGTCGTAAGTTTGAAGAGGATGTCGTTCAGAAAGACATCCAGATGGTCCCTTACAAGATCGTCAAGGCTGACAACGGTGATGCCTGGGTTGAAGTGAATGGCCAGAAAATGGCACCTCCTCAGATTTCCGCTGAAATCCTGAAGAAAATGAAAAAGACCGCCGAAGACTACCTCGGTGAAGCGGTTACCGAAGCGGTCATCACCGTTCCGGCCTACTTCAATGACAGTCAGCGTCAGGCTACCAAGGACGCTGGTCGTATCGCCGGTCTGGACGTCAAGCGCATCATCAACGAACCAACCGCGGCCGCTCTGGCTTACGGTATGGACAAGGCCAAGGGCGACCACACTGTCATCGTTTATGACCTGGGTGGCGGTACTTTCGACGTCTCGGTCATTGAGATTGCCGAAGTCGATGGCGAGCACCAGTTCGAAGTGTTGGCCACCAACGGCGACACGTTCCTGGGCGGTGAAGACTTTGACATTCGTCTGATCGACTACTTCGTCGACGAATTCAAGAAAGAAAGCGGCATGAACCTCAAGGGTGACCCGCTGGCCATGCAGCGTCTGAAAGAAGCTGCCGAGAAAGCCAAGATCGAGCTTTCTTCCAGCACGCAGACCGAAGTCAACCTGCCGTACATCACTGCAGATGCAACCGGTCCAAAGCACCTGGTCGTGAAAATTTCGCGCTCCAAGCTGGAATCGCTGGTTGAAGACCTGGTTCAGCGCACCATCGCTCCTTGCGAAATGGCGCTTAAAGATGCTGGCATCGACAGAAGCAAGATCAACGACGTGATTCTGGTCGGTGGTCAGACCCGTATGCCGCTGGTGCAGAAGCTGGTTACCGAGTTCTTCGGTAAAGAAGCACGTAAAGACGTCAACCCTGACGAAGCCGTTGCAATGGGTGCTGCCATCCAGGGCGCTGTATTGGCCGGTGATGTCAAAGACGTTCTGCTGCTTGACGTCAGCCCGCTGACTCTGGGTATCGAAACCATGGGCGGCGTGATGACTGCGCTGATCGAGAAAAACACCACGATTCCTACCAAGAAATCTCAGGTGTTCTCGACTGCCGATGACAACCAGAACGCGGTAACCATCCACGTACTGCAGGGTGAGCGCAAGCAAGCCGGTCAGAACAAGTCCTTGGGCAAGTTCGACCTGGCCGAGATTCCACCTGCTCCACGTGGCGTGCCACAGATCGAAGTAACCTTCGACATCGACGCAAACGGCATTTTGCATGTTGGCGCGAAAGACAAGGCGACCGGCAAGCAGCAGTCCATCGTGATCAAGGCCAACTCCGGTCTTTCCGAGGAAGAAATTCAGCAAATGGTCCGCGATGCTGAAGTCAACTCCGAAGAAGATCGCAAGTTCGAAGAGCTGGCCTCTGCCCGTAACCAGGGTGATGCGCTGGTCCACTCGACTCGCAAAATGATCGCTGATGCGGGTGACAAGGTCACTGCTGAAGAGAAGACTGCTGTCGAGGCTGCACTGGTTGCTCTGGAAGCCGCTATCAAGGGCGACGACAAGGCTGCTATCGAAGCCAAGGTTGAAGAGCTGTCGAAGGTTTCCGCGCCAATCGCTCAAAAGATGTACGCCGAGCAGGCCGAAAACCCTGAAGCAGCGGCCAAGCCTGCTGAAGAAAATACCAAGGCTGATGACGTTGTCGATGCCGAGTTCGAAGAAGTGAAAGACCACAAGTAAGCGCAGGCTCACTTGAACGCCGGTTGACCTCTTTCGAGCGCTGACTGGTAGGATGTCGCCGCGCGGGAGCTTGCTCCCGCGTTGGCGTGTCTGGAACAAGCAAAATTTCGGCGTGCGGATTTGCTCCGCAAGCCATGTGGCAAGATCGCTACGCTCCTGCGTGGCGAATCATTCTGCCGCTTTCTCGGCCAGATCCATCTGGTTGTTGAACGAAGACCAGGATCGTTGAATTGACGTGAGTTGGGTCCAGGGCCTGTATGGGGCTCAACGAGTTTGGCAGGGTTCAGGAGGGTCTTGCCGAACGTCCTCAAGAGTGCGGAAGAACTATGGCAAAGCGTGATTATTACGAAGTGTTGGGAGTGGAGCGAGGCTCCAGCGAGGCGGACCTGAAAAAGGCTTATCGCCGTCTGGCGATGAAGCATCACCCTGACCGTAACCCTGATGACAAAGCCTCGGAAGAGCTGTTCAAAGAGGCCAACGAGGCCTACGAAGTGCTGTCCGATGCCAGCAAGCGCGCTGCGTACGATCAGTATGGCCATGCTGGTGTTGACCCGAGCATGGGTGGCGGCGGCGGTTTTGGTGGTGGTGCCGGTGGTGCCAATTTCTCCGACATCTTCGGTGATGTGTTCAGTGATTTCTTTGGCGGCGGCCGTGGCGGTGGCGGCGGTGGTCGTGGCGGTGCCCAGCGCGGCAGCGATCTGCGCTATACGCTGGAGCTGAATCTGGAAGAAGCGGTTCGCGGTACTAACGTGAATATCCGCGTTCCGACACTGGTCAACTGCAAGCCGTGCGATGGCAGCGGTGCCAAGAAAGGCTCGTCGCCCGTTACCTGCCCTACCTGCGGTGGTATCGGTCAGGTTCGCATGCAGCAGGGTTTCTTCTCTGTGCAGCAAACCTGCCCACGCTGCCATGGACACGGCAAGATTATTTCCGACCCGTGCGATTCGTGCCACGGTGAAGGTCGTGTCGAAGAGTCCAAGACGCTTTCGGTCAAGGTGCCGCCAGGTGTCGATACCGGTGACCGCATTCGTCTGTCTGGCGAAGGCGAAGCGGGTACTCAGGGTGGGCCGACCGGCGACCTGTATGTCGTGATCAATGTGCGCGAACACGCGATCTTCCAGCGTGACGGCAAGCACCTGTTCTGCGAAGTGCCGATCAGCTTTACCGATGCCGCGCTGGGTGGCGAGCTTGAAGTACCGACCCTTGATGGTCGCGTCAAACTGAAAATTCCCGAAGGTACCCAGACCGGCAAGCAGTTCCGCTTGCGCGGCAAGGGTGTCGCTCCGGTGCGTGGCGGCGGTGCGGGTGACTTGATGTGCCGTGTAGCGGTCGAAACTCCGGTCAACCTGAGCAAGCGTCAGCGCGAGCTGCTTGAAGAGTTCCGCACTTCGCTTGAAAACGACGAGTCCCACTCTCCCAAGGCCAGTGGCTGGTTCGAGGGTGTGAAGCGTTTCTTCGGCGATCTGTAAGGCTATCAACGGGAGCAGGGCATGCGACGTATTGCTGTAGTGGGCGCCGCCGGGCGCATGGGCAAGACCTTGATCGAGGCGGTTCAGCAGGCACCGGGTGCCGGGTTGACCGCCGCTATCGATCGTCCTGACAGCACGCTGGTGGGTGCGGATGCAGGCGAGCTGGCTGCGCTGGGTCGTATCGGTGTGCCGTTGTCGGGCGACCTGGCAAAAGTGGCGGATGAGTTCGACGTGTTGATCGACTTCACCCACCCTTCGGTAACGCTGAAAAATCTGGCGTTCTGCCGTAAGGCCGGCAAGGCCATGATTATCGGCACGACTGGCTTCAGTGCCGAAGAGAAGCAGCGTCTGGTCGAAGCGGGTAAAGACATCCCGATTGTGTTCGCTGCCAACTTCAGCATTGGTGTAAACCTTTGCTTGAAGTTGCTGGACACCGCCGCGCGTGTTCTGGGTGATGAGGTCGATATCGAAATCACCGAGGCGCACCACCGGCACAAGGTCGATGCGCCGTCCGGCACCGCCTTGCGCATGGGAGAAGTGGTTGCCAGTGCGCTGGGGCGCGACCTGGAAAAAGTCGCTGTCTACGGCCGTGAAGGCCAGACCGGCGCGCGTGATCGTCAGACCATCGGGTTTGCGACCATTCGTGCCGGTGACGTTGTCGGCGACCATACCGTGCTGTTCGCAGCAGACGGCGAGCGGGTCGAGATTACCCACAAGGCATCCAGTCGCATGACCTTTGCCAAGGGGGCCGTACGGGCTGCAATGTGGCTCGACGGCAAGGCGCCAGGGCTTTACGACATGCAGGATGTACTGGGTCTGCATTGATTTCATAAAGGGCCATTCGTGGCCCTGTCGCATTTTCCCGCACTTCAGGCTCATTGGTGGTAGACCAAAAAGGGCCTTTTCTGTAAGCTACAGCTTTAGTGTGTCCACTAAAAGCGCGCAGATGATTCCATAAGAAAGCGGGGTGACGTAACTACGTCATTCCGCTTTTTTGCAGCCTGCGATCGCCCTTTCAGGTTTTATTTACGGGAGGTCTTCTTGACTAAGCCAGCCATACTCGCCCTTGCTGATGGCAGCATTTTTCGCGGCGAAGCCATTGGAGCCGACGGTCAGACCGTTGGTGAGGTGGTGTTCAACACCGCAATGACAGGCTATCAGGAAATTCTTACCGATCCTTCCTACGCCCAGCAAATCGTTACCCTGACTTACCCGCACATCGGCAATACCGGTACCACGCCTGAAGACGCAGAGTCCGATCGTGTCTGGTCCGCTGGCCTGGTCATCCGTGACCTGCCGCTGGTCGCCAGCAACTGGCGTAACAAGCTGTCCCTCGGTGATTACCTGAAAGCCAATAACGTCGTTGCCATCGCCGGTATCGACACGCGTCGCCTGACCCGCATCCTGCGTGAGAAAGGCGCCCAGAACGGCTGCATCATGGCTGGCGATAACATTTCCGAAGAAGCAGCCATCGCTGCTGCTCGCGGGTTCCCCGGCCTCAAAGGCATGGACCTGGCAAAGGAAGTCAGCACCAAGGACACTTACGAGTGGCGTTCCAGCGTCTGGAACCTGAAGACCGACAGCCACCCTGAAATCGCTGCTTCCGAACTGCCCTATCATGTGGTCGCTTACGACTACGGCGTCAAGGTCAACATTCTGCGCATGCTGGTCGAGCGCGGTTGCCGGGTGACTGTGGTGCCTGCGCAAACGCCTGCCAGCGAAGTGCTTGCCTACAAGCCCGACGGTGTTTTCCTGTCCAACGGCCCTGGCGACCCCGAGCCGTGCGACTACGCCATCAAGGCGATCAGGGAAGTGCTGCAAACCGAAGTGCCGGTATTCGGTATCTGCCTGGGTCACCAGCTTCTGGCCTTGGCTGCCGGTGCCAAGACCGTGAAAATGGGCCACGGCCACCACGGTGCAAACCATCCTGTTCAGGATCTGGACACCGGTGTGGTCATGATCACCAGCCAGAACCACGGTTTTGCTGTTGATGAGGCCACACTTCCGGGCAATGTTCGCGCCATTCACAAGTCGCTGTTCGACGGCACCCTGCAGGGTATCGAGCTGACCGACAAGAGCGCGTTCAGCTTCCAGGGTCACCCTGAGGCGAGCCCGGGCCCGAATGACGTCGCGCCTCTGTTTGATCGCTTTATCGAAGCCATGGCCAAGCGACGCTGACCGGTTGCCTTGAGACTGTAATACGCAGGTGCCCTGGGCGGCCCCGGACTCAATGTCCGGTTGCTGCCGCCCAGGCCACCTCAAAGAAATGTTCAAGACGGCTTGCCGACTGACCTGCGGATTTGAGTGACAACCCATGCCAAAACGTACAGATATTAAAAGCATCCTGATTCTCGGCGCCGGCCCCATCGTGATCGGCCAGGCCTGTGAATTCGACTACTCCGGCGCCCAGGCCTGCAAGGCACTGCGCGAAGAGGGTTACCGCGTCATCCTGGTGAACTCCAACCCGGCCACCATCATGACCGACCCGGCCATGGCCGACGCCACCTACATCGAGCCGATCAAGTGGCAGACCGTTGCCAAGATCATCGAAAAAGAGCGTCCTGACGCACTGCTGCCAACCATGGGCGGCCAGACGGCTCTGAACTGCGCACTGGATCTGGAGCGCGAAGGCGTTCTGGAGAAGTTCGGCGTGGAGATGATCGGCGCCAACGCCGACACCATCGACAAGGCTGAAGACCGCTCGCGTTTCGACAAGGCCATGAAGTCTATCGGCCTGGCGTGCCCGCGTTCCGGTATCGCGCACAGCATGGAAGAAGCCAACGCGGTTCTCGAAAAGCTCGGCTTCCCGTGCATCATTCGTCCATCGTTCACCATGGGCGGCACGGGCGGCGGTATCGCGTACAACCGTGAAGAGTTCGAAGAAATCTGCGCTCGCGGTCTGGACCTGTCGCCGACCAAAGAGCTGCTGATCGACGAATCGCTGATCGGCTGGAAAGAGTACGAAATGGAAGTTGTCCGCGACAAAAAGGACAACTGCATCATCGTCTGCTCGATTGAAAACTTCGACCCGATGGGCGTGCACACCGGTGACTCCATCACCGTTGCTCCGGCACAGACTCTGACCGACAAGGAATACCAGATCCTGCGTAATGCCTCGCTGGCAGTGCTGCGCGAGATCGGCGTTGAAACCGGTGGTTCCAACGTTCAGTTCGGCATCTGCCCGGACACCGGCCGTATGGTCGTGATCGAGATGAACCCGCGCGTATCGCGTTCCTCGGCGCTGGCCTCCAAGGCGACCGGCTTCCCGATCGCCCGCGTTGCCGCCAAGCTGGCAGTCGGCTACACCCTTGACGAGCTGTCGAACGAAATCACCGGCGGCAAGACCCCGGCATCGTTCGAGCCGTCAATCGACTATGTCGTCACCAAGCTGCCGCGTTTTGCTTTCGAGAAGTTCGCCAAGGCCGATGCCCGCCTGACCACTCAGATGAAGTCGGTCGGTGAAGTCATGGCCATCGGCCGTACCTTCCAGGAATCCCTGCAGAAAGCCCTGCGCGGTCTGGAAGTCGGCGTTTGCGGTCTCGATCCGAAGCTGGATCTGAGCCACCCTGAAAGCATGAGCACGCTCAAGCGCGAGCTGACTGTGCCGGGTGCCGAGCGTATCTGGTACGTCGCCGACGCCTTCCGCGCTGGCATGACGGTTGAAGATATCTTCGCCATGAACATGATTGACCCCTGGTTCCTGGTGCAGATCGAAGATCTGGTCAAGGACGAGGAGAAGGTCAAGACGCTGGGCCTGTCGGCAATCGATCGTGACCTGATGTTCCGCCTCAAGCGCAAGGGCTTCTCTGATGCGCGCCTGGCCAAGCTGGTCGGCGTCACCGAAAAGAACCTGCGTACGCATCGTCACAAGCTGGACGTGTTCCCGGTCTACAAGCGCGTCGACACCTGCGCTGCCGAGTTCGCAACCGACACCGCGTACCTGTACTCGACGTACGAAGAAGAGTGCGAAGCCAACCCTTCGACGCGCGACAAGATCATGATTCTCGGCGGTGGCCCTAACCGTATCGGCCAGGGTATCGAGTTCGACTACTGCTGTGTACACGCCGCCCTGGCGCTGCGTGAAGACGGGTACGAGACCATCATGGTCAACTGCAACCCGGAAACCGTTTCCACCGATTACGACACCTCTGACCGCCTGTACTTCGAGCCTGTCACCCTGGAAGACGTGCTGGAAATCGTCCGGGTCGAGAAGCCGAAAGGTGTGATCGTTCAGTACGGTGGCCAGACGCCGCTGAAACTGGCGCGTGCCCTTGAAGCAGCCGGTGTGCCGATCATCGGCACCAGCCCTGACGCCATTGACCGTGCCGAAGATCGTGAGCGCTTCCAGCAGATGGTCGAGCGCCTCAACCTGCGTCAGCCGCCAAATGCCACTGTGCGCAGCGAAGACGAAGCCATTCGTGCTGCGGCGAAGATCGGTTATCCGCTGGTGGTGCGCCCGTCCTATGTACTGGGCGGCCGCGCGATGGAAATCGTGTACCAGGAAGACGAGCTCAAGCGTTACCTGCGTGAAGCGGTTCAAGTGTCCAACGACAGCCCTGTGCTGCTGGACCACTTCCTGAACTGTGCCATCGAAATGGACGTCGATGCGGTCTGCGACGGAACTGACGTGGTGATCGGCGCGATCATGCAGCACATCGAGCAGGCGGGCGTTCACTCCGGTGACTCCGCATGCTCGCTGCCGCCGTACTCGCTGCCTGCACACATCCAGGACGAAATGCGCGAGCAGGTCAAGAAAATGGCCCTGGAGCTGGGCGTTGTCGGCCTGATGAACGTACAGTTGGCACTTCAGGGCGAAGATATCTACGTCATTGAAGTCAACCCGCGTGCATCGCGTACCGTGCCGTTCGTTTCCAAATGCATCGGTGTTTCCCTGGCCATGATCGCGGCTCGCGTGATGGCAGGTAAAACCCTGAAAGAGCTGAACTTCACCAAGGAAATCATTCCGAACTTCTACAGCGTGAAAGAGGCAGTGTTCCCGTTTGCCAAATTCCCTGGCGTTGATCCGATCCTCGGCCCGGAAATGAAATCGACCGGTGAAGTGATGGGTGTGGGGGATACCTTCGGTGAAGCGTTTGCCAAGGCCCAGATGGGCGCGAGCGAAGTGCTGCCAACTGGCGGTACCGCGTTCATCAGCGTACGTGACGATGACAAGCCTTTGGTTGAAGCGGTCGCTCGTGACCTCATTAATCTCGGTTTCGAGATCGTTGCCACCGCAGGCACTGCCAAGCTGATCGAAGCGGCAGGCCTGAAAGTACGTCGCGTCAACAAGGTGACCGAAGGGCGCCCACACGTGGTTGACATGATCAAGAATGACGAAGTTACCCTGATCATCAACACCACCGAAGGTCGTCAGTCGATCGCGGATTCCTACTCCATTCGTCGCAACGCCTTGCAGCACAAGATCTACTGCACCACTACCATTGCAGCAGGCGAAGCGATCTGTGAAGCGCTCAAATTCGGTCCCGAGAAGACCGTACGTCGCTTGCAGGATCTCCATGCAGGATTGAAGGCATGAAAAAATACCCAATGACCGTCCAGGGCTCTCGCGCCCTGGTAGAAGAGCTGACTCACCTGACCAAGGTGATCCGTCCCAAGTTGAGCCAGGACATCGGTACTGCGCGCGAACTGGGCGACCTCAAGGAAAACGCTGAATACCATGCTGCCCGCGAGCAGCAGGGTATGGTCGAGGCGCGTATTCGTGATATCGAAGGCCGCATGCAGAACGCTGTGGTAATCGACGTTACGACTATTCCGCACACTGGCAAGGTGATTTTCGGCACGACAGTCGAAATCGCCAACGTCGAAACCGACGAAAGCGTTGTCTACCAGATCGTTGGTGAGGACGAGGCGGATATCAAGAAGGGCAAGATTTCAGTGGGTTCGCCCATTGCTCGCGCCTTGATTGCCAAGGAAGAGGGCGATGTCGTCGTCGTGAAAACGCCTAGCGGCGTTATCGAATACGAAATCATCGAAGTGCGTCACATCTGATGCCTGTCGCCCGCTTTGGCGGGCACAGTCAGCAGCAAAAAAGAGTCAGGGCACGCCTTTTGGCGGCCCTGACTTCTGTTTTTATCCGTGTGCGCGGTGGACGTTGGAGAGCTGCTTGTTTACCTTTGGGTTCTTGCGGTAGATCAGCGCCATTTTGCCGATGACCTGTACAAGGTCCGCCGAACCGGCCTTGCACAGTTCTGCAACGGCGCCCAGGCGGCTTTCGCGGTCAAGGATATTGAGCTTGATCTTGATCAGCTCGTGATCGCTCAATGCGCGTTCAAGCTCTGCAAGTACACCTTCAGTCAAACCATTGTCAGCCACGATCAACACCGGTTTCAGATGGTGGCCAATGGATTTGTATTGTTTCTTCTGCTCTGGAGTGAGCGGCATAATCTGACCTCTGCGTCTGATCTTTTAAAAGCGGCGGCCAGTTTACCCGAGCGAGTCCGGGACCGCCCAGTTAATCACGACTCGTTTATTTTTGAGGTGCCCCGTGGCCCGTTCCAAGACAAGCCATAACTGGCTCAAAGAACACTTCGACGACAAATACGTCAAAATGGCGCAGAAGGACGGTTACCGTTCGCGTGCCAGCTACAAGCTGCTCGAGATCCAGGAAAAGGACAAACTCATCCGTCCTGGCATGACCGTTATCGACCTTGGTGCTGCGCCGGGAGGCTGGTCGCAGGTGACCAGTCGTCTGATCGGCGGTCAAGGTCGTCTGATTGCTTCCGACATCCTTGAAATGGACAGCATCCCTGATGTGACCTTCATTCAGGGGGATTTTACCGAGGACAAGATTCTCGAGCAGATCCTTGAGGCAGTCGGTAATACGCAGGTAGACCTTGTGATTTCCGATATGGCCCCCAATATGAGTGGATTGAGCGCTGTAGATATGCCGCGTGCGATGTTTCTCTGTGAATTGGCGCTCGATCTGGCCGGTCGGGTACTACGTCCCGGTGGCGATTTTCTGATCAAGGTCTTCCAGGGTGAAGGCTTCGATGTCTACCACAAGGATATTCGCAAGTTGTTTGACAAGGTGCAGATGCGCAAGCCTTCGTCATCCCGCGACAGGTCACGCGAGCAATACCTGCTGGCTCGCGGCTTTCGTGGAATCGACGGGGCAGCCAGCATCGAGCGTTTTTGAAGGGGCACGATAGCTTTTTTCAAATGGCGTTACCGATGCAGCATGACTGAACATTGTGTTGTCAAAGTTTCACAAAGGGTTACAGACGGTGTCTGCCGTATCTGTAGGTTCTGTAGTAAGTTAGGCCGGTGAATATCATGCGAGGCACGCTTGCTGCGTGGAGCTTGCTTCAGAGGGTAGCTAATTGAACGATATGGCAAAGAATTTGATCCTGTGGTTGATCATCGCGGCTGTCCTGGTGACGGTGATGAACAACTTCTCCAGCCCTAACGAGCCGCAGAACCTCAACTATTCCGAGTTCATCCAGCAGGTCAAGGATGGCAAGGTCGAGAAGGTTTCCGTCGACGGCTACGTCATTACGGGCAAGCGCAGTGATGGCGACACCTTCAAGACCATCCGCCCGAACATTCCGGACAACGGTCTGATCGGTGATCTGGTCAGCAACAACGTCGTGATCGAAGGCAAGCAGCCTGAGCAGCAGAGCATCTGGACTCAGTTACTGGTGGCCAGCTTCCCTATCCTGGTGATCATTGCGGTGTTCATGTTCTTCATGCGCCAGATGCAGGGCGGGGCGGGCGGCAAGGGCGGCCCGATGAGCTTTGGCAAAAGCAAGGCGCGTCTGTTGTCCGAAGATCAGGTCAAGACCACCCTGGCCGATGTTGCCGGTTGTGACGAAGCCAAGGAAGAAGTCGGCGAGCTTGTCGAGTTCCTTCGTGACCCGGGCAAGTTCCAGCGTCTGGGCGGCCGTATCCCGCGTGGCGTTCTGATGGTCGGTCCTCCGGGTACCGGTAAGACGCTGATCGCCAAGGCCATTGCTGGCGAGGCGAAAGTGCCGTTCTTCACCATTTCCGGTTCTGATTTCGTCGAGATGTTCGTGGGTGTTGGTGCAAGCCGCGTCCGTGACATGTTCGAACAGGCCAAGAAACATGCTCCTTGCATCATCTTCATCGACGAAATCGATGCGGTCGGTCGCCATCGTGGCGCTGGCATGGGTGGTGGTCACGACGAGCGTGAACAGACTCTCAACCAGTTGCTGGTCGAGATGGACGGTTTTGAAATGAATGACGGCATCATCGTCATTGCCGCAACCAACCGTCCTGACGTGCTGGACCCGGCGCTGCTGCGTCCAGGTCGTTTCGACCGCCAGGTAGTTGTAGGTCTGCCGGACATTCGTGGCCGCGAGCAGATCCTCAAGGTTCACATGCGCAAGGTTCCGATGGGCGAAGACGTCAACGCAGGCGTTATCGCTCGCGGTACGCCGGGTTTCTCCGGTGCCGATCTGGCTAACCTGGTCAACGAAGCGTCGCTGTTCGCTGCTCGCTCCGGCAAGCGCGTCGTAGAGATGAAAGAGTTCGAACTGGCCAAGGACAAGATCATGATGGGCGCTGAGCGCAAATCGATGGTCATGTCCGAAAAGGAAAAACGCAACACGGCTTACCACGAAGCAGGACACGCTATCGTCGGACGCCTGGTGCCTGAGCATGATCCGGTTTACAAGGTCTCCATCATCCCGCGCGGTCGTGCGCTGGGTGTGACGATGTTCCTGCCGGAAGAAGACCGTTACAGCCTGTCCAAGCGTGCGTTGATCAGCCAGATCTGCTCGCTGTACGGTGGTCGTATCGCGGAAGAAATGACCCTTGGCTTCGATGGCGTCACAACCGGTGCCTCCAATGACATCATGCGTGCCAGCCAGATTGCCCGGAACATGGTCACCAAGTGGGGGCTGTCTGAAAAACTCGGCCCGCTGATGTACTCGGAAGACGAAGATGCAGGTTACCTGGGGCGCGGCAGCAGCCAGAACTCCAGTGTTTCCGGCGATACTGCCAAGCTCATCGACTCCGAAGTGCGCAGCATCATCGATCACTGCTACGGCACTGCCAAGCAGTTGCTGACGGACAATCGTGACAAGCTTGAAGCGATGGCCGATGCGCTGATGAAGTATGAAACCATTGATGCCGATCAGATCGACGACATCATGACCGGTCGCGTGCCTCGTGAACCGCGTGACTGGGGCGGTGGTTCGGGTACCAGCGGTACTCCGATCACACCTGACCCTCGTCCGGAAACTCCGATTGGCGGCCCTGCTGCCGAGCACTAAGGTCTGACATGACATCTGCGCTGTACCCAACCCGGTTGCCTTGCGGCAATCGGGTTCTTGATTTGGCCCGTACGCATGTGATGGGTATCCTCAATGCAACCCCAGACTCGTTTTCGGATGGCGGCCGCTACAGCCAGCTTGATGCTGCCTTGCGTCATGCCGAGGCGATGGTGCTGGCAGGTGCCACACTGATCGACGTTGGTGGAGAGTCGACGCGCCCTGGTGCGCGTCCGGTGTCTGCGTCAGAAGAGGTCGAGCGTGTGGCGCCGGTGGTTGAGGTCATCGCGCGCGAGCTGGATGTGATCATCTCTGTGGACACCTCCACGCCTGAGGTCATGCTGGCGACGGCTGGCCTGGGTGCCGGGCTTATCAATGACGTCCGCTCGCTTCAGCGGCCAGGCGCGCTTGAGGCGGCTGCAAGCACTGGTTTGCCGGTGTGTCTCATGCACATGCTGGGTGAGCCCGGAACCATGCAGAATGACCCGCACTACGAAGACCTGGTGGGTGAGGTTTGTGCCTTCCTGGCTGAGCGGATGAAACAGTGTGTTGCGGCGGGAATCGGTCAGCAGCAGATCATTCTTGATCCGGGCTTTGGCTTTGCCAAGACGCTGGAGCACAATCTGAGTCTGTTCAAGCATATGGAGGTGCTGCAAGCGCTCGGCAGGCCTTTGCTGGTAGGTGTTTCGCGCAAAAGCATGATTGGTGCTGTATTGGGGCGCTCCGTAGATCAGCGTCTATCCGGTGGGCTGGCCCTGGCTGCTTTGGCTATGACCAAGGGAGCCCGAATTCTACGTGTGCACGATGTCGCCGAAACGGCTGACGTGGTGCGCATGATCGCAGCTGTCCAGGCAGCTGAATAACAACAGTGGGGCATCCATGACTACCAGAAAATATTTCGGAACCGACGGCATTCGTGGTCGCGTAGGGCAATTTCCGATCACGCCCGAGTTCATGCTGAAACTGGGTTGGGCTGCAGGCATGGCCTTTCGCAAGATGGGCGCCTGCCGGATTCTCGTCGGCAAGGACACGCGCATCTCCGGCTACATGTTCGAATCCGCCCTTGAGGCCGGGCTCTCTGCGGCCGGTGCTGACGTGCTCCTGCTGGGGCCTATGCCGACACCTGCGATTGCCTACCTGACACGTACGTTTCATGCCGAAGCAGGCATCGTGATCAGTGCCTCGCACAATCCGCACTACGACAACGGCATCAAATTCTTCTCCGGTCAGGGCACCAAACTGCCTGACGAGATCGAAATGATGATCGAAGAGCTGCTCGATGCGCCGATGACCGTGGCGGAGTCCGAGAACCTCGGCAAGGTTTCGCGAATCAACGATGCCGCAGGGCGTTACATCGAATTCTGCAAAAGCAGCGTGCCGACCAGCACCGACTTTGCCGGCCTGAAGGTGGTCATCGACTGCGCGCACGGTGCGACCTACAAGGTTGCGCCCAACGTCTTTCGTGAGCTTGGCGCGCAGGTTGTGGTGCTTTCTGCGCAGCCTGACGGGCTCAATATCAACAAGAATTGCGGTTCCACTCACATGGAGGCCTTGCAGGCGGCAGTGGTCGCAGAGCATGCCGACATGGGCATTGGCTTCGACGGTGACGGCGATCGCGTGTTGATGGTTGACCATACCGGGACCATCGTCGATGGCGACGAGCTGCTTTACATCATTGCCCGTGATCTGCATGAGCGTGGGCGCTTGCAGGGTGGCGTCGTCGGCACGTTGATGAGTAATCTCGGGCTTGAACTGGCCTTGGCCGAGCAGAACATCCCGTTTGTTCGTGCCAATGTCGGTGACCGTTATGTGATCGCCGAGCTGCTTGAGCGTAACTGGCAGATTGGCGGTGAAAACTCCGGCCATATCGTGTGCTTCCAGCACGCCACCACCGGTGATGCGATCATTGCATCGTTGCAGGTGATACTGGCTCTGCGTCGCAGCGGCATCAGCCTCGCCGAAGCGCGTCTGAAACTGCGCAAATGCCCGCAGATCCTGATCAATGTGCGTTTTGCAGGTTCAGGTGTAGACCCGGTTTCGCACCCTTCGGTCCAGCAAGCCTGTGCACGTGTTACCGAGCAGATGGCCGGACGGGGCAGGGTGCTGCTGCGCAAGTCGGGCACAGAGCCTTTGGTGCGCGTGATGGTCGAAGGTGAGGATGAACCCCAGGTCAGATCGTATGCCGAAGAGCTCGCAAAACTGGTTGCTGAAGTTTGCGCCTGATTTCGGCTTGCCAGTGTCGGAAGTGTTGGGTAACATCTGCGCCCACTTTGACCCACGAGGTGTAGCATGCGTCGCCCAATGGTAGCTGGTAACTGGAAAATGCACGGTACCCGCGCCAGCGTCGCTGAGCTGATCGAGGGTTTGGGCAAGCAGGTGTTGCCTGGCAGCGTCGATATCGCCGTAATGCCTGCAAGTCTGTTTACCAATCAGGTGATCGAAGGGCTTAAGGCAACGTCGATCATCGTCGGTGCGCAGGATGCAGCCATTCAGGCTGAGCAGGGCGCGCTGACCGGTGAGGTAGCGTCGAGTCAGCTGGCTGATGCAGGTTGCAAGCTGGTACTTGTCGGGCATTCCGAGCGTCGTCAGTTGATCGGCGAGCAGGATCATGTCCTCAACAAGAAGTTTGCGGCGATCCAGGCAAGCGGTCTGACACCTGTGCTCTGCATAGGCGAAACGCTTGAAGAGCGCAAGGCAGGGCAGACGCTTGAAGTTGTCGGGCGTCAGCTGGACAGTGTTATCGCCGAGTTTGGCGTCAGCGCACTGATCAATGCCGTAATTGCCTACGAGCCGGTCTGGGCCATTGGCACCGGATTGACTGCTTCGCCTCAAGAGGCGCAGGAAGTGCACGCAGCAATCCGTGCGCAACTGGCAAAAGAGAATGCCGAAGTCGCACAAGGCGTGCGACTTCTCTATGGCGGCAGCGTGAAGGCGGCCAATGCGGTCGAGCTCTTCAGCATGCCGGATATCGATGGGGGGCTCATTGGTGGAGCTTCCCTGAATGCAGATGAGTTCGGTGCGATCTGTCGCGCCGCGGGAAACTGAAAAAATGCTGGAAACAGTCGTAATCGTTTTTCACCTGTTGGGCGCTCTGGGCGTTGTCGCTCTGGTATTGCTGCAGCAGGGTAAAGGTGCTGACGCCGGTGCGTCGTTCGGAGCAGGTGCATCAAATACTGTCTTCGGAGGTCAAGGAACCTCTACCTTTCTCAGTAAGTTTACTGCTATACTTGCAGCATGTTTTTTCATAACCAGCTTGGGGTTAGGTTACTTTGCTAAAGAGAAAGCTCAACAGCTGACTCAAGTAGGTTTGCCAGATCCCGCAGTACTGGAAGTGAAGCAAAAGCCGGCAGCAGATGATGTACCGGTTCTCGAAGGGCAAAAGCCAGCTGTTGTTCCAGCTGACGTACCTCAAGCCCCAGAGAAGAAGTAAAAAAGAATTCGGCGATGTTTCGTGAGGTCGCCAAAGAGTTGTAATGCCGAGGTGGTGGAATTGGTAGACACGCAACCTTGAGGTGGTTGTGCCCAATGGGTGTAGGGGTTCGAGTCCCCTTCTCGGTACCAATTAACAAGGGAGCCCGCATTAGCGGGCTTTCTTGTAGGTGGATGTTGGATTGACCCAGCAATGGATCGGTCGTATACTTCCGCCCCAGCTTTGTCGCGGGGTGGAGCAGTTTGGTAGCTCGTCGGGCTCATAACCCGAAGGTCGTTGGTTCAAATCCAGCCCCCGCAACCAGTTTTAGCGGAGCCCCTTTTAAGGGGCTTTTTGTTAGCTGGACAGTACATGACGTCGATGTTCAGCGGCGTTTTCAGGGATGGGCTTTTGCCCATTTTTTTATTTCTAAAGCATGCACGAGGGGGTTCAGGTGTCGAGCAAGCTAGAACAGTTGCAGGACTTGTTGGCCCCGGTGGTCGTAGCCCTTGGCTATCAATGCTGGGGGATCGATTTCAGTTCCCAGGGCAAGCATTCGGTGCTGCGCATTTATATTGATAAGGAAGGTGGTGTTCTGGTCGACGACTGCGCAATCGTAAGTCGCCAGATCAGCGGTGTATTGGACGTAGAAGATCCGATCAGCACTGAATACACCCTTGAAGTATCGTCTCCTGGCATGGAGCGCCCGCTGTTCACTATTGAGCAGTTTGCTTCGTACGCCGGGGAACAAGTGAAAATAAAGCTGCGTTCACCTTTCGAAGGGCGACGCAACTTTCAAGGCCTTCTCCGCGGGGTGGAGGAGCAGGATGTCGTGGTGCAGGTTGAAGACCATGAGTTCCTGTTGCCGATCGACATGATCGACAAGGCCAACATTATTCCCACGTTTGACTGAGACGTGCCGGTTACTGCGGATCCCGCGGATCCAATGGCTTGCGAAAGGCGAGGCGTACGATGAGCAAAGAAGTACTGCTGGTTGTTGAGTCGGTGTCCAATGAAAAGGGCGTTCCGGCAAGTGTAATTTTTGAAGCGCTGGAGCTGGCTCTTGCCACCGCTACCAAGAAACGTTTTGAAGATGAAGTAGAACTGCGTGTAGAGATCAATCGCCAGACAGGCAACTACGAGACTTTCCGTCGCTGGACAGTTGTCGAAGACGAAGATCTGGACGATCCTGCGTACGAATTGGCCGTAGACCAGGCTCAAGTCAAGAAGCCAGGTGCCGTTGCGGGCGACCTGATCGAAGAAAAAATCGATTCCATCGAATTCGGTCGTATCGCCGCACAGACCGCCAAGCAAGTCATTGTGCAGAAAGTTCGTGAAGCCGAGCGTGCTCAGGTAGTCGACGCCTACCGTGAGCGTCTGGGTGAAATCATTTCTGGTACTGTTAAAAAGGTTACGCGTGACAATGTCATCGTTGACCTGGGTAACAATGCCGAAGCCTTGCTGGCTCGTGAAGACATCATTTCCCGGGAAACTTTCCGGGTCGGTGTTCGCGTCCGTGCTTTGCTGAAGGAAATTCGTACTGAAAACCGTGGTCCTCAGCTGATTCTGTCGCGTACTGCGCCAGAAATGCTGATCGAGCTTTTCCGCATTGAAGTGCCGGAAATTGCCGAAGGTCTCATCGAGGTGATGGCTGCCTCCCGTGACCCGGGTTCTCGTGCGAAAATCGCTGTTCGCTCCAAGGATAAACGAATCGATCCGCAAGGTGCCTGTATCGGCATGCGCGGTTCGCGAGTTCAGGCTGTTTCCGGCGAGCTGGGTGGCGAGCGTGTGGATATCGTTCTTTGGGACGATAACCCGGCGCAGTTCGTGATCAATGCAATGTCTCCTGCAGAAGTAGCGGCAATCATCGTAGATGAAGACGCGCATGCAATGGACATCGCAGTGGGAGCGGACAACCTGGCCCAGGCTATTGGTCGTGGCGGTCAGAACGTGCGTCTGGCGAGCCAGTTGACTGGCTGGACCCTGAACGTAATGACCGAATCGGACATCCAGGCCAAGCAGCAAGCTGAAACCGGTGACATCCTGCGCAATTTCATCGAAGAACTCGAAGTCGATGAAGAATTGGCACAGGTGCTGGTTGATGAAGGCTTCACCAGCCTGGAAGAGATTGCCTACGTACCGTTGGAAGAAATGCTCAACATCGACGGCTTTGACGAAGACATCGTCAACGAGCTTCGCGCTCGTGCCAAGGATCGTTTGTTGACTAAAGCCATCGCTACAGAGGAAAAGCTGGCAGACGCCCATCCGGCCGAAGACCTGCTCTCGCTTGAGGGTATGGACAAGGATTTGGCGATGG
This sequence comes from Pseudomonas syringae group sp. J248-6, assembly GCF_032586995.1. Classification (NCBI taxonomy): domain Bacteria; kingdom Pseudomonadati; phylum Pseudomonadota; class Gammaproteobacteria; order Pseudomonadales; family Pseudomonadaceae; genus Pseudomonas; species Pseudomonas syringae group sp. J248-6. The sequence continues at coordinate 439,288 of NZ_JAWHOP010000003.1, read as the reverse complement.
AACTGGCGGTGCGCGGCGTAATTACCCGCGAAGACCTGGCCGAGCAGTCTATAGATGACCTGCTCGACATCGACGGCATTGACGATGATCGTGCCGGCAAGTTGATCATGGCCGCCCGAGCCCACTGGTTCGAGTAATTGGGCGCGGCCTGAGGAGAGAAGTGCATGACGCAAGTCACGGTGAAAGAACTGGCCAAAGTGGTCGACACACCGGTAGAGCGCCTGTTACAGCAGATGCGTGAGGCAGGTCTGCCGCACACCGCCGCCGAGCAAGTTGTGACCGATAACGAAAAACAAGCCTTGTTGACGCACCTGAAAAGCGGTCACAAGGCCAAGGTGGAAGAGCCTCGCAAGATTACCTTGCAGCGCAAGACCACCAGCACCCTGCGCGTTGCTGGCAGCAAGAGCATCAGCGTTGAAGTGCGCAAGAAGAAAGTCTTTGTGCAGCGTAGCCCGGAAGAGATCGAAGCCGAGCGCAAGCGCGAGATGGACGAACGCCGTGCGGTAGAAAATGCCGCTCGTCAAAAGGCTGAAGAAGAAGCCAAGCGTCGCGCTGAAGAAGATGCGCGCAATCAGCCTGCCGCCGGCCAGCCTGCTGCGGCACCTGAGCAACCTGTTGCTGCAGCCGAGCCTGTGCGTGAAGCGCCAGCACCAGCAGCGGCTGCTCCGGCACCTGCCAGCGCAGCGCCGTCTGCTGACGCTCGCAAGCGTGACGAACAGCGTCGCCCTGACAAGCCTCGTGCTGACGACCGCAATGCCCGCGGCGGCGACGGGGAGCGTAAAAACGCTCCGCATCGCGCTTCGGTCAAGGAGAAGGCTCCGGCCCCTCGCGTTGCTCCTCGTACTACCGACGAAGAAAGCGACAGCTTCCGTCGTGGTGGTCGCGGCAAGTCCAAGCTGAAGAAGCGCAATGCACATGGTTTCCAGAGCCCTACCGGCCCTGTGATCCGTGACGTTGCCATCGGCGAGACCATCACCGTCGGCGAATTGTCGGCACAGATGTCGGTCAAGGCTGCTGAAGTCATCAAGTTCATGTTCAAGATGGGCACTCCGGTGACCATCAACCAGGTACTGGATCAGGAAACTGCCCAGTTGATCGCCGAAGAGCTGGGCCACAAGGTCACGCTGGTCAGCGACAACGCCCTGGAAGATTCCCTGGCCGAATCGCTGAAGTTCGAAGGTGAGTCGTTCTCCCGTGCACCGGTTGTGACCGTAATGGGCCACGTCGACCACGGTAAGACCTCGCTGCTCGACTACATTCGTCGTGCCAAGGTTGCAGCTGGCGAAGCCGGCGGCATCACCCAGCACATCGGTGCCTACCACGTTGAAACCGAACGCGGCATGGTCACGTTCCTCGACACCCCTGGTCACGCTGCGTTTACCGCGATGCGTGCCCGTGGTGCCAAGGCAACGGACATCGTGATTCTGGTGGTTGCAGCTGACGACGGCGTGATGCCGCAGACCATCGAAGCTGTTCAGCACGCTGTTGCGGCTGGCGTTCCGCTGGTTGTAGCGGTGAACAAGATCGACAAGCCTGGTGCTGACCTCGATCGTATCCGCAGCGAGCTGTCGGTGCATGGCGTGACGTCCGAAGAGTGGGGCGGTGATACGCCTTTCGTTTCGGTATCCGCGAAAATGGGTACTGGCGTCGACGAGCTGCTGGAAGCTGTTCTGCTGCAAGCTGAAGTTCTGGAACTCAAGGCAACTCCTTCGGCCCCGGGTCGTGGTGTTGTTGTCGAGTCCCGTCTGGACAAGGGCCGTGGTCCGGTCGCTACTGTTCTGGTTCAGGACGGTACGCTGCGTCAGGGCGACATGGTTCTGGTCGGTTCGAACTTCGGCCGCATCCGCGCCATGCTTGACGAGAACGGCAAGCCGGTCAAAGAAGCAGGTCCTTCGATTCCGGTCGAAATCCTGGGTCTTGACGGTACTCCGGATGCTGGCGACGAGATGTCGGTGCTGGCTGACGAGAAGAAAGCCCGCGAAGTCGCGCTGTTCCGCCAGGGCAAGTTCCGCGAGGTCAAACTGGCTCGCGCTCATGCCGGCAAGCTGGAGAACATCTTCGAGAACATGGGTCAGGAAGAGAAGAAGACGCTTAACATCGTCCTCAAATCCGACGTCCGCGGTTCTCTGGAAGCATTGCAGGGCGCCCTCGGCGGCCTGGGTAACGACGAAGTGCAAGTGCGCGTAGTCGGTGGCGGTGTCGGTGGTATCACCGAGAGCGACGCCAACCTGGCACTGGCCTCCAACGCTGTACTGTTTGGCTTCAACGTGCGTGCCGATGCTGGCGCGCGCAAGATTGTCGAGCAGGAAGGTCTGGATATGCGTTACTACAACGTGATCTACGACATCATCGAAGACGTCAAGAAAGCCCTTACCGGTATGCTTGGCAGCGACGTCCGGGAGAATATCCTGGGTATTGCCGAAGTCCGCGATGTGTTCCGTTCGCCGAAATTCGGCGCGATCGCAGGCTGTATGGTTCTGGAAGGCACTGTCTACCGTAACCGTCCGATTCGTGTTCTGCGCGAAGACATCGTTATCTTTGAAGGCGAGCTGGAATCCCTGCGCCGCTTCAAGGACGACGCTGCCGAAGTACGTGCAGGCATGGAATGCGGTATCGGCGTCAAGAGCTACAACGACGTCAAGGTCGGTGACAAGATCGAAGTCTTCGAGAAGGTCCAAGTGGCTCGCAGCCTCTAAATCGCGAGCTTCAGGAGTCATGGTGGGAGCTTCGCATGCAAATGCCCTGCTTCCCCCATGGGCTCTAAACGCAACGCCCGGTCTGGCAATTGTCAGGCCGGGCGTTTGCCGCTTTCAGACTGTCAGGGTTTGGTCCCGGATCAGTAACAGGTAACAAGCATGGCAAAAGAATACAGCCGTACCCAACGTATTGGCGATCAGATGCAGCGCGAGCTGGCGCAACTGATCCGTCGCGAAATCAAGGACCCACGTGTGGGTCTGGTCACTATCACCGCCGTAGACGTCAGCCGTGACGTGGGTCATGCCAAGATTTTCATGACCGTCATGGGCCAGGACAGCGCGGAAGAGATCGCACAGACCATCAAGGTGCTCAACTCTGCCGCAGGCTTCCTGCGCATGCAGCTGGCACGCGAAATGAAGCTGCGCAGCGTGCCTCAACTGCATTTCCATTACGACGAAAGCGTCGTGCGTGGTGCGCATCTCTCGGCACTGATCGAGCGTGCAGTGGCACAGGACGGTCAGCATCAGGAAGGCTCGGCATCGCCAGATGCAAAGCCTGAAAGTACCGAGGAATAAAGAGTGGCTCAGGTCAAGCGTATACGCCGCAACGTCAGCGGGATCATCCTGCTCGACAAGCCACTGGGTTTCACTTCCAACGCCGCTTTGCAAAAGGTTCGCTGGCTGCTCAATGCCGAGAAAGCCGGGCATACGGGCAGCCTTGATCCGCTGGCAACGGGTGTTTTGCCGTTGTGCTTTGGCGAAGCGACCAAGTTTTCCCAGTACCTGCTCGATTCGGACAAGTCCTACGAGACTCTGGCGCAGTTGGGCAAAACCACCACGACTGCCGACTCCGAAGGTGAGGTTTTGCTCACGCGTCCGGTGACCGTTGGTCGCGACGATATCGAAGCGGTGTTGCCGCATTTTCGTGGGCAAATCAGCCAGATACCTCCCATGTACTCGGCCCTCAAGCGTGATGGCCAGCCACTTTACAAGCTGGCACGTGCAGGGGAAGTAGTGGAGCGCGAGCCCCGTTCTGTTACTATTGCGCGCCTGGAATTACTTGCTTGCGAAGGCGACACAGCACGTCTGTCGGTCGATTGCAGCAAAGGTACCTATATCCGTACGCTGGTCGAGGATATTGGTGAAAAGCTCGGTTGTGGTGCTTACGTCGCAGAGCTGCGCCGTACCCAGGCGGGGCCTTTCACGCTGGCTCAGACGGTTACGCTGGAAGAACTGGAGCAAGTGCATGCCGACGGCGGCAATGAGGCGGTTGACCGCTTCCTGATGCCATCGGACAGCGGTCTGCTGGACTGGCCGCTGCTGAAGTTTTCGGAGCACAGTTCGTTTTACTGGTTGCACGGGCAGCCAGTGCGCGCGCCGGACGCACCGAAATTCGGTATGGTTCGTGTGCAGGATCACGAAGGTCGCTTCATCGGTATCGGTGAAGTCGCCGAAGACGGGCGTATTGCGCCGCGTCGATTGATTCGGTCAGAGTGACCGGAACCAGTCCGTCCGCAGGCTAGCCTGCGAGCGGGGTGGAATGAGGATGGCTGTCAACAGGCACGGTCATACCTCCTTTTTTAATACGAGGATCTGTCCTCGGCCTGTTGGAAACGTTTCTCCGGAAGCGCTTCCTTGAACAAAAGGATTGCCCACATGGCACTCAGCGTTGAAGAAAAAGCTCAGATCGTAACCGACTACCAGCAAGCTGTTGGTGATACTGGTTCGCCAGAAGTGCAAGTTGCACTGCTGACCGCCAACATCAACAAACTGCAAGGCCACTTCAAGGCCAACGGTAAGGACCACCACTCGCGTCGTGGTCTGATCCGTATGGTAAACCAGCGTCGCAAGCTGCTGGATTACCTGAAAGGTAAGGACGTTAGCCGTTACAGCGCCCTGATCGGTCGTCTGGGTCTGCGTCGCTAATAACGACGTTGCTAGAGGTTGGTTGTCTGTCACGATCCGTCGGGTTTTCCCGGTGGTTCTGGCAGGCTCCCAGCCTCAAGTTTTATCTGGACTGTGGATGGGGCCGATTCCCCACGCTGCCCAAGAATTCGCAAGAAACCAGTTCCCCAAGAGCCACAAAGAAAGGTAGGAAACCGTGAACCCGGTAATCAAAAAGTTTCAGTTCGGTCAATCGACCGTAACCCTCGAGACAGGCCGTATCGCCCGTCAAGCCTCTGGCGCAGTATTGGTCACCGTTGACGACGACGTCAGCGTACTCGTGACTGTGGTCGGCGCCAAACAGGCTGACGCTGGCAAAGGCTTCTTCCCTCTGTCCGTGCACTATCAGGAAAAAACCTACGCTGCCGGCAAGATTCCTGGTGGTTTCTTCAAGCGTGAAGGCCGTCCTTCCGAGAAAGAAACCCTGACCTCGCGCCTGATCGACCGTCCGATCCGCCCGTTGTTTCCAGAAGGCTTCATGAACGAAGTGCAGGTTGTCTGCACCGTCGTCTCCACCAGCAAGAAAATTGATCCGGACATCGCTGCGATGATCGGTACTTCGGCTGCACTGGCCATCTCCGGTATTCCGTTTGACGGTCCGGTCGGTGCTGCGCGCGTTGCTTTCCACGAAAGCACCGGCTACCTGCTGAACCCGACTTACGAGCAACTGCAGGCTTCGAGCCTGGACATGGTCGTAGCCGGTACTTCCGAAGCCGTTCTGATGGTTGAATCCGAAGCCAAAGAGCTGACCGAAGACCAGATGCTGGGCGCTGTGCTTTTCGCCCATGACGAATTCCAGGTGGTGATCAACGCCATCAAGGAACTCGCTGCAGAAGCCGCCAAGCCTGTCTGGGCCTGGCAGCCGAAGCCTGAGGCAACCGCACTGCTGGGCGCTATCCGTGCCGAGTTCGGCGACGCGATCTCCCAGGCTTACACCATCACTGTCAAAGCCGACCGCTATGCGCGTCTGGGCGAGCTGAAAGATCAGGTCGTTGCCAAGCTGGCTGTCGAAGAAGGCAGCCCGTCTGCCAGCGAAGTCAAAGCTGCTTTCGGTGAAATCGAATACCGCACCGTTCGCGAAAACATCGTCAACGGCAAGCCGCGTATCGATGGTCGCGACACTCGCACCGTTCGCCCGCTGAACATCGAAGTCGGCGTTCTGCCGAAGACTCACGGTTCGGCACTGTTCACCCGTGGCGAAACTCAGGCGCTGGTTGTTGCGACGCTGGGTACCGCGCGTGACGCACAGCTGCTCGACACCCTTGAAGGCGAGAAAAAAGACCCCTTCATGCTGCACTACAACTTCCCTCCGTTCTCGGTGGGCGAGTGTGGTCGTATGGGCGGCGCGGGTCGTCGTGAAATCGGTCACGGTCGTCTGGCACGCCGCAGCGTACAGGCCATGCTGCCGGGCGCTGACGTATTTCCGTACACCATCCGTGTTGTGTCGGAAATCACCGAGTCCAACGGTTCCAGCTCCATGGCTTCGGTCTGCGGCGCTTCTCTGGCACTGATGGACGCTGGTGTTCCAATGAAGGCACCGGTTGCCGGTATCGCCATGGGTCTGGTCAAGGAAGGCGAGAAATTCGCCATTCTGACCGACATCCTTGGTGACGAAGACCACTTGGGCGACATGGACTTCAAGGTAGCCGGTACCTCTAAAGGTGTTACCGCGCTGCAGATGGACATCAAGATCAAAGGCATCACCGAAGAAATCATGGAGATCGCCCTGGGTCAGGCCCTGGAAGCTCGCCTGAACATCCTCGGTCAGATGAACCAGATCATCGGTCAGTCGCGTAACGAACTGTCGGCCAACGCTCCGACCATGATCGCGATGAAGATCGACACCGACAAGATCCGTGACGTGATCGGCAAGGGTGGCGCAACCATCCGTGCCATCTGCGAAGAGACCAAGGCTTCGATCGACATCGAAGACGACGGCTCGATCAAGATCTTCGGCGAGTCCAAGGAAGCGGCTGAGGCAGCACGTCAGCGCGTTCTGGGCATTACCGCAGAAGCCGAGATCGGCAAGATCTACGTCGGTAAGGTTGAGCGCATCGTCGATTTCGGCGCGTTCGTCAACATCCTGCCGGGCAAGGATGGTCTGGTGCACATCTCGATGCTGAGCGATGCTCGCGTAGAGAAAGTGACCGATATCCTCAAGGAAGGTCAGGAAGTCGAAGTACTGGTACTGGACGTGGACAACCGCGGCCGTATCAAGCTGTCGATCAAGGACGTAGCCGCAGCGAAAGCGTCGGGCGTCTGATTGATCTGAGCGGCATGTGAAAAAGGACTCTTCGGAGTCCTTTTTTTATGAGCGCAATTAGAGGGTTACAAACGGGGCATGCAAACTGCTCGGTATAAACATGCATCTTGCAAGCACAATAAGTGAGGAACGGGCAAACTGCACGACCCGGTTAAAAATGAAAAAACTCAACTATATGATTTTAAAGGGTTTTTAGTATATTTGGTTTTTGGCACACCGCTTGCGATATACCTGTTAACCCTGCCACCACACGCTGGTGCAGATTTTGAGAAAAACAGGAGTTATCGTATGAAGAAGTTCGCTATTGCCGCTGCTACCGCTACTGCCCTGACTCTGACCATGGCCAACGCTGCTTTCGCACAGACCTCGGCTCAAGCGCCAATGGTTCTGGCAGCTAACACCACTACTCAAGAAGTCAAAGAAGATACTTCTGATACCTGGATCACCACCAAAGTCAAAGCTGACCTGCTGACCGAGAAAGGCATCCCAGGTTCGGACATCAAGGTTGAGACCAACAAAGGTGTGGTTTCCCTGTCCTCCATGGTAAAAGTTACCGAAGCTCAGAAAAACACCGCCGTCGCTATCACCAAGAAAATCAAAGGTGTTAAAGACGTATCGGCTGCTGGCCTGAAAGCCGAGTAATCGAATACTGCCCATGAACAGCCGCAGTCATTGATTGATGGAAAGTTCATGCGAGGCTACAAGGATGTAGCCATTAAAGGCCCCGACTGAAGAGTCGGGGCCTTTTCTATGGCGGTGAAGAATGGGTGCAGGGGGTAGGGGGGAGGATCAGTTACGACGCTTGCTTTCAATCCCGACCAAGCGACCACCTTCGAAGCGCAGGTACTGATACATGCCGTTATCAGGTCCGTAGATCCATTCCTCGATTCTCACGGCTTCGGACCTTCGGTAGTTGCTATTGAAGGTCTCCTGAGTGCCCAGCACTTCCTGGCTTACGGGCTCTCCGCATTTCTGCTGCACTTCGAATGCCCGGTCCCCCGTGCTGACCAGCTGGTTACCACAGCGCAGGGTTGACGTGGCATATGACGAGGTGGCAACTGACCCGGCCAGGGTGGCGAGGGTCAGGTTGATCAGCAGTTTGATTCGGGTACGTGCCAAGGCTTCATTCACTGTCGAGGTGGAGGGGGCTGATGACTTTACCATCTGGCTGGGCCTGACCCAGGTGGGCGTCGACGAAGTACACACGGGCGTCTTCCAGTTTGCCCTTGTCTACCAGGTAGTCCTTGATGCTGCTGGCTCTGCCCTGGCCCAGTTCACGCAGCAATACCTCATTGCTGCTCCAGAACTTGAGCACGGCGGCACGCATCTGGTTTGCACGTTGTTCCTTGCCCAGGTTTGCCCATTCGGCAGGCGGTTGCTGTTTCAGGCGTGTGCGGTAGATACCTTCAAGCATAGGAGCTTTTTCATCTTCCGGGACCTGTATCAACCCGGCCCTGGCCGGAACCTTGTCGCCGCGTCGCTGGAGGATCTTGTAATAAGTGTACTGGTATTCCCGCTCCAGCCGCTGTTGGGCGATCAGAGGACCGTCACTGCTGGCAGCGCTAGTGCCTTCGATCTCCAGCTTCAGGTCCGGACGCTCCTTGAGCGCCACCGAGAGCTTGTCCAGGGCACTTTGCGCCTCTGCCGACAAATCACTGGAGCCCGGCGCGAAACTCACGCTGCCGAGGTCCTCGGAGCTTCCACCGGCGACCAGACCGCCGAGCATCTTGAACGGAGCCTGCGCAGCACGCAGCACAAGATTGCGCAGGGTTTGCCAGATAATTGGCATGACGCTGAACTGCGGGTTGTTCAGATCGCCCTCGATCGGCAGCTCCAGAGAAATTCGTCCCTGCGTATCCTTGAGCAGCGCGACCGCCAGACGGATAGGCAGGTCCAGCGCATCCGGGCTGTCGACCCGTTCACCCAGTTGCAACTGTTCAACCAGCACCTTGTTCTGCGCCTTGAGCTGACCTTTGGTGATCAGGTAGTGCAGGTCGAGATTGAGCCTGCCCTTGCGGATCCTGAAACCGGCGAACTTGCCGGAGTAGGGAGTGAGGTTGGTCAGCTCGACGCGCTTGAAGCTGGTGGTGATATCCAGACTGGCCATCGGGTCGAACGGGTTGAGGCTGCCTTTGATGGTCACAGGCGCGTATCGATCGACCTTGCCCTGGATGTCCACGGGTGCCGGTGTCGCCTTGCGGTTGTCGATGGTGCCGATGCGACCATTGAGCTGCTGCACGGCGGTGGCAAAGTTCGGGGTCAGGGTCATGTCGGCAAAGTTTGCCGAGCCATCCTTGATATTCACTTCGCCGACGTAGATCGCCAGAGGGTTCTCTGCCTTGGCCTTGGGTTGTGTTCTGGCTGGTTTTGGCTGCGATGCGGTCTTGTCATCAGGCTGCGGAATCAGCAGGTCATCGATATTGGTGGTCCGGTCTTCATTGATCATGAAACGCGCGTAAGGCTGATCCATGTTGACTTTGGCAATCGAAAGGCCCGTGCCGTGCTGGTAGTCCAGCCCTTCGAGTTGCAGTTGTTGCCACTTCAGGAAGTCGCGCTGTTTGAGCGTGTCCAGTGTGTGAAGCTGATTGACCTGCGCTTTGCCGGTGACGCTGAACGCCAGCGGTTCGGTGCTTTTCAGGTTGACCGCCAGATCGCTGCCCAGCATGCCGCTGCGCATTTCCAGACGAATGAATGGGCTGATGTAGGCCTGGGCGAGGCGCAGGTCGATGTCGCGGGTAGTTACGTTAAGTTGTGCACTGACCGGGTTGAGGTTCACATCGCCGGCTGCAGTGAGGTTGCCTTGTTTGCCCAGCCCGGTATCAAGCTTGAGCGTGAAGGGGGATTTGTTCAGGCTGTCGAAATTCTGGATGTCCAGATTCAGCGGGCCAACATCCAGAGCAACGGGCTCTTGAGGTACGCGATCTGCCAGATGGACCATGTAATTGCGCAACTGCACATCTCGCAGCAGCACCTGCCATGGCGTGCTTTGCGTGGCGGGCTTGGCTTTGGCAGAGGCCTCTGTGGCTGGGGCCGGTTCAGCCGCCTTGTCGTCCACGGCCGGTGTTTGCGGTGCCACTGGCTTGCCCGGCTGGCTGGCGAACAGCTTTTGCCAGTCCAGTTGCCCGTCGGCTTCGCGCGCTGCCCAGGTTTCCAGTTTCTGGCTGAGGATCTTGCCTACGGTCACCAGCTGCTTTGCCAGATCGACTGATGTTTCGCTCACGTCCAGGCGTTGCAGGCGTACCAGAGGGCGACCGTCTGGCGTGTTCAACGCGAAGGGCGCGACACTGGCCGACACATTGGTCAACTTCAGCTCGGTTTCCTTGGCCAGATTGAGTGTGTAGGCCGTGCTGAAATTCAGCACGCCGTCCTCAAGCGCCAGCGGCAACGCATCACGCACGTAAGGCCACCACAGCTTCATCTTGCTGTCGGTGACTTTCAGCGTCCCTTCCGAGGTGATCGGTATCAGGCTGATACGCCCGACCCAGTCGATCTGCCCGCCATCCGGACCTGCCGCGACCAGCGTCATGTCGGCATTGTCTTCTGGTAATGTGCTGAGGTTCTTTAGTTCGAAATTGAGTGTGTCGTAGAGAAATTCGATGGGCTGGCTGGGGCGCATATCCCGAAAGTGAACGTAGCCATCGGCCAGTTTGATTTCGTCGATACGCAGCGGGAACGGCTTGCCGGGGGGTTCGTCCTTGCCAGGTTCGCTGGCTGGCAGCTTGAACAGTTGCGCCAGATTGAGTTTGCCTTGCTTGTCGAACAACAGCTCGGTCTTGGGTTTGATCAGCTCGATGCGTTGCAGGTGCAGGGCCCGAGTCCACAGGCTGTTGATTTGCAGGTTGGCATAAAGCTTTTCAAACGCGACCTGTTCCTTGCCCGGCGTGCCGATGTTCAGGCCCCAGAGCGTCAGCTCCAGCGTGTAAGGATTGAATTCCAGGCGTTCAAGCTTCGCCGGCACGGTGGCGTAATTGGCCAATTGCTGATTGGCGATCCGCAGAGCGACACCGGGAAGAATGAAGAACCCCAGCAAGCTGTAGAGCACGATCACAGTCAGCAAGGAGCCAAGTGTGCGTTTCAATCCTCTGGACATGGGCAGCGGCGTCTCTCTCTTTTGGAAGCCCTTGGAGTATGGCATGCCTGTTCGGTTCCCAAGGCACTGCCGTCGCCGCTCGTAGGAACTTTCCGATAGTGCTTTGCGATACCAGCCGCCGGATTAGAGTTGCAGGATCAGCGTTTTCAGGGGTGGCTGATTATCCAGAGACGGGAAGTCCTTGGCAGGAAGCATCTCCTGGCAGTCGCGTACCGGGCGTCCAGCCTTGGTGGCACAGCGTAATACCTGCTCACGCCAGTCCTGCATGCTGACCTTCGCAAGGTTGTTGCAGCAGATCAGTACGCCGCCGTCTGCCGTCGTCAGCAGAGCCGGCTTGAGCAGGCTTTGATAGTCGCGCAGCAGGTCAACGGTGCCGAACGCACTTTTGGCCCAGGCAGGTGGGTCAAGCAGGACCAGATCATACTGGCGCTGTTGCAGCTTCATGTAGCTGGGCAATTGTTGGCTGCGCCGCGCTGCAATCGGCAGCCCTGCCAGTTGGCGGATCGCCGGAAAATAATCCGACTGGATGAACTGCATGGGTGGTAGTTGCGGGTTAAGTGCACCATTCTCTCGACCCACGGCCAGGTTGCCTTCGGCGAAGTCCAGATTGCACACCTCGCTCGCGCCACCGGCCGCAGCGCTGAGACCGACGCCGCAGGTATAGGCGAACAGGTTCAGCACGCTTTTGCCGGCGCTGTGCTGTTTGACCCAGCCACGCGTGTTGCGCAGGTCCAGAAACAACAGCGGGTCCTGGCCTGCATGCCGGCCGCGGACTCGATAATTGAGCCCCCACTCATGCCCGATGTGGTCGGCCAGCGCCGCTTCGTCAGCCTTGTAGACCGTATCCTGGCGATCCACGCGTGAGTTGCCTTGCGAGCGATCGTTATAGACCAGCAGCGTTTCCAGGCCCAGTCGCGCGTTGACCTGCTCGTGCAGCGCAAGCAATGCATCGCGATCCAGGCGGGTGTGAAAGCTTTGTACCAGCAATTGCGGGCCGTAGCGGTCGATGGTCAGCCCGCTGGCGCCTTCCTGGCTGCCGTGAAACAGCCGATAGCAGTCTGTGCCCTGCTGATGCAGTTCGCCCAGCAACGATTGACGATTATCGAGGGCGACGCTGAGCGCCTGATTCAAGGAAGACATGCTAAGCGCCTCGGGCTGGAATAAGGCGCGGGAGTTTAACAGCTAGCGGGCGCTGACGGTTTTTAGCGTCAGCCGCGTTGTTCAGGTCCTGTGCTGTCATACAGCGCCAACATTCCCCTGTTACGGTACTTTTTTGCCTGTCAGCGAGGGGATAACCGTGAGCCAGTTCGATCTCAAGCGTCGCCGTGTCATCCAGGCCGTGGGGGCCGGTTTGCTGTTGCCGGGGCTTGCGCCTGCGGTGATCGCTTCGGTGCAGGATCGCCCGAAAATGGTCGATGGTGTGCAGTCCGGAGATGTACTCGGCGACAAGGCCATGGTCTGGAGCCGCAGCGACCGGCCTTCGCGGATGGTGGTCGAATGGGACACACGCAGTATGTTCACCCAGCCACGGCGCGTGGTGTCGGCGCTCGCCGATCAGCGTACCGACTTCACCGCGCGGGTCGAATTGAGCGGGCTGCCGGTCGATCAGGCGATTTTCTACCGCGTCTCGTTCGAGGATGCCCAGAGCGGTGTCGCCAGCGAACCCTGGTTCGGCCATCTGCGCAGCACGCCACAACAGCGTCGTGACATCCGCTTCGTCTGGAGTGGCGACACGGTAGGGCAGGGCTTCGGCATCAACCCTGACATTGGTGGCATGCGTATCTATGAGGCGATGCGCTTGCGTTTGCCGGACTTTTTTATCCACAGTGGTGACACCATTTACGCCGACGGGCCAGTGCCTGAGCAGATCACCACAGAAGGCGGGCGGATCTGGCGCAACCTGACCACCGAAGCGAAAAGCAAGGTGGCGGAGACCCTCGACGAGTACCGAGGCAATTACCGCTATAACCTGATGGATGAAAATCTGCGCCGCTTCAATGCAGAAGTGCCGCAGATCTGGCAATGGGATGACCACGAAGTCACCAACAACTGGTCGCCTAGCAAGCAGCTTGATGAGCGTTATAAGGTCAAGGACATCCAGTTGCTGTCCTCGCGTGCCCGCCAGGCTTATCTGGAGTACGCGCCGCTGCGCTTGCAGCAAGCCGACAATGGCGGGCGCATTTATCGCAAGATTCCTTACGGTCCGATGCTCGACGTGTTTGTCCTCGATATGCGCAGCTACCGCGACGGCAATGATGCCAATCTGGCCGAAAAACCGGGCCCTACCACTGCATTTCTTGGCCGTGAGCAACTTGACTGGCTCAAGCGCGAACTCAGTGCGTCACGCGCGCAATGGAAGGTCATTGCTGCTGACATGCCCATAGGCCTTGGCGTGCCGGATGGCGAGGTGAGCCCGGGCGTGGCGCGCTGGGAAGCCATCGCCAACGGCAATGACGGCCCGGCGCTTGGCCGCGAGCTGGAAGTTGCCGAATTGCTGGCGTACCTGCGCGCGCAGAAGATTCGCGATTGTGTCTGGCTGACGGCCGATGTCCATTACTGCGCCGCGCATCATTACCAGCCGGATCGTGCCGTGTTTCAGGACTTCGACCCGTTCTGGGAGTTCGTCGCCGGGCCACTGAATGCGGGCAGCTTCGGTCCCAATGTACTGGACAAGACGTTCGGTCCGGAGCTGGTGTTCCAGAAAGCGCCCCCTGCACAGAACACCTCGCCTTTCGCGGGTTATCAGTTCTTTGGCGAAGTGAACATCGACGGGCAGACCGGCGAGATGTCTGTTGCCCTGCGCGATCTTGATGGCGTTTCAGTGTTTGAGCGCAAATTGCAGCCGACCGTGGAGATCAGCCGCATCGTCTGACAGAAAATCGGGGTGGTGCAGGTAAGGCTTTCGGAAAATCCTTGCAACATGCTTGTCGCGTGTGGCCTATCATGAGCTACCTAACGACGGGACCGGGTATGTTGCATGCTGGCTATTTTTCTCCAAACCCTGAACATCACCGCCCCGGTGTTTGCCATGCTGTTTCTGGGCGTATTGCTCAAACGCATCGGTGCTATCAATGACGGGTTTATCGTCGCGGCTTCCGGGCTGGTGTTCAACGTCACGATGCCTGCGCTGCTGTTTCTGGGCATCATTCACGCTGATTTGCGCGCGGCTCTGCAACCCAGGCTGCTGATCTTTTTCAGTGTAGCGACGCTGCTGAGCTTCGCATTCGCCTGGGGCTGGGCGATCTGGCGCTGCCCGCAAGAAGAGCGTGGCGTTTACGTTCAGGGCGCGTTTCGTGGCAACAACGGGGTAATCGGCCTGGCCCTGGCGGCGAGCATGTACGGCCCTTATGGCATTTCGCTGGGGGCGATTCTGGCTGCGCTGGTCATCGTCTTTTACAACACGTTGTCGACAATTGTGCTGGCGGTTTACAGCCCGGTGATCAAGTCCGACCCCTGGAGCGTGTTCAAAAGTGTGCTGGCCAACCCGCTGATCATCAGCGTCATCATCGCATCGCCTTTCGCTTACTTCAGCATAGGCCTGCCCAGGTGGCTGGAGACGTCCGGCAGTTATCTGGCGCAAATGACCCTGCCGCTGGCACTGATCTGCATCGGCGGCACGCTGTCGCTGGCCTCGCTGCGTAAAAGTGGCAGTCTGGCGATCAGTGCCAGCGTCATGAAAATGATCACGCTGCCGCTGCTCTGCACGCTGGCCGCCTGGCTGGTCGGTTTTCGCCGCGCGGAACTGGGCATTCTGTTCCTGTACTTCGCGAGCCCGACGGCCGCTGCCAGCTACATCATGGCGCGCACCGCCAACGGCAACTACGAACTGGCCGCCGCGATCATCGTCATCACCACACTGGCCGCAGCGGTCACCACCAACGTGGGAATTTTCATTCTGCAATGGGGCGGCTGGATCTAGTCCGGCTTTACGTAGCTGTCGATGACTTCCTGTGCTGCACGGAACGCGTCGATGGCTGCTGGCACGCCGGCATAGACCGCGCAGTGCAGCAGCGCCTCGCGAATTTCCTCCACCGTGCAACCGTTGTTCAGTGCTCCACGAACATGGCCCTTTAGCTCCTGCGGGCATTTCAGGGCGGTGAGGGTGGCCAGGGTGATCAGGCTGCGGGTTTTCAGCGGCAAACCCTCACGGCTCCAGACGCTGCCCCAGGCGTGTTCGTTGACGAAGTCCTGCAGCGGCTGGCTGAACTCGGTCGCGTTACCCAGCGCCCGGTCGACGTAGACATCGCCCATTACCTGACGACGGATCTGCTCGCCTTCGCTGATTGTCTTTTCTGTCATGGCATTCCCCTTGTATCGATGCGGGTTGAGGTCAGTGCTGGCGTCGCCAGGCGCGGATCGTGCCCCAGGCAACAATAACGCCGAGCACAGGCAGAACCAGGGTAAGCATTTTCGTTTCGAGCCTTTCGGCCAGTGCCATTCCGGTGCTGATCGCTAGAATATGCAGCCCGTAAGTCAGGTACAACGACAGCAGAAACAGACCTTCCATGCGGTCTATCCGGTAGCCGGAATAGAACAGCGGCACACAAAGCAGCGAAACACCGAGCATGATCGGCAGGTCGAACACCATTGCATTCGGCGAGATCGTCAGCGGCACGGGGGCGAACAGTGCGGTCACTCCCAATACCCCCAGCAGGTTGAACAGGTTACTGCCGATCACGTTCCCCACCGCAATATCGCGTTCGCCACGAAACGCCGCGATCATCGAGGTCATCAGGGCAGGCAGTGAGGTGCCGATGGCGATGATGGTCAGGCCGACAATGCGCTCGGAAAGCCCCAGATGGATGGCGATCACGACCGAAGCGTCAACCAGCAGGTGCCCGCCAGCGGTCAGCAGCAGCAAGCCCGCGGCAAGCATGAGGATGCGGGTGAAGGTGCGTGGTTTCTCCGTCGTTTCGGCATGGCCGTGGCGCGGCGTGTGACCGCCCTGGCGAATGATGACAATCAGGCAGGCCAGCAACCCGGCAAGCAGCAGTGCGCCGTCAAACTTGCTGAATTCGCCGTTCCATGACAGGCCGATGGCCAGCAGGCAGGCACCGATCATCAGCGGAATATCGATGTGCAGCACCTGGCGGGCAACGCGTAAGGGGATGATCAGCGCGCACAGGCCAAGGATCACCAGGACATTGAAGATGTTGCCACCGATGACGCTGCCTACGGCGATGTCGGTGTTATCGGCAAACGCAGCTTGCAGGCTTACCGCCATTTGCGGCGCGCTGGTGCCCATCGCCACAACGGTCAGGCCAATGAGCAATGGCCTGACCTTGAAAATCGCCGCCAGATGCACTGCCGCACGCACTGAAAGTTCTGCCCCGATCAGCAGCAATAGCAGGCCGCTGAGCATTTGAATGAGCGCGGGGGCGGGCAGGGCCGATAGCTGGAGAATACGAGTGTCCTTGTTGGTGTTGATGGGGGTTAAGGCTAATCGAGGGCCTGAACACGCACTGGCGCGGTGCCGCTACGCAGCATACCCAGTTGTTCGGCTGCTTCGCGAGAGACATCGATCAATCGACCACGCGTGTGAGGGCCGCGATCATTGATGCGTACGACCACTGACCTGTCGTTGTCCAGGTTAGTGACCTTGACGCGCGTGCCGAATGGCAACTGCCTGTGGGCGGCAGTCAGGGCGTTCTGATTGAAGGGTTCGCCACTGGCTGTGCGATTGCCATGATGGCGGGCACCGTAATAAGCGGCTGTGCCGGTCTCGTCATAACCGTGAGGGTCGATGATGTGATTGGCGCAGCCTGCCAGTAACGTCAGCAGGCTGCAGGCAAAAATAAGGCGGCGCATGGGTTGGGTTCCTGAGTGCCGGAGTAGGTGTGGTTGACTCTCATGCCAATCCTCCATGCTGGCATGCATTTCGTGACGCTCCGCGTCACAACTCGGTGTCGCAGCGCGCACGCAACAGCGGACGCAGAGCGTCCAGAACTGCATTCCCACGCGGAGCGTGAGGAACGATAGGTGCGCGCGAGGACACCTATCGTGCCAATGCTCCGCGTTGGCATGCATTTCGTGACGCTCCGCGTCACAACTTGGTGTTGCACCGCGTGCTCGGGATCAGCCCTCCAGCTTGGCCTTCAGCAGCTCGTTGACCTGCTGCGGGTTGGCCTTGCCTTTGGAGGCTTTCATTGCCTGACCGACGAAGAAACCGAACATCTTGCCGCGCTTGGCTTCATCAGCGGCGCGATATTGTTCGACCTGCTCCGCGTTGGCAGCCAGCATCTCGTCGAGCATCGACTCGATGGCACCGCTGTCGGTTACCTGCTTCAGGCCGCGCTTGTCGATGACTTCATCGGCACTGCCTTCGCCATTGGCCATCGCCTCGAACACCATTTTCGCGATCTTGCCGGAAATGGTGTTGTCGGTGATGCGCTTGAGCATGCCGCCCAGTTGCTCGGCACTGACCGGCGACTGTTCGATTTCCAGGCCCTGTTTGTTCAGCAGGCTGCCCAGCTCGACCATGACCCAGTTGGCGGCCAGCTTGGCGTCACCGCTGATACTGACCACCTGCTCGAAATAGTCGGCCTGTTCGCGGCTGGAGGCCAGCACACTGGCATCGTAGGTCGACAGGCCGAACTGACTCTGGAAACGTTCACGCTTTTGCGGCGGCAGTTCCGGCAATGTGGCGCGGGTTTCCTCGAGGAACGAATCCTCGATGATCACCGGCAACAGGTCCGGGTCGGGGAAGTAACGGTAGTCGTTGGCTTCCTCCTTGCTGCGCATGGCGCGGGTTTCGTTGGTGTTCGGGTCGTACAGGCGGGTCTGCTGGATAACCTTGCCACCGTCTTCGATCAGATCAATCTGGCGCTGGATCTCGCTGTTGATCGCCTTCTCGATGAAGCGGAACGAGTTGACGTTCTTGATCTCGCAACGTGTGCCGAATTCGACCTGGCCCTTCGGGCGAATCGACACGTTGCAGTCGCAACGCAGCGAGCCTTCGGCCATGTTGCCGTCACAGATGCCCAGGTAGCGGACAATCGCATGGATGGCCTTGACGTAAGCCACGGCTTCCTTGGCGCTGCGCATGTCCGGCTCGGAAACGATTTCCAGCAGCGGCGTGCCGGCACGGTTCAGGTCGATACCGGTCATGCCCTGGAAGTCTTCGTGCAGGCTTTTGCCTGCGTCTTCCTCAAGGTGCGCGCGGGTGATGCCGATGCGCTTGACCGTGCCGTCTTCCAGCGTGATGTCCAGGTGGCCCTTGCCGACAATCGGCAGCTCCATCTGGCTGATCTGATAGCCCTTGGGCAGGTCGGGGTAGAAGTAGTTCTTGCGGGCAAACACGTTGTGCTGGCCGATTTCGGCATCCACCGCCAGGCCGAACTTGACGGCCATGCGCACGGCTTCTTTGTTCAGCACCGGCAATACGCCAGGCATGCCCAGATCAACGAGGCTGGCCTGGGTGTTGGGCTCGGAGCCGAACGTGGTGGCGCTACCGGAAAAAATCTTTGATTGGGTCGAAAGCTGGGTATGAATCTCCAGCCCGATGACGACTTCCCATTGCATGTGTTTCTCCTCAGAAGCCTTCAGGTGCGCGAGTGTGCCAGTCGGTGACTTGCTGATACTGATGCGCCACATTCAAGAGACGGCCTTCCTGGAAATACGGAGCGAGCAGTTGCACGCCGACCGGCAGACCGTCGACGAAGCCAGCAGGCATGGACAAGCCGGGCAGGCCCGCCAGGTTGGCGGTGATGGTGTAGAAGTCTTCCAGGTATTCGGCAATCGGATCGTTGGTCTTGGCGCCGATCTTCCAGGCCGGGTTGGGCGTGGTCGGGCCGAGAATCACGTCGACATCGGCGAACGCGCTCATGAAGTCGTTCTTGATCAGGCGACGGATTTTCTGCGCCTGCAGGTAATAGGCGTCGTAGTAACCCGCAGACAGCGCGTAGGCGCCGACCATGATGCGTCGCTGGACTTCCGGGCCGAAGCCTTCGGCGCGCGAGCGCTTGTACAGGTCGGTCAGGTCTTTCGGGTCTTCGCAGCGGTAGCCGAAACGCACACCGTCAAAGCGCGACAGGTTGGACGAGGCTTCAGCAGGAGCGATGACGTAGTAGGCCGGGATCGCGTGCTGCAGGTTCGGCAGGCTGATTTCCTTAACGATCGCGCCGAGCTTTTCCAGCTCCTTGACGCTTTCATGCACCAGCTGCGCGATGCGCGGGTCCAGACCTGCGCTGAAATACTCTTTCGGCACACCGATACGCAGGCCCTTGAGCGAGGTATTGAGGCTGGCGGAGTAGTCCGGAACCGGCTCGTCGATACTGGTCGAGTCCTGCGGATCGAAACCGGCCATGCCTTGCAGCAGCAGTGCGCAGTCTTCGGCCGTGCGTGCCATCGGGCCGGCCTGATCGAGGCTGGAGGCGTAGGCAATCATGCCCCAGCGCGATACGCGGCCGTAGGTCGGCTTGAGGCCCGTGAGGTTGGTCAGTGCCGCTGGCTGGCGAATCGAGCCGCCGGTGTCGGTGCCGGTTGCCGCAGGCAGCAGGCGTGCAGCAACCGCCGCAGCCGAACCACCGGAAGAGCCACCGGGCACGCATTCCAGATTCCACGGGTTTTTCACCGCGCCGTAATGGCTGGATTCGTTGGCCGAACCCATGGCGAATTCGTCCATGTTGGTCTTGCCCAGCGTCACCGTACCGGCAGAGGCCAGACGCGAAACCACAGTGGCGTCATACGGGGCCTTGAAATTGTCGAGCATCAGCGAGCCGCAGCTGGTACGGATGCCCTGAGTGCAGAACAGGTCCTTGTGCGCCAGCGGGGCGCCGAGCAGCGGGCCGTTCTCACCGGCGGCGCGCCGAGCGTCTGCCGCCTGGGCCTGAGTGATGGCCAGGTCTTCGGTGAGGCTGATGAAGCTGTTGAGCTGCGGGTCAAGCGTCGCGATACGCGACAGCAGAACGCGGGTCAGCTCTTCAGAAGAAAACTTTTTTTCGGCGAGTCCGCGAGCGATCTCGGCCAGAGTCATTTGATGCATGCAGGCGCTTTCCCTTACTCGATGACTTTCGGAACCAGATAGAGGCCGTCTTGGACCGCTGGTGCGATGGCTTGGTAAGTGTCACGACGATTTCGCTCGGTGACGGCGTCTTCGCGCAGGCGCTGGGTGGCTTCCAGCGGGTGAGCCAGAGGTTCGATGCCAGTGGTGTCGACCGCTTGCATCTGATCGACCAGCCCGAGAATGCTGTTAAGTGCTTCGGTGGTACGCGGGATATCGGCGTCATTGAGACCCAGTCGGGCCAGATGAGCGATCTTTTCCACGTCGGAGCGTTCAAGCGCCATGGGGTATCTCCAGTGGAATGCTTATGGATTTGCTTTGTTGCCAATTGCGGAACACTATCGCGTTATTACTGTCTCAAGCCGCTAACGTCGAGGGTCGTGTTCGGAAAACCGCCAATTTAGCATATTGGCTCCTTGCCCAAAATCCCTGTCGTTGTTAGAGTTTGCCGCACTTTTTTTACCACGCGTTCCCTAGGGTCCCTTTCCCATGTTCAAGAAACTGCGTGGCATGTTTTCCAGTGATCTATCCATCGACCTGGGCACTGCCAACACCCTTATCTACGTGCGTGAGCGCGGTATCGTTCTGAATGAACCCTCTGTCGTTGCCATTCGTACTCACGGCAACCAGAAGAGTGTCGTAGCCGTCGGTACCGAAGCCAAGCGCATGCTGGGCCGTACTCCAGGCAACATTGCAGCCATTCGTCCCATGAAAGACGGCGTTATCGCCGACTTCAGCGTCTGCGAAAAAATGTTGCAGTACTTCATCAACAAGGTCCACGAAAACAGCTTTCTGCAGCCCAGCCCTCGTGTGCTGATCTGCGTTCCGTGCAAATCCACCCAGGTTGAGCGTCGTGCCATTCGCGAATCTGCCCTGGGTGCAGGTGCGCGCGAAGTATTCCTGATCGAAGAGCCGATGGCTGCTGCAATCGGCGCCGGTCTGCCGGTGGAAGAAGCTCGCGGTTCGATGGTTGTCGACATCGGTGGCGGCACCACCGAGATCGCGCTGATTTCCCTGAACGGTGTGGTGTATGCCGAATCCGTACGTGTCGGCGGTGACCGTTTCGATGAAGCGATCATCACCTATGTGCGTCGTAACTACGGCAGCCTGATCGGCGAATCCACCGCCGAGCGCATCAAGCAGGAAATCGGTACGGCCTACCCGGGCGGCGAAGTGCGTGAAGTCGACGTCCGCGGCCGCAACCTGGCTGAAGGCGTGCCACGTGCGTTCACCCTGAACTCCAACGAAGTGCTCGAAGCGCTTCAGGAGTCACTGGCGACCATCGTTCAGGCGGTCAAGAGCGCTCTGGAGCAGTCGCCTCCGGAGCTGGCTTCGGACATCGCCGAGCGTGGTCTGGTCCTGACCGGTGGCGGTGCATTGCTGCGTGATCTGGACAAATTGCTGGCTCAGGAAACAGGTCTGCCGGTGATCGTTGCCGAAGACCCGCTGACCTGCGTTGCGCGCGGCGGTGGCCGTGCGCTGGAAATGATGGATAAGCACACCATGGATCTGCTCTCCAGCGAGTAATTCGCCGGGGTGCCTTTCACGGAGTCTTTTGTATGCAGGTGGCGTATGTGCTACCTGTATGCATCGTGCTGACACCGAAACAGGGTGCCTGTCTCTTTCATTTGTCCAGGCCGGTTACATACCGCATGAATAATTGCCAATCGAAGTTCGATCCAACGATCGCATGCCCCGGAGGAGCGGCCTATTAAACCGCTTTTCGCAAAAGGCCCGTCGCTGGGCGTACGTCTGCTGGTGCTGGCCGTTCTGTCGGTTGCGTTGATGGTTGTCGACGCCCGCTTTACGATCCTCAAGCCCGTGCGCAGCCAGATGTCGATGGTGCTCATGCAGTCCTACTGGATCGTTGATCTGCCACAACGTTTGTATCAAGGCGTTGCCAGTCAGTTCGGCAGCCGTACAGAGCTGATCGCCGAAAACGAAAAACTCAAGACCGAAGCGTTGCTCCTGCAAGGTCGCCTGCAAAAGCTGGCGGCACTGACCGAGCAGAACGTTCGTCTGCGTGAGTTGCTGAATTCTTCTGCGCTGGTCAACGAAAAGGTCGAGGTCGCCGAGTTGATTGGCATGGACCCGAACCCCTTTACCCATCGCATCATCATCAACAAGGGCGAGCGCGACGGCGTTGTGCTGGGCCAGCCGGTGCTCGATGCGCGCGGCCTGATGGGCCAGGTGGTCGAGTTGATGCCGTACACCTCGCGGGTCCTGCTGCTGACTGATACGACCCACAGCATTCCGGTGCAGGTGAATCGCAACGGCCTGCGTGCTATCGCCAGCGGCACCGGCAACCCTGAACGGCTTGAGCTTCGGCATGTGGCAGATACTGCCGACATCAAAGAGGGCGATCTGCTGGTCAGTTCCGGCCTGGGGCAGCGCTTCCCGGCTGGCTACCCGGTGGCTACGGTCAAGGAAGTGATTCACGACTCCGGCCAGCCGTTCGCAATCGTGCGTGCCGTGCCAACCGCCGCATTGAATCGCAGCCGTTATCTGCTGCTGGTGTTCTCGGACGGTCGTTCGCCGGAAGAGCGCGCTGCCGACGCGGCGCAAGCGCAGGAATCCATCGACAAGGGTATCGAGCCTTCAGTGATGGCGACCCTGCCGCCGCCGACACCTGCTTTCCCGATGTGGCCGCAAGCAACTGTTCCGGTATTCCCGGGCAGCAATGCAACGCACAAGCCTGCTGCGCAATCGACAACGCCTGCTCCGGCTGCAGCGCCTGTGACACCGTCAAGGCCTGCCGCCCGGCCTGCTGCTTCCCAGCCGCCTGCTTCAAGACCTTCCACTGCTCGGGAGCCTATCGATGGTTAGTCATGTTTCCGGGCGCAATGGCTGGGTGGTCTGGCTGACGTTTGCGATCGGTCTGTTGCTGAGCGTTTCGCCGCTGCCGCAATTCATGGAAATTTTCCGGCCCTTGTGGCTGGCCCTGTTGCTGACCTTCTGGGTTCTGGCGCTGCCGCACAAATACGGTATGACCACTGCGTGGATACTGGGGCTGATGGAAGATGTGCTGTATGGCACATTGCTTGGCCAGAATGCGCTGATCCTCAGCCTGATCACGTTTCTGGTGATGTCCCTGCAGCAGCGTCTGCGTATGTTCCCCATGTGGCAGCAATGTCTGGTGCTGTTGGTCGTATTCGGTCTGGCGCAGCTTGCGCAGCTCTGGCTGAGTGCATTGACCGGCAACCGTCAGCCTACGCTGGCGCTGGTTCTACCCGCGCTGGTCAGTGCCCTGTTGTGGCCCTGGATCAGCTATGGCCTGCGTGGATTGCGCAAACGTTTGAAAATCAATTAAGCGCAAGGTGAGCGCGACGCCCTGCTGCGTCCCTGGCGTTCACCCGAACAGACACGGAGATGTCCTTATGCCCTCGCTTTATCTGGCTTCTGGCTCGCCGCGCCGCCGCGAACTTCTGACTCAGATCGGTGTGCCCTTTACCGTACTGAACGCTCAGATTGACGAAACTCCCTTCGACCACGAAACCCCGGCTGCCTACGTCGAGCGTCTTGCGCTCGGCAAGGCCCAGGCCGGGCTGTCTGTGCTGGCGGCCGAACAACAGGCCTGCGTCATGGGCGCCGACACGGCGGTGGTGCTTGATGGGCGCATTCTCGGCAAGCCGGTCGATGAGGCGGATGCTCTGGCCATGCTGACGGCCCTGTCCGGGCGCGAGCACGAAGTGATGACTGCCGTTGCGCTGAGTGATCGGCATCGCAGTGAAACCCGTATTGTGACCAGTCGCGTGCGCTTTCGCCCGATTCAACCCCACGAGGCCCAAGCCTACTGGGCCAGTGGCGAGCCTGCCGACAAGGCCGGAGGCTATGCCATTCAAGGGCTGGCGGCGATTTTCGTCGAGGGCCTGCAAGGCAGCTATTCTGGGGTGGTTGGTCTGCCTCTGTGTGAAACCGCAGAACTGCTTGGCCATTTCGGCATACCCTGCTGGCAATGCCTGGAAGGTGACGAGTCATGAGTGAAGAGATCCTGATCAACATCACCCCGATGGAATCACGGGTGGCAGTGGTAGAAAACGGTGTTCTGCAAGAGGTGCACGTCGAGCGTACCCAGCGCCGCGGCATCGTCGGCAATATCTACAAAGGCAAGGTAGTGCGGGTGCTTCCCGGCATGCAGGCGGCGTTCATCGATATCGGTCTGGACCGCGCTGCATTCATTCATGCCTCGGAAATATCCATGCGTGAAGGGCCTGCCGTCGAGAGCATTGCGTCGCTGGTGCATGACGGCCAGAGCCTTGTGGTGCAAGTCACCAAGGACCCCATCGGCAGCAAAGGCGCGCGGCTGACTACCCAGCTCTCCATTCCGTCACGGTATCTGGTGTACATGCCGCGCACTGCGCATGTAGGCATTTCCCTGAAAATCGAGGACGAGGCAGAGCGTGAACGACTGAAAAAAGTTGTCAGCGATTGTGTCGCCCTGGAAGGTATCAAAGAGGCCGGAGGCTTTATTCTGCGTACCGCGGCCGAAGGTGCCGGTGCTGATGAAATCCTCATGGATATCCGCTATCTGCGCAGGCTCTGGGATCAGATCGGTGAGCAGATCAAGACCGTCAGCCCGCCGACAGTGATTTATGAGGACCTGGGCCTGGCCCTGCGTACCTTGCGTGACCTGGTGAGCCCGCGTATCGAAAAAATCCGCATCGACTCGCGGGAAACCTTTCAGAAGACCACCCAGTTCGTGGCCGAATTGATGCCGGAGATTGCCGACAGGCTGGAGCATTATCCGGGCGAACGGCCGATCTTCGACCTCTATGGGGTCGAGGATGAAATCCAGAAAGCTCTCGAACGCAAGGTGCCGCTCAAGTCCGGTGGTTATCTGGTGGTCGATCCGGCCGAGGCGATGAGCACCATCGACGTCAATACCGGCGCGTTTGTGGGGCATCGCAACCTTGAAGAAACCATCTTCAAGACCAACCTGGAAGCCGCGACAGCCATTGCCCGGCAGCTGCGCCTGCGCAATCTGGGCGGCATCATCATTATCGATTTCATCGACATGGAAGACGGTGAGCATCAGCGTCAGGTGTTACGCACGCTGGAGAAACAGCTGGAGCGCGATCACGCCAAGACCAATATCATCGGTATCACCGAGCTTGGCCTGGTGCAGATGACCCGCAAGCGCACCCGTGAAAGTCTTGAGCAAGTGCTCTGCGAGCCGTGCCATTGCTGTGCGGGCCGGGGCAAGCTGAAAACCCCCGAGACCATTTGCTATGAAATCTTTCGCGAGATCCTGCGAGAAGCCAGAGCCTACCAGGCGGTGGGTTATCGGGTTCTGGCCAACCAGCGTGTGGTTGACCGCTTGCTCGACGAGGAGTCGGGCAATGTGGCTGAACTGGAGAGCTTCATTGGTCGGACCATCCGTTTTCAGGTAGAAACCATGTACTCGCAGGAACAATACGACGTGGTGCTGCTCTGAGGGTGCTGATCGTTTGAAATATGATGACAAGTGCCCTTCGGGTTTCTGGCAGGTATGCCGTTTGATCGAGAATGATGCGTGGGAAACGAGCAAAACCTGTACCTGAACGCACCTGCACACCTGAGCCGGAATCGATTCGCTGATTCCGCTGCTTGCATCCCGCAGCGGAGGGCATCCTGAGATGGGACGTCTTCCTCGTCTTGTTGCAACCCTGACCCGTTGGGGCCTGAGCCTGTGCGCACTGATTTTGGTGCTCGCGGCGTTGTACGTAAGCCTCGGGCGTCAGCTTGCGCCGCTGGTTGCCGAATACCGTGTCGATGTGGAAACCAGGGCCAGCAGCGCGCTGGGCATGCCGTTGAGTATTGGTAGCCTGGAAGGCAGCTGGAGCCGGTTTGCCCCGGTATTTCTGGCTCACGACGTCATGGTCGGGGAAGGTTCCAGTGCTGTGCGTCTTGATCGTGTGAGGGTTGTTCCCGACCTCTGGGAAAGCCTGCTGGCGCGTCAAGTGCGTATTGCTCATCTCGAGGTGGACGGCCTGCAGTTCATGCTCAGGCAGGACAAGGAGGGCAACTGGTCGGTACAGGGCTTGCCAGTGCGCAACGACAGCCCGTTCGACCCCGGGCAAGTGCTTGAGCAGATGCAGATGGTCTCGCACTTGTCGCTGCTCGACAGCCAGGTCACTGTGCAACCGTTTGACGCCGCGCCGCTGACCCTGACCTATGTGAACCTCAGTCTGGCCACTGGCAGTTATCACCAGCGCCTTGATGCGCGCCTGACGCTGCCGGATGGCCAGCCGTTTTCGCTGAATGTGCGTTCGCGTATCCAGGCCAGTCAGTGGAAGGACGGCGAGGCAGATGTCTACGCCAGCCTGCCGCAAAGCGACTGGGCCAAGTGGCTGCCAAAAAGCCTCACGCGGGAATGGACACTGTCGAAGCTGCAGGCCGGTGGCGAGCTGTGGATGAGTTGGGGCAAGGGCACTGTGCAAAGCGCGACTGCGCGGCTTAATGCGCCGCATGTCAAAGGCGTTTATGCCGGTCGCAAACCCTCGACGGTCGACAACCTCGCGCTCAACGCCTGGTTTGCGCGCACCGACACAGGTTTCGACCTGAACCTCGATTCACTGGCGATGAGCCTGGGCGACAAGCGCTGGGAAAGCCGCCTGCAACTCACGCAAACCGCTGCGACGCCCGACAGCGAAGAACTCTGGCATGTGCAGGCCGATCGCCTGGACCTGACGCCGCTCACGCCGCTGATCGACTCCCTCGCGCCGTTGCCGGAGAAAGCCATGGCAGTGGTCGACGGTCTCAAGGTGACGGGCGGGCTGCGTAACGTATTGCTGGATTACCGGCCACAGGCAACCGGCGACAAGCGCCTGAGCTTTGCCGCCAATCTGGACAAGGTGGGGTTCAACGCCTATCGCGGGGCCCCGGCGGCCGGAAATGTCACCGGTGCCATCAGCGGCGATCTGGGCCAGGGCGAACTGCGGCTCGACACCCATGACTTTATGCTTCATCTGGACCCTATCTTCGCCAAGCCCTGGCGCTACCAGAAGGCCAATGCCCGTCTGACCTGGAAGCTCGATGATCAGGCATTCACCCTGATCGCGCCGTATATCAAGGTGCTCGGCGACGAAGGCAAGATCGCGGCAGACTTTCTGATCAGGATTCATCTCAGCCATGAGCAGGAAGACTACATGGACCTGCGGGTCGGCATGGTCGACGGCGATGGCCGTTACACCAGCAAGTACCTGCCTACAGCCCTCAGTCCTGAGCTTGATCACTGGCTGCGCACCGCCGTGGTGAGTGGTGCGGTCAAGCAGGGTTTCTTTCAGTATCAAGGGTCGCTGAACAAGAGTTCGCCCGACACCGCGCGCGTCATCAGCCTGTTTTTCGATGTCAGCAACGCAACGCTGGCTTTCCAGCCGGGCTGGCCTTCGTTGACCGGGGTCGACGGCAAGGTCTACGTCGAAAACAGCGGCGTGCGAGTCAAGGCAAGCAAAGGGCAGTTGCTTGATACCAAAGTAAGCAACGTGCTGGTCAATATTCCCCACGTCCCGGCAGGTCAGGACAGCCACCTGCTGGTCGATGGCAGTTTCTCCGGCAATCTGATCGATGGCCTGAAGATTCTCCAGCAAGCGCCCATCGGCACGGCCAGCACGTTTGCCGGCTGGACCGGGGAAGGTCCGCTGGATGGCAAGCTGAAGCTGGATATTCCGCTGGCCAAGGGCGTCGAGCCAAAGGTTGTGGTGGATTTCAGTACCGACAATGCGCGTCTGAAGCTGGTCGACCCGGTGCTGGAATTGACTCGCCTCAAGGGCGATTTCCGCTTTGACAGCGCCAAAGGGCTGAGCGGCAAGGGCATCAAGGCGCAAGCATTTGATCGTCCCGTGACCGCAGAAATCTCCGCCGAAGGCAAGCCAGGCGACAACGTGACACGCATTGTGGCAAGCGGGCAGATTACCGTGAAGCGGCTGACCGACTGGCTGAGCGTTACCCAACCGCTGCCGGTGTCGGGTGACTTGCCGTATCAGCTGCAATTGACTCTGGACAGCAAGGACAGCCCGCTGGTGATCAACTCCACGCTCAAGGGCGTGGCAATCGATCTGCCTGCACCGTTTGGCAAGACTGCCGAGGAGGAGCGTCCCAGCGAGTTCCGCATGACCCTGCAAGGCGCGGAGCGCAGGCTTGGCGCGGCGTATAACGATCAGGCCAACTTTGCTTTTGCCGCACCGAATGGCAAGTTCGCCGACGGTCGCGGCGAGCTTTATCTCGGGCGCGGCGGGGCGATAGTGCCGGACGCCAAAGGGCTGCGGATTCGTGGCGAATTGTCTGAACTGGACGTAGCGCCCTGGCAGGAGCTGGCTGGACGATATACCGGCAATGATCCTGGCGGCAGCGCAAAACAACTGCTCAACAGCGTCGACCTGCAGATCGGCAAGCTGACGGCGATGGGCACCACGCTGGATAACGTACGTGTTCAATTGCAGCGCAATGCTGCGGCCTGGGCCTTGTCGCTGGACAGCGCGCTGGCCAAGGGCACTGCTTTGCTACCCGACGCGAAGTCCGCGCCGATCGGTATCAACATGCTCTACGTGCGACTGCCTGCCTCTGATCCGAATGCAGCGGTGGTCGAGAACGCGCCTGACCCTCTGGCGGATATCGACCCGCACAATATTCCGGCGCTGGACGTGAAGATTGCCCAGCTGTTTCAGGGCGACCAGTTACTGGGTGCCTGGTCGCTGAAAACCCGCCCGACGGCGACCGGTATGCGCATGTCCGACCTGAGTCTGGGGCTCAAAGGTATTTTGCTCGAGGGCGATGGTGCCTGGGAGGGCACTCCGGGCTCCAGCAGCAGCTCGTTCAAGGGGCGTGTGGCAGGCAAGAATCTGGCCGACGTGCTCAAGGCCTGGAACTTCGCGCCGACGGTCACCAGTGAAAGTTTCGAAATGAATGTCGACGGACGCTGGCCGGGTTCGCCTGCCTGGGTGGGCCTCAAGCGCTATTCCGGCAGCCTGGATGCGACGTTGAACAGAGGCCAGTTTGTCGAGGTAGAAGGCGGTGCTCAGGCGCTGCGGGTGTTTGGATTGTTGAATTTCAACTCCATCGGCCGTCGCTTGCGCCTGGACTTCTCCGACCTGCTGGGCAAAGGGCTCAGTTACGACCGGGTCAAAGGGCTGCTGGTCGCCAGCGACGGTGTTTATGTGACGCGCAACCCGATTACCCTGACCGGGCCGTCGAGTAATCTTGAGCTCAACGGTACGCTGGACATGGTCCGCGACCGCGTTGATGCGAAGCTGCTGGTGACCTTGCCGGTGACCAACAACCTGCCGATCGCGGCATTGATTGTCGGTGCGCCCGCCATTGGCGGCGCGCTGTTCCTGGTCGACAAGCTGCTGGGTGACAGGGTTGCCCGCTTCGCCAGCGTGCAATACAAGGTCGAAGGGCCCTGGAAAGAGCCGAAGATCACGTTCGACAAGCCATTTGAAAAGCCCCAGTAGCGCCTCATGGAGTACAGTGGTGGCCAGGTCATCAAGGAGCGGGTCGCCATGTCCTTTGCTGTGATTCAGATGGTCAGTCAAAGCGATGTCCAGGCTAATCTGGTCAGCGCTCGCCGCTTGCTGGAGCAGGCAGCCGAAGGTGGCGCGCGGCTCGCGGTGCTGCCCGAAAACTTTGTTGCCATGGGGCGGCGTGACGTGGCCGACATCGGTCGTGCCGAAGCTCATGGGCATGGGCCGATCCTGCCATGGTTGAAACTGGCCGCTCGCGACCTCAAGTTATGGATTGTTGCCGGAACCTTGCCACTGCCGCCGGATGAGCGACCCGATGGCAAGGTGACGGCGTGTTCGTTGCTGATCGATGAACACGGTGAGCAGGTGGCCCGGTATGACAAGCTGCATCTGTTTGATGTGGATGTTGCTGACAATCGGGGCCGCTACCGTGAATCCGATGACTATGCTCACGGAAACAATGTGGTGGTGGCCGATACACCTGTAGGGCGCGTGGGGCTGACAGTCTGTTATGACTTGCGCTTCCCCGAGCTGTACACCGCGCTGCGGGAGGCCGGTGCTGAACTGATTACCGCGCCGTCAGCTTTTACTGCGGTAACGGGCGCTGCGCACTGGGACATTCTGATCCGGGCGCGCGCCATCGAAACCCAGTGTTACGTGCTGGCGGCGGCACAGGGCGGGGTCCATCCGGGGCCTCGTGAGACTTACGGGCACGCGGCCATCGTTGATCCATGGGGCCGCGTACTGGCCGAGCAGGCACAGGGTGAAGCCGTGCTGCTGGCCAAGCGCGACAGTGAAGAACAGGCGTCCATACGGGCGCGGATGCCGGTGTCCAGTCACCGGCGCTTTTTTTCGCAGGACGCCATGCGGCCTGCTTCGGAGTGAATATGAGTGATCTGTCCTCAGTCAGCGAACACCTTCTGGCCCCTGGTGGCCTGAGCCTCGACAGCCTGCAATCGGTGCTCGGAGAGCTTGCCGGGCCGGGTATCGACGCGGCTGATCTGTATTTTCAGGGCATGATCTCCGAGTCCTGGTCGCTCGAAGACGGCATTGTCAAGGAAGGCAGTTTCAATCTCGATCAAGGCGTGGGCGTGCGCGCTCAATCGGGCGAAAAGACTGGTTTCGCTTACAGCAACGCTATCACTGAGGACGCACTGCGCACCGCTGCCCGTGCTGCCCGTTCCATCTCCCGCGCTGGGCAGAATGGCCGGGTGCAGGCTTTTACCTCGCAGGATGTGGCCCAGTTGTACGCCCCGGATAATCCTCTGGAAGTGCTGAGCCGCGCCGAGAAGGTCGAACTGCTCAAACGCATTGACGTCGCGACGCGCGCGCTGGACTCGCGTATCCAGCAGGTGTCGGTGAGCATGGCCGGTGTCTGGGAGCGCATTCTGGTGGCCGCCGCCGATGGCAGTCTGGCCGCCGATGTGCGTCCGCTGGTGCGCTTCAACGTCAGTGTCATTGTCGAGCAGAACGGCCGCCGCGAGCGGGGCGGGCATGGCGGTGGCGGGCGTACGGACTACCGTTATTTCCTGACCGATGATCGTGCCATGGGCTACGCGCGTGAAGCGCTACGTCAGGCGCTGGTCAACCTGGAAGCTATTCCTGCTCCGGCAGGCACATTGCCGGTGGTACTGGGTTCCGGCTGGTCCGGCGTGCTGCTGCACGAGGCGGTTGGCCACGGTCTTGAAGGTGACTTCAACCGCAAGGGCAGCTCGGCCTACAGCGGGCGCATGGGCGAGATGGTTGCATCGAAACTTTGCACGATTGTTGACGACGGTACCCTTGCAGGGCGTCGCGGCTCGCTGAGTGTCGATGACGAAGGCACACCAACCGAGTGCACCACACTGATTGAGAATGGCGTGCTCAAGGGCTACATGCAGGACAAACTCAATGCCCGCTTGATGGGTGTCGCACGCACTGGTAACGGTCGTCGAGAGTCCTACGCTCACCTGCCGATGCCACGCATGACCAATACCTACATGCTGGGCGGGCAGAGCGACCCGCAGGAAATCATCGCCTCGGTGAAGCGCGGTATTTACTGCGCCAATCTGGGTGGCGGTCAGGTGGATATCACCAGCGGCAAGTTCGTGTTTTCGACCAGCGAGGCTTATTTGATCGAAGACGGCAAGATCACCGCGCCGGTCAAAGGAGCGACCTTGATCGGTAATGGGCCGGAAGCCATGAGCAGGGTGTCGATGGTGGGTAACGATCTGTCGCTGGACAGCGGCGTCGGTACCTGCGGGAAGGACGGCCAGTCGCTGCCGGTCGGTGTGGGTCAGCCTACGCTGAAAATCGACGCGATCACGGTGGGTGGTACGGGTAGCTGAATATGAGCCGGGGCCGGCTGCCTGTTGCTGCCGGCCCCGCGGTTGAAATCAACGCAGACCGCGTTGAAGTTCGTCCAGCTCACGGATGTATTTGAAGATTTTGCGGCTGGTGGCCGGCGGTTTGTTACGTGCAACTTCGTGTTGCGCCTGACGGATCAGCGAGCGCAGCTGCTGACGGTCGGCATCGGGGTATTCAACAACGAATTTCTCGAGGTCGGCGTCATCACCCGCGATCAGGCGATCACGCCAGCGCTCCAGATTGTGAAAACGTTCGTTGTATTGGCGAGTGGAGGCATCGAGTTGGTCCAGCAACACCAGAATGGCTTCCTGGTCCTGATCGCGCATCAGCTTGCCAATGAACAGAATATGCCGCTTTCGCGCGATGTTCGCCGTGTGCTTGGGCGCTTCGGCCAAGGCCTTGCGCAAAGCGTCGGTCAGCGGCAGCTTGGCCAGCACATCGGCTTTGAGTGTTGTCAGTCGCTCGCCGAGGTCGACCAGAGCATGCAGCTCTCGTTTGACCTGGGTTTTGCTTTTCTCCCCGTCGAGGGAGTCGTCGTAAGAATCAACCATGGGGGCAGTCCGCAAAGAAACGCCGCCATGATAACCAGTCGTGGGCCGCTTGTCCGGCCCGGTCGGTATTCGGCCTGTGCTGAAAGAAGAATTTGATGGAGAAAGTCATGAGTGCAACCCAAAGCGTCGGCCCGCAAGCCTTGCCCGAACTGCAGGAACAGGTCGAGCAGATTATCGCCGAAGCCCGGCGTCAGGGCGCCAGCGCCTGCGAAGTCGCAGTGTCGGTGGATCAGGGGCTGTCGACATCGGTCCGTCAGCGTGAAGTTGAAACCGTCGAGTTCAACCGCGATCAGGGTTTCGGTATCACCCTGTATGTCGGGCAGCGTAAAGGCTCTGCCAGCACCTCGGCCACGGGTGCCGATGCCATTCGTGAAACCGTCGCCGCCGCTCTGGCGATTGCCGAGCACACCTCCGAAGACGAAAGCTCCGGGCTGGCTGATGCTGCGCTGATGGCCAAAGAGGTCATGGATTTCGATCTTTATCACACCTGGGATATAACGCCCGAGCAGGCCATCGAGAAAGCGCTGATCTGCGAAGCCGCGGCCTTCGACGCCGACAGCCGGATCAAGAACGCCGATGGCACCACGCTCAATACCCATCAGGGCTGCCGTGTGTATGGCAACAGCAACGGCTTCATCGGCGGTTATGCATCAACGCGGCACAGCCTCAGTTGCGTGATGATCGCCGAGGGCGAAGGCCAGATGCAGCGTGATTACTGGTACGACGTCAATCGTCAGGGTGAGTTGCTGGCCGATGCCCAGAGCATTGGTCGCAAGGCTGCGTTGCGTGCGGCGAGCCGCCTGGGCGCGCGTCCTGTGCCGACCTGTGAAGTGCCGGTGCTGTTTGCCGCAGAACTGGCAGGTGGCCTGTTCGGCAGCTTTCTCGGTGCCATTTCCGGTGGCAACCTGTACCGTAAATCGTCATTTCTGGAGGGGGCCCTGGGTCAGCGGCTGTTCCCTGAGTGGATGACCATTGATGAGCGCCCGCACCTGAAGCATGCAATGGGCAGTTCGGCGTTCGACAGCGATGGCCTGGCGACGTTTGCCAAGCCGTTCGTCGAAGGCGGCGATCTGGTTTCCTATGTGCTGAGCACTTATTCCGGCCGCAAGCTGGGCATGCCGAGCACCGCCAATGCGGGCGGGGTGCATAACCTGTTCGTCACCCATGGTTCGGATGATCAGGCCGCGCTGATTCGACGTATGGGCCGTGGCTTGCTGGTGACCGAATTGATGGGCAGCGGACTGAATATGGTTACCGGCGACTATTCGCGGGGCGCAGCAGGTTTCTGGGTCGAAAACGGTGAAATACAATTCCCGGTTCAGGAAGTGACCATTGCCGGCAACATGCGTGACATGTTCAAGCAGATCGTCGCCGTTGGCAGCGATCTTGAACTGCGCAGCAACATCCGTACCGGCTCGGTGCTGATCGAGCGTATGACCGTAGCGGGTAGCTGACCTGACCGCTACCTTCGCCTGACTATCGTGCCCCTGGACGCAGAGCGTCCAGACCTGCATACCCACGCGGAGCATGGGCACGATAGTTGCGAAAATATCGTTCCTCACGCTCCAGCGTAGGAATGCATTTCGTGACGCTCTGCGTCACACATCCACGCGCGCATCGCGCACCTCATCTCGGACAGCTCCAGGCCTGTTTTCCGGCACCTCCGGGGCATGCATATCACTTTAAGGCCCGATCCCGAAAATCTGCGCTCTTGTATTGAGTTCATATCTCATTTAATAATGAATATCATTTCTAAAATGAGCTGCGGTCATGGGGTCTGTTCTGCACGAGCTGTCTTATCTGGAAAACTGGCGTGGATTGAGTCTGCGGATTCGTTGCGCCCTTGAGCCCGACGAGCCTCGGCTGATCGAGCATTACCTCGCCGAAGGGCGCTATCTGGCGCGTTTTACCGCCACGCCCCAGCCCATGATTGCCGAAACCACTTTCCGTCTTTTGATAGACACCGCACGCGATACGGCATTGCCGTGGCACTGGCGCTGCCTGTGTCTGGATCAGGCCTGGCGTCCGCTGCGTGATTTACAGGCAATCGCCTCCACGCCTGCGCGGCGTCAGCGCTGGCAAGCCTGTGTTCATCAACTGGCGACTTGCGTGCTACAGCCCTCTATTTCCCTCTCTGAACTGGTGCAAGGACATTGCGATGAGTAATACCCGTATCGAACGCGACAGCATGGGCCAGCTACAGGTCCCGGCCGAGGCCCTTTACGGCGCGCAGACTCAGCGTGCGGTGGAAAACTTTCCGATCAGCCATCAACGCATGCCCCGGCAATTCATTCGCGCCCTGTTGCTGGCCAAGGCGGCCGCAGCGCAGGCGAACCTGGAGCTGGAGCAGATCAGCGAGGGGCAGAGCAGGGCGATTGTCAGTGCCGTGAAGGACCTGCTGGCCAGTGACTACATGATGCATTTTCCGGTCGATATCTTTCAGACCGGTTCCGGCACCAGTACCAACATGAACGCCAACGAGGTGATCGCCACGCTGGCCACGCGCGTGCTGGGCCAAGAGGTCAATCCCAATGACCACGTCAACTGCGGGCAGAGCAGCAACGACATCATCCCGACCACGATTCATGTGAGCGCTGCACTGGCCCTGCACGAACAACTGCTGCCTGCGCTGGCCCATCTGGTGCAAGTGACTGAACACAAAGCCGAGCAGGTCCATGCCTTCGTCAAGACCGGCCGTACGCATCTGATGGACGCCATGCCCGTGCGCATGAGCCAGGTGCTCAACGGCTGGTCACAGCAGATTCGCGCCAACGTCGAGCATCTGCAAGGTCTCCAGCCGAGTCTGCAATCATTGGCGCAGGGCGGCACCGCAGTCGGTACCGGGATCAACGCGCATCCCGAATTTGCGGCTCGTTTCAGTCGTCAGTTGAGCACGTTGACCGGTATGCAATTCGCGCCCGGCAAGAACCTGTTCGCGTTGATCGGTTCGCAGGACACCGCAGTTGCGGTGTCCGGCCAGCTCAAAGCCACGGCGGTGTCGCTGATGAAAATTGCCAACGACCTGCGCTGGATGAATTCGGGGCCACTGGCAGGGCTGGGTGAGATCGAGCTGGAGGCTTTGCAGCCGGGCTCATCGATCATGCCGGGCAAGGTCAACCCGGTCATTCCGGAAGCCACCGCCATGGTTGCCGCGCAGGTGATTGGCAACGACGCGACGATTACCGTGGCGGGGCAGTCTGGCAACTTCGAACTTAACGTGATGCTGCCGATCATCGCCCAGAACCTGCTCAGCAGCATCGAGCTGCTGGCCAACTCCAGTCGGCTGCTGGCTGACAAGGCGATTGCGAGCTTCAAGGTCAATGAATCCAAGCTCAAGGAAGCGTTGTCGCGTAATCCGATTCTGGTGACGGCCCTCAACCCGATCATTGGCTATCAGAAAGCCGCCGAAATTGCCAAGACCGCTTACAAGCAGGGCCGTCCGGTCATTGACGTCGCCCTTGAGCACACCGATTTGCAACGTAGCGAACTGGAAGTGTTGCTCAACCCTGAAAAACTCACCGCTGGCGGTATTTGATTCCAGCCAGCCAACGTCCCCTGGAGGTATGACCATGCAGCATTGGAAACGCACCATCGAGCAGGCCAATCGCTGTTTCAATCTGGGCGAGTGGGTCGAAGCCCGCGAGCTGTACCTTCAGGCGCTGGCGTTGGCGCAAGTGTTGTTCGAGCGTTGGGCGGATGTCGACGAAGCCGTCGCAGCCTGTGTGATTTCTCACCACAACCTGGCGGACCTGCACCTGAGCCTCGGTCAGCCTGAGGAAAGCGCCGAATACCTGTGTGCCATTCATCAACATCTGTTGCGGACTATGCAGGATCAGCGTCTTCCTCCGGCGCTCCGTGAGGCAGCCTTGCGCCACAGCAGCAAAACCTACGCCGAGTTGCTGAGCTTTATCAGTGAACACGGCGAATACCCGCGCACTCATCGGCTGCTGAACAGCAGCAGCGAGCACACGCGCTCATCGTTGCAGCGCCACTCGGCAGCCACTTCCGGACTTTTCTACGGAGCACATTGAAATGCCTTATACCTTGCCTGCATTGCCTTACGCATACGATGCCCTGGAGCCGCACATCGATGCGCAAACCATGGAGATCCATTACACCAAGCATCACCAGACCTACATCAACAACCTTAATGCGGCGGTCGAAGGTACGGAGTTTGCTGACTGGTCCGTCGAGAAACTGGTGGCCAGCATCAAGCAGTTGCCTGAAAACCTGCGTCCGGCGGTCATCAACCAGGGTGGCGGTCACGCGAATCATTCGTTGTTCTGGGAGGTAATGGTGCCAGGCGGGGGCGGTTTGCCAAAAGGCCCTGTCGCCTTGGCCATCGACGAGCAGCTGGGCGGCTACGACAGCTTCAAAGAGGCGTTTACCAAAGCCGCATTGACTCGTTTCGGCAGCGGCTGGGCATGGCTGAGCGTCACCCCTGACAAAAAGCTGGTGGTTGAAAGCAGCGGTAATCAGGACAGCCCGTTGATGAATGGCAATACGCCGATTCTGGGTCTGGACGTATGGGAGCACGCTTACTACCTGCGCTATCAGAACCGTCGCCCCGAATACATCAACGCGTTCTACAACGTGATCAATTGGGATGAAGTGTCTCGACGTTATCAGGCCGCGCTGGTCTGACTCCAGTAACCGGGCCCAAGGCAGCTTATGCGCTCAGGAATATTCGCTATCAGCGGTGTGCGGTTGTTGCGGCTCGTTGTAGGCACCGGGCTGCTGTTGGCCGGTATGGCGTTACTGATTGCTCACGGTTTGAGCTGGTTGCAGATGCACTGCTGGTGATCATGGAAGGGGCGTGTTTGAGGGCTTACTCGCCCTCATCAAACTTGTTGTTGATCAGTTCAACCAGGCCATCGAGCGCTTCCTGCTCGAATTCGCCTTCGGTTTTCAGATGGATCTCGGTACCTTTGCCTGCCGCCAGCATCATCACGGCCATGATGCTTTTACCATCGACCATGGTCTGCTCAGAGCGGCCAACCCTGATCGTGCAAGGGAACTTGCCTGCGACGCCGACGAATTTGGCGGCAGCGCGGGCATGCAGGCCCAATTTGTTGATGATGGTGATTTGACGAGCGGGCATCGCAGTGAAAATCCTTTCAGCTAAGGTCGCGGTGGCGAACCTGAACGTTCTTGAGTGATTGTTGCAAGACCTGGCCGAGCCGTTCGGTCAAGTAGACGGAGCGGTGATGTCCGCCGGTGCAGCCGATGGCAATGGTAACGTAAGAACGGTTGCTGGCTGCAAACCGGGGCAACCATTTGTTCAGATAAGCGAAGATGTCCTGAAACATCTCTTCAACATCGGGCTGCACCGACAGGTAGTCGATAACCGGTTGTTCAAGCCCGGAATGGTCGCGCAGTTCAGGCTTCCAGTACGGGTTGGGCAGGCAGCGCACATCGAACACCAGATCTGCGTCGACGGGCATGCCACGCTTGAAACCAAAGGATTCGATCAGAAACGCGGTGCCTGGCTCGGGTTTGTTCAGCAGGCGAAGCTTGAGCGCGTCGCGCAACTGATAGAGGTTCAGGTGGGTGGTGTTGATCTTCAGGTCGGCCAAGTCGATGATCGGGCCCAGCAGCGTTGTCTCGTCGCGTATCGCCTCGGCCAGCGAACGATCTGCCGTGCTCAAAGGATGACGACGCCTGGTTTCCGAGAAGCGCTTGAGAAGGGTTGCTTCATCCGCATCCAGGTAAAGCACGTCGCACTGGATGTTGCGTGAGCGGACTTCATCCAGCATTTGCGGAAAGCGGGTCAGGTGACTGGGCAGGTTTCGCGCATCGATGGACACCGCCAGCAAGGGCTCGGCCAGTTCAGTATTGATCAGCGCTCGCTCGGCCAGTTCCGGCAGCAATCCGGCCGGCAGGTTGTCGACACAGTAAAAACCGTTGTCTTCCAACACGTCGAGGGCTGTACTTTTACCCGAGCCGGAACGGCCGCTGACGATGATCATGCGCATGTTCAGTTTCCGTTCTGCACGTCCAGCACCACTTGATAAAGCGCTTCAGCACTTTTGGCACTGCGCAGGCGCTTACGCACATTTTTGTTATCAAGCATGCTGGCGATCTGGCGCAGTAACTCCAGGTGCTCATCGGTAGCAGCCTGCGGGACCAGCAATACAAACAGCAGGTCAACCGGCGCGCCATCGATGGCGTCGAAATCCACGGGGGTAGCGAGGTGAATGACTGCACTGACAGGCTCGCTGCAGTCAGCAAGGCGGCAATGAGGGATGGCAATACCGTTGCCGAAACCGGTTGAACCCAGTTTTTCGCGGGCAACAAGACTTGCGAATACTGTGCCCGAAGCCATGCCCGGTACTTTACGACCGATCAGTTTGGCAATTTCTTCGAGTACACGCTTTTTACTGCCACCCGACACGTTCACAAGGGAGCGGTCGGGGGTCAGGATATTTTCGATTCGGATCATTTAAATGGGCGTTAGCGAGCGGCCGCACCTTTGAGGATGCTTTGCTGCTTTTCCTTATGCTTGAGCAATTGTCGGTCTAGCTTGTCAGTGAGCAGGTCGATGGCAGCATACATGTCGTCATGTTCAGCATTGGCAACGACCTCTCCACCATGGATGTGCAACGTGGCTTCGATCTTCTGCTTGAGCTTTTCGACCGTCATCGTGACCTGCACGTTGGTAATCTTGTCAAAATGCCCCTCGAGCTTTTTGAGCTTGAGCTCAACGTATTCACGAAGGGGTTTGGTCACTTCCAGTTGGTGTCCACTGATGTTGACTTGCATACAGCTTTCTCCTTTGCCAGTGCATAAAGAGACAGGCATGGCGCCTGTCTCTGGGACGCTGTGGCTTGGCCTGCATCACATCAGCCGCTTACGCTCACTGGAAGGCGCTATCCCGAGTGACTCGCGGTACTTGGCGACTGTGCGACGGGCTACTTGAATGCCTTGTGCCTCCAGTAAACCAGCGATCTTGCTATCACTCAACGGCTTTTTCTGATTTTCCGCCGCAACCAGTTTTTTGATGATTGCGCGAATTGCCGTGGACGAGCATTCACCACCCTCGGAAGTGCTTACATGGCTCGAGAAGAAGTATTTCAGCTCGTAAATGCCGCGTGGCGTGTGCATGAACTTCTGGGTGGTCACGCGCGAGATGGTCGACTCATGCATGCCCACTGCCTCGGCAATGTCGTGCAGAACAAGCGGCTTCATCGCCTCGTCGCCGTACTCAAGAAAGCCGCGCTGATGCTCGACGATCTGGGTGGCGACCTTCATCAGTGTCTCGTTGCGGCTTTGCAGGCTCTTGATGAACCAGCGCGCCTCTTGCAACTGGTTGCGCATGAAGGTGTTGTCTGCGCTGGTATCGGCCCGACGCACAAAACCTGCGTATTGCGGATTGACGCGCAGGCGCGGTACGGACTCCTGATTGAGCTCGACCAGCCAGCGCTCATTGTCCTTGCGCACGATTACATCGGGAATGACGTACTCGGCTTCTGTGGATTCGATTTGTGAGCCAGGGCGCGGGTTGAGGCTCTGGACCAGCTCGATGACCTGGCGCAGCTCGTCTTCCTTGATCTTCATGCGCCGCATCAACTGGCCGTAGTCGCGGCTTCCCAGCAGGTCGATGTAGTCGGTGACCAGTCGTTGCGCTTCCGCCAGCCAGGGTGTTTTCGCTGGCAACTGACGCAGTTGCAGGAGCAGGCATTCGCTCAGGTTTCGGGCACCGATGCCTGCCGGTTCAAACTGCTGGATGCGGTGCAGTACGGCTTCGATTTCGTCGAGCTCGATGTCCAGCTCGGGATCGAAAGACTCGAGAATTTCATCGAGGGTTTCGTCCAGATAGCCCTGGTTATTGATGCAGTCGATCAGCGTGACTGCCACCAGGCGGTCCTTGTCGGACATCGGAGCGACGTTCAACTGCCACAGCAGGTGGCTTTGCAGGCTCTCGCCTGCAGACGTGCGTGTGGTGAAGTCCCACTCGTCATCATCGTTACTTGGCAGGCTGCTGGCGCTGGTCTGGTAAATGTCTTCCCAGGCGGTATCGACAGGCAGCTCATTGGGAATGCGCTCGCTCCATTCGCCATCTTCAAGGTTATCCACAGTGGGTGCGGATTCCTGATAGGTCGGCTCTTGAACGTCGGGATTGGGCTTTTGTTCGATGTTGTCGGCAAGCGGGTCGGAGTTGTCGAAGTCGTCGCCTTCTTCCTGCCTTTCCAGCATGGGGTTTGACTCCAGCGCCTCCTGGATCTCCTGCTGGAGGTCCAGTGTGGAAAGCTGAAGTAAGCGGATTGCCTGTTGCAGCTGCGGTGTCATCGTCAGCTGCTGGCCCATTCTCAAGACTAGCGATGGTTTCATGGCAGGGGCTAAACACCTTATTCGCCGGCGCGCATGCGCCATCTACTACAGGCGCCGGGGCGCCAACTTAAGCAAATTATATGCCTGAAACCTGTGCCTTTGCCTAGAGTGATATGACAAATAAAATATTGTCAACACACTGCACTGGCATCAATCGGCCGCTAAGCGCAAAGGGCAGTCGATTAAAGGCGGAATTCGTGACCGAGGTAGACCTCTTTCACCAGTTGATTCGCCAGAATTGTCTCGGAATCGCCTTCTGCGATCAGCTGTCCATCGTTGACGATGTAGGCAGTTTCGCAGATGTCCAGCGTTTCACGGACGTTGTGGTCGGTGATCAGTACGCCGATACCCTTGGCCTTGAGATGGTGAATGATCTGCTTGATATCACCCACTGAAATAGGGTCTACGCCTGCGAACGGTTCATCCAGCAGGATGAATTTTGGCGCAGTGGCCAGGGCGCGAGCAATTTCCACACGGCGGCGCTCGCCACCCGACAGGCTCATGCCCAGGTTGTCGCGAATGTGGGTGATGTGAAACTCCTGCAAGAGGCTTTCGAGTTCCTTGCGGCGTGCTCCGGCATCGAGTTCCTTGCGGGTCTCGAGAATCGCCATGATGTTGTCGGACACTGACAGCTTGCGGAAAATCGAGGCTTCCTGCGGCAGGTAGCCGATGCCGGCTCGGGCGCGACCGTGCATGGGCTGATGGCTGACATCCAGATCGTCAATCAGCACGCGCCCCTGATCAGCCTGGACCAGACCTACGATCATGTAGAAGCAGGTGGTCTTGCCGGCACCGTTGGGGCCCAGCAGGCCGACGATCTGGCCGCTGTCGATGGAAATGCTCACATCGCGCACGACCTGCCGGCTTTTGTAGCTTTTAGCCAGATGCTGGGCTTTGAGCGTCGCCATTTACTGGGCCTTCTGAGGTTGGTCGGTTTTCTTTTTCGGCTGGATGACCATGTCGATACGCGGACGTGGTGTGGTCACCTTGGCACCGCCATTGGCCCGACCGGCGCTGACGACCTGTCTGACCGTGTCATAAACGATTTTCTCGCCTTCGGAAGTATTGCCATCATTGATGACCTTGGCCTTGTCAATGAGGACGATACGGTCCTGCCCGGCGTAGTACTGAATAGTGACGGCATAGGCCTGCACAATCGGTTTGTCTACGGCAGGTTTCTGCTCGTAATAAGCCAGATTGCCGACAGAGGTGAACACATCCACTTCGCCCTGGGCATTACGCGTGATCGTCACAGTGTTACCGGTGATCTTCATCGAGCCCTGGGTGATGATGACGTTGCCCTTGTAGGTTGCTACGCCTTTCTTGTCATCGAGCTGAGCATCGTCAGACTGGATGTGGATCGGCTGATCGCGGTCGGTTGGCAGGGACCAGGCGCTCGCGCTTCCCAGTGCTGCGCCCAGGCCGAGCAATAAAGGAAGAGTTTTAACGAGCCTCATACTGTCCTCTTACGTTGGACAGCAGGTCCATCCTGCTGTCTTTCAAATATGCTTTCATTCCCTTGGCCGTAGTCACACCGCCGGCGCCGTCGATTCTAACGTCTTGCTCGGTCTGCGCATATTGCTTCTGAGGGAATACGGTCATACGACTGGTAGTGATAATAGTCGTACGTTGTTTTTCATCAGTACGCTCGACACGAACGGAATCGATCAGCTCGACCTGGTCGCCGCCGGACGAAACTTCGCCTTTCTTGCTCTGTACGTGCCATGGAAACTCGCCGCCGCGGTACATATGCAGGTCGGGCGTGGTCAACAGGGTCACGTCAGTGGCTTTCACGTGCTCGACCTTATCGGAGGTCATGTCGTACTGGAGCGTGCCATCGGGCAGGTACTGCACGCTGTGCGCATTGATTGCATAGTAGTCGATGACCGTGTCGTCAACGGTCGATACCGGCTGATCCATAAAGCTTTCCGGGCTGATATTCCAGTAACCGACCGCTGCCAGCAGCAGCGCCAGTACCCCGAGCAGCAGGAACTTGCGAATTTTTTTAGTGAACATAATGGCTTCTATAAATAGACGGAGTGAGCCGCTTCAAGGTTGCCTTGCGCACTCAGAATCAGTTCGCAGAATTCGCGTGCCGCACCTTCGCCGCCTCGCGCCCTGGTTATTCCGTGTGCATGCTCGCGTACAAAACTTGCGGCATTGGCAACCGCCATGCCCAGACCGACACGCCTGATGACTGGCAAGTCTGGCAGATCATCACCCAGATAGGCGACTTGTTCGTAATCAAGCTGGAGTTCTGCGAGCAGTTTGTCCAGTACCACCAGCTTGTCTTCACGTCCCTGAAACAGGTGTTCAATGCCCAGGCTCTTTGCCCGGCGCTCGACTATCGCAGTCTTGCGGCCGCTGATAATGGCTGTTGTGACGCCTGAGGCTATCAGCATTTTTATGCCTTGGCCGTCGAGGGTGTTGAATGTCTTGATCTCGCTGCCATCTTCCATGAAATAAAGGCGGCCGTCGGTCAGTACGCCATCGACATCGAAAACGGCCAGCTTGATAGCCTTGCCGCGCTGCATGAGGTCCTGGGTCATCATTTCGGTTTCCATTACATGACGCCTGCGCGCAAAAGATCCTGCAAGTTGAAAGCGCCAACCGGCCGGTCGTACTGGTCTACGACAACAAGCGCACTGATTTTGTTGTCCTCCATGATTTTCAGCGCTTCGGCGGCCAGCATTTCTGCATGGGCCGTCTTGCCGTGAAGGGTCATGACTTCATCAATGATGGTCTGGCGAATATCGACAGGGCGGTCCAGCGTTCTGCGCAAATCGCCGTCGGTGAAGATGCCGGCCAGTGTGCCGTCAGCTTCGACAATTGCGGTCATGCCCAGGCCCTTGCGGGTCATTTCCAGCAGCGCATCCCTGAGCAGGGTGCCGCGTTGAACGCTGGGCAGCGCGTCGCCGGAGTGCATGACATTCTCGACCTTGAGCAGCAGACGACGACCCAGCGCGCCGCCTGGATGGGAGAATGCAAAGTCTTCGGCGGTGAAGCCCCGTGCGTCCAGCAGCGCCACGGCCAGGGCATCGCCCATGACCAGTGCGGCGGTGGTCGAAGAGGTCGGTGCCAGATTGAGCGGGCAGGCCTCGTGCACGACGTGGGCGTTGAGATTGATATCGGCAGCCTTGGCCAGAATGGACTCGGGGTCGCCGGTCAGGCTGATCATCTTTATGCCCAGACGCTTGATCAGCGGCAGCAGGGTCACGATCTCGTTGGTGCTGCCGGAGTTCGACAGGGCCAGAATGATGTCATCGCGCGTGATCATGCCCATGTCGCCATGACTGGCTTCAGCCGGGTGCACGAAAAAAGAGGTAGTGCCCGTGCTTGCCAGCGTGGCGGCGATCTTGTTGCCGATGTGTCCGGACTTGCCCATACCGACCACAACGACTCGGCCCTTGCTGGCGAGGATCATTTCGCACGCGCGCACAAAATCGCCGTCAAGACGTTCAAGCAAGCCTTGTATGGCTTCTATCTCAAGGCGAATGGTGCGTTGCGCCGATTGGATCAGGTCACTGGATTGGTTCATGTCTGGAAAGGGTCAGCCTGCTGAAAGGCGGCGATTATAGCGGTAATGAACGATTCCCTCACGTCTGATCGTCGTTGTGTTGTTTTTAAACGAATTTCCTACGCGCTTGAGGGTCTGTATCCACGCCTGATGCCATAACATTGTGGTACAGAATAATTCAACGATTACCTGAACCGCTCGGTTCTCTTCTTGGGGGCGGGTGGCGGCGGTGGTATAGTTCGCGGCCTGTTCGGCGCGCCTGGACAGCTGGTCGGCCTCCAAGAACCGACGGCTGAGGGCGGAGGCTGTATCGCAAGGAGTTTAGATGAGTCCTGATGACGCCTATGCGGTCGAGTTGAAAGGTGTGTCTTTCAAACGCGGTACGCGCAGCATTTTCAATAACGTTGATATTCGTATTCCACGTGGCAAGGTCACCGGGATCATGGGGCCGTCCGGTTGTGGCAAGACTACCTTGCTGCGCTTGATGGGGGCTCAGTTGCGTCCAAGCGAAGGGCAGGTGTGGGTCAATGGTCAGAACCTGCCTGAGCTGTCGCGCAGTGATCTGTTCGATGCTCGCAAGCAGATGGGCGTGTTG
Source organism: Pseudomonas syringae group sp. J248-6 (assembly GCF_032586995.1). Lineage (NCBI taxonomy): Bacteria > Pseudomonadati > Pseudomonadota > Gammaproteobacteria > Pseudomonadales > Pseudomonadaceae > Pseudomonas > Pseudomonas syringae group sp. J248-6. The sequence goes on along the minus strand of NZ_JAWHOP010000003.1, from coordinate 394,514 downwards.
TTTCAGAGCGGAGCACTGTTTACCGATCTGGACGTTTTCGAAAACGTCGCTTTTCCCTTGCGCGTGCACACTGAACTGCCGGAAGAAATGATCCGCGACATCGTGCTGCTCAAGCTTCAGGCTGTGGGCCTGCGCGGTGCGGTCGAACTGATGCCCGATGAACTCTCGGGTGGTATGAAGCGTCGTGTCGCGCTGGCCCGGGCCATCGCTCTCGATCCGCAGATTCTCATGTATGACGAGCCCTTTGTCGGGCAGGACCCGATTGCGATGGGCGTGCTCGTACGCCTGATCCGCTTGCTCAACGATGCATTGGGCATCACCAGTATCGTGGTGTCCCATGACCTCAGCGAGACAGCGAGCATTGCCGACTATCTCTATGTAGTGGGTGACGGGCAGGTGCTGGGGCAGGGCACGCCTGAGGAACTGATGTCCTCGGACAACCCACGCATTCGTCAATTCATGACCGGCGAGCCTGATGGCCCTGTACCGTTCCACTATCCGGCGCCGGATTTTCGCGAAGATCTATTGGGGAAGCGCTGATGCGCAATAAGTCACTGATGGACCGGGTACGCCTGTTGGGGCGTTCGGCCATTGATATTGTTACTGTTCTGGGGCGTTCCGGTCTGTTTCTGGTAAATGCCCTGCTTGGCCGCGGCGGTGCGGGCAGCAGTTTTCAACTGCTGGTAAGGCAGCTGTATTCGGTGGGTGTCATGTCGCTGGTCATCATTGTGGTGTCCGGCATGTTCATCGGCATGGTGCTGGCGCTGCAGGGCTTCAGCATTCTGACCAAGTACGGCTCCGAGCAGGCGGTCGGTCAGATGGTCGCACTGACCCTGCTGCGTGAACTGGGGCCTGTGGTTACAGCCCTGCTGTTCGCCGGGCGTGCAGGTTCTGCGCTGACCGCCGAGATCGGCAACATGAAATCCACTGAGCAGCTGTCGAGCCTTGAGATGATCGGTGTCGATCCACTCAAGTACATCGTTGCGCCACGCCTGTGGGCAGGTTTCATCTCGATGCCGATTCTGGCGATGATTTTCAGTGTGGTCGGTATCTGGGGCGCTTCCTGGGTAGCGATCGATTGGCTGGGCGTCTATGACGGTTCTTTCTGGTCGAACATGCAGAACAGCGTTTCTTTCACGAACGATGTGCTCAATGGGGTGATCAAAAGCGTCGTATTTGCCTTCGTAGTGACGTGGATTGCCGTTTTCCAGGGGTACGATTGCGATCCTACTTCCGAGGGGATCAGCCGCGCGACGACCAGAACCGTCGTTTACGCCTCGTTGGCCGTGCTGGGACTGGACTTTATTTTGACCGCCTTGATGTTTGGAGATTTCTGATGCAAAACCGCGCCATCGAAACCGGAGTCGGTCTGTTCCTGCTGGCCGGGATACTGGCTCTGCTCCTGCTGGCCCTGCGAGTCAGTGGTCTGAGCACCAGTGCGAGCACCGACACCTATAAACTTTATGCCTACTTCGACAATATTGCCGGTTTGACTGTCAGAGCCAAGGTAAGCATGGCTGGCGTCACAATCGGCAAGGTGACGGCGATCGATCTGGATCACGACACCTTCACCGGTCGCGTCACGCTGGAGATTCAAAAGAAGGTCGATAACCTGCCTTCCGACTCCACGGCGTCGATCCTGACTGCTGGCCTGCTGGGTGAGAAGTACATTGGTCTCAGCGTCGGTGGCGATGACAAGCTGCTCAAAGACGGTGCAACCATTCATGACACGCAGTCGTCGCTTGTGCTGGAAGACCTGATCGGGAAATTCCTGCTCAATACCGTAAGCAAAGACGCCAAGTAAGCCAAGTAAGGAGCTTTAAATGATCTCTATCCTGCGCCGTGGTCTGTTGATATTGCTGGCCACCTTGCCGATGCTGGCCAACGCTGCGGCAACGCCCTCAGCTCACGATCTGGTGGAACGTACCACCAAGGAACTGTTGAGCGATCTGGCTACCAACCGTGAACAGTACAAGTCCAATCCGAGTGCGTTCTATGATGCGCTGAACCGTATTGTCGGTCCGGTCGTCGATGCCGATGGCATTTCCAAAAGCATCATGACCGTCAAGTACTCCCGCAAGGCGACGCCTGAGCAGGTGAAGCGCTTTGAAGAAAACTTCAAGCGCAGCCTGATGCAGTTCTACGGTAACGCGCTGCTTGAGTTCAACAACCAGGGCATCACCGTAGCTCCTGCCAAGGACGAAGGTGATGACCGTACCAGCGTGGATATGCAGGTCAAAGGCAACAACGGCGCGCTTTATCCGGTTTCCTACACGCTGGTCAAGCTGAACGGCGAGTGGAAGGTGCGTAACGTTGTCATCAACGGTATCAATATCGGCAAACTGTTCCGTGATCAGTTCGCCGACGCCATGCAGCGTAATGGCAACGACCTGGACACCACCATCAACAACTGGGCTGGCGAAGTTGCCAAGACCAAATCCACCGTAGACGCTGCACAGAAGCCTGCACAATGACAGAGTCCGCCGTCCGTCTCGTCGGGCCTGGCGAGCTCAGGCTGATCGGTGTGCTGGATTACCGCACCGGGCCGCAGTTGCGCAAGCAGGGTGCGGCACTGATCAAGTCGGGTGATCTGGCCGATCTGACACTCGATTGCTCGGGCGTCGAGAAGTCCAGCAGTGTGGGCCTTGCCCTGCTGCTGGCTTTCATGCGTGATGCACAGGAAGCAGGCAAGTCGATCACCGTCCGCTCGCTGCCTGAAGACATGCGTCAGATAGCCCGTGTATCAGGTCTGACCGAGCTACTGGACACCCACTGACAGGCGTCATCGAAGAAGCCCTTTATCCGGGACCTGCTTGTCGGGCTTCGCATAACATGGGCTTTTTTGTATGATGGCCGACCCGCGCGCGTACAGCGCCGATCGAGGTTAAGCATGCAGGCCGTAGAAGTTAAAAGCTTCCTTGAAGGAAAGCTGCCGGAAATCAAGGTGGAAGTCGAAGGCGAAGGCTGCAACTTCCAGCTGAATATCATCAGCGACGAGTTGGCCGGCCTGAGTCCGGTCAAGCGTCAGCAACAGATTTATACCCATCTGAACCCCTGGATTGCCGATGGCAGCATCCACGCGGTGACCATGAAATTTTTCAGCCGCGCTGCATGGGCCGAGCGTTCCTGAGCCAAATTGGTGTCGAGACTCTAATGGATAAATTGATTATTACCGGCGGCGTTCGTCTTGATGGCGAAATTCGCATTTCCGGGGCAAAGAACTCTGCCTTGCCGATCCTTGCCGCCACGTTGCTGGCTGATGGGCCGGTTACTGTTCAGAACCTGCCGCACCTGCACGACATCACCACCATGATCGAGCTGTTCGGTCGCATGGGCATTGAGCCTGTGATCGATGAAAAGCTCAGCGTCGAGATCGACCCGCGCACCATCAAGACTCTGGTCGCTCCGTACGAACTGGTGAAAACCATGCGTGCGTCGATTCTGGTACTGGGTCCGATGGTCGCTCGCTTCGGTGAGGCCGAAGTGGCGCTGCCAGGTGGCTGTGCCATTGGTTCGCGTCCGGTTGATCTGCATATCCGTGGTCTTGAGGCCATGGGCGCGATCATCGATGTCGAGGGTGGCTACATCAAGGCCAAGGCACCCGAGGGTGGCTTGCGTGGTGCCCACTTCTTCTTCGATACCGTGAGCGTGACCGGTACTGAAAACATCATGATGGCCGCCAGCCTCGCCAACGGCCGCAGCGTTCTGCAGAACGCTGCGCGCGAGCCCGAGGTTGTCGATCTGGCCAACTTCCTGATCGCGATGGGTGCAAAAATTCACGGCGCAGGCACCGACACCATCACTATCGATGGCGTCAAACGTCTGGGCCCGGCCACCTACAAGGTCATGCCTGACCGTATCGAGACCGGCACCTACCTGGTAGCCGCTGCCGTTACCGGTGGTCGCGTCAAGGTCAAGGACACTGATCCGACCATCCTTGAAGCGGTGCTGCTTAAGCTTCAGGAAGCCGGTGCCGAAGTCACGACCGGTGAAGACTGGATCGAGCTGAACATGCACGGCAAGCGTCCGAAGGCTGTCAACGTGCGTACCGCGCCGTATCCAGCGTTCCCGACCGACATGCAGGCGCAGTTCATCTCGCTCAATGCGATTGCCGAAGGTACGGGAGCGGTCATCGAGACCATCTTTGAAAACCGTTTCATGCACGTGTATGAAATGCACCGCATGGGCGCTCAGATCCAGGTTGAAGGCAACACTGCCATTGTCACCGGCACCGAAATGCTCAAGGGCGCGCCAGTCATGGCGACCGACCTGCGGGCATCGGCCAGTCTGGTGATCTCGGCGCTGGTTGCCCAGGGCGACACGCTGATCGACCGCATCTACCACATCGACCGTGGTTACGAGTGCATCGAAGAGAAGCTGCAAATGCTGGGCGCCAAGATCCGCCGCGTTCCGGGCTAGTAGCGCGCGGCCCTGATGCCAGTGGCATCGGGGCCGCCTGTTCTGTCGCGGGTGTGATTTCTGATTCGTTTCACTTCAGGCCGAACAGGCCTGGGGGTTGTCACGCGCCGCTTGCGTCGTGACAAAAGTTTCCTGATAAGGACTTACGTTTCCCATGTTGACCATCGCACTGTCCAAGGGCCGCATTCTTGACGACACCCTGCCGCTTCTCGCTGAAGCGGGCATCGTGCCGACCGAGAATCCGGACAAGAGCCGCAAGCTCATCATCCCCACGACCCAGGCCGACGTACGCCTGCTGATCGTGCGTGCCACCGACGTGCCGACCTATGTCGAGCATGGTGCCGCCGATCTGGGCGTCGCGGGCAAGGATGTGTTGATGGAATATACCGGCCAGGGCCTTTACGAGCCTCTGGACCTGCAAATTGCCAAGTGCAAGCTGATGACTGCCGGTGCCATCGGTGCGGTCGAGCCCAAGGGCCGTCTGCGTGTGGCGACCAAGTTCGTCAACGTTGCCAAGCGTTACTACGCCGAGCAGGGTCGTCAGGTCGACATCATCAAGCTGTACGGCTCCATGGAGCTGGCACCGCTGATTGGTCTGGCAGACAAGATCATCGACGTGGTCGACACCGGTAACACCTTGCGAGCCAATGGCCTTGAGCCTCAGGAACTGATCGCTACCATCAGCTCGCGTCTGGTCGTCAACAAGGCTTCCATGAAGATGCAGCACGCACGCATTCAGGCCCTCATCGACACCCTGCGCAAGGCAGTGGAGTCGCGACACCGTAGCTGATTCATCCACGCAACGTTGAGTTGCGTCCAGCTATCCGTGTCATAGCCAAATTTCTCAGGTGCCTGCGCGGATAGCTTGGTAGCTTTAGGCTCCTGAGCATCCGCCAATTATTGAGGCCCCCGCTATGACCACGCCCACTGCAATTCGCCGACTCGACGCTGCTGACCCGGATTTCGCACGACATCTGGATCACCTGCTGAGCTGGGAAAGCGTGTCTGACGACTCGGTCAACCAGCGCGTGCTCGACATCATCAAGGCGGTACGTGAGCGCGGCGACGCGGCGTTGGTCGAGTTCACCCAGAAGTTTGACGGGCTGCAGGTCGCGTCGATGGCCGACCTGATCCTGCCTCGCGAGCGTCTGGAGCTGGCGTTGACCCGCATCACGCCGGTTCAACGCGAGGCACTGGAAAAAGCCGCCGAGCGTGTGCGCAGCTATCACGAGAAGCAGAAACAGGATTCCTGGAGCTACACCGAGGCCGATGGCACGGTGCTGGGCCAGAAGGTCACACCGCTGGACCGTGCAGGCCTGTATGTGCCCGGTGGCAAAGCCTCGTACCCGTCTTCGGTATTGATGAATGCCATTCCGGCCAAAGTGGCGGGCGTGACCGAGGTGGTCATGGTCGTGCCGACACCGCGTGGTGAGATCAACGAGCTGGTGCTGGCCGCTGCCTGTATTGCGGGTGTCGACCGGGTGTTCACCATCGGCGGTGCGCAAGCTGTGGCAGCACTGGCCTATGGCACGGAAAGCGTGCCGAAGGTCGATAAGGTTGTCGGCCCCGGAAACATTTATGTGGCCACCGCCAAGCGCCACGTATTCGGTCAGGTCGGGATCGACATGATCGCCGGTCCTTCCGAGATTCTGGTGGTGTGTGACGGTCAGACCGATCCCGACTGGATTGCCATGGACCTGTTCTCCCAGGCCGAGCACGACGAAGATGCCCAAGCCATTCTGGTCAGTCCGGATGCCGAATTCCTCGACAAGGTCGCGGCCAGCATCACCCGTCTGCTGCCAACCATGGAGCGCGCGGCCATCGTCGAAACGTCGATCAACGGTCGCGGCGCTTTGATAAAAGTGGCAGACATGGCGCAAGCCATCGAAGTTGCCAATCGCATCGCGCCCGAGCACCTTGAATTGTCGGTCGCCGATCCGGAAGCCTGGCTGCCGCAGATCCGCCATGCGGGTGCGATCTTCATGGGGCGCCACACCTCCGAAGCACTGGGCGACTATTGCGCAGGTCCCAACCACGTACTGCCGACCTCCGGCACGGCGCGTTTTTCCTCGCCGCTGGGCGTTTACGATTTTCAGAAGCGCTCGTCTATCATCTACTGCTCGCCGCAGGGTGCGTCCGAGCTGGGCAAGACAGCGTCGGTGCTGGCTCGTGGCGAATCCCTGAGCGGCCATGCCCGCAGTGCTGAATATCGAATTACTGATCCCGACTGGAAAGCAGGCAATACAGAGGACGGCAAATAATGAGCAAATTCTGGAGCCCTTTCGTCAGCGGTCTGGTGCCTTATGTGCCGGGCGAGCAGCCGAAGCTGACCAGGCTGGTCAAACTCAATACCAATGAAAACCCGTATGGCCCGTCGCCCAAGGCTGTCGAGGCCATGCGTGCCGCGCTGACCGACGACTTGCGTCTGTACCCGGACCCCAACAGCGACCTGCTCAAGCACGCTGTCGCCGATTACTACAAGGTGCAGCCCAATCAGGTGTTCCTGGGCAACGGTTCAGACGAAGTGCTGGCGCATATCTTTCACGCCTTGTTTCAGCACGATGCGCCGCTGTTGTTTCCGGACATCAGCTACAGCTTCTATCCGGTCTACTGCGGTCTGTACGGGATCGATTACGAAATGATCGCGCTGGACGATCAGTTCCAGATTCGTGCCGAAGACTACGCCAGACCCAATGCCGGGATCATCTTCCCCAACCCGAATGCGCCGACCGGTTGCCTGCTCGGTCTGGACAAGGTCGAGCAGATTATCAAGGCCAGCCCGGATTCAGTGGTCGTCGTTGACGAAGCGTACATCGACTTCGGTGGCGAGACCGCGATCACGCTGGTTGATCGCTACCCGAACCTGCTGGTCACTCAAACCTTGTCAAAGTCGCGCTCGCTGGCCGGTCTGCGTGTCGGCCTGGCGGTGGGGCATCCTGATCTGATCGAAGCGCTGGAGAGGGTCAAGAACAGCTTCAACTCCTATCCGCTGGACCGTATGGCCAATGTGGGTGGTGCGGCAGCTTTCGAGGACCGCGAGCACTTCGAGTCGACGCGCAACAAGGTCATCGAAAGCCGCGAGGCGCTGGTCGAACAGTTGCAGGGCAAAGGCTTCGAAGTGCTGCCCTCGGCAGCCAACTTCATCTTCGCTCGCCACCCGCAGCACGATGCCGCAGCCCTGGCTGCGAAACTGCGCGAGCAGGGCGTCATCGTCCGTCACTTCAAACAGCAGCGTATCGCCCAGTTCCTGCGCATCAGCATCGGCACGCCAGAGCAGCATCAGGCGTTGCTGGAAGGGTTGAGCGACATCTGAGACGCGGACCGGTCAGCCCGAAAACGGGCTGACCTTGCGCTGCCACAGGATCATCGATGCCGCAGAGCATCCGCATGGCCTGGAAACACCGCCGACCTATGTGAGTAATCCAAATGGCTCGAAAACATTCCGGGTCTGCGGGAGCGAGCTTGCTCGCGAAGAAGCCCGCGCAGCCGCTGAAACTCCATTGATCAGGTAATCCGCCTTCGCGAGCAAGCTCGCTCCCACAAGATCAACGCTGCCGCAGAGCATCCACATGGCTTGAAACACTTCGGACCTGTGTGAGTGTCTCGCATGGCTTGA